>JAJOKN010000097.1 GCA_021129815.1 Desulfotomaculum sp. | reverse complement strand
TCTATCAAAAATGCAGGGCATAAGATATTTTTGGATTTAAAGCTGCATGACATTCCTGCTACAGTTGCAAAGGCGTGCAGAGTGCTTACGCGCTATGAAGTGGATATAATCAATGTGCATGCAAGCGGAGGATTAAGCATGATGCAGGCAGCAGCAAGTGCTATGCAAGATGAGGCAGCAATATGCAATATAAAGCCTCCAATGGTGGTTGCAGTCACAGTGCTCACCAGCATGTCTCAAGGAGATTTAAACTGCCAGCTTAGCATTCAAGGGGCAGTAGAAGAACATGTAGTGCGTTTAGCAAAGCTTGCGCAGCAAGCGGGACTGCACGGTGTAGTTGCAGCACCAAGTGAAATAGAAATAATTAGGAAAGAATGCGGCGATGTTTTTACAATCATAACACCGGGCATTCGCCCTGAAAATACCGATAAAAATGACCAAGTGAGAGTTATGACCCCAAAGCAAGCGTTGGATCTAGGTGCATCTTATATAGTAGTTGGGCGTCCTGTTGTGCGCGCTGATGATCCTGTAAAAGCAGCTGAAGCTATTTTAAAGGAAATTTCTAATGTGAAAGGGAAGATGAAGAAATGTTGAAAGAACATGAAATAGAGGAAATACTCAAAAAAACAGGTGCGATGCTAAAAGGGCATTTTTTGCTGTCTTCTGGGAAACACAGTGACCAGTATTTTCAGTGTGCAAAAGTATTGCAGCATCCCGAATACTGTGAGATGCTGTGTAGGGAACTTGCAAAAGCACTGAAGGAAAAAGGTATTACAGAAATACAAGCTGTGGTTGCGCCAGCAATAGGCGGCATACTTGTTTCTTATGAGCTTGCAAGAGCGCTAAAAACGCGCGGACTATTTACAGAGAGAGAAAACGGCGTTATGACGCTAAGGCGCGGCTTTAGCATCAATGCAGGAGAAAAGATACTGGTAGCAGAAGATGTGATAACTACTGGAGGCTCTGTGAAAGAAGTCATAGATGCAGTGAAAAATTTAGGCGGTGATGTCGTGGGAGTTGCAGCAATCATAAACAGGAGCGGCGGCAAGGCTGACCTAAGCGTGCCGATTGTTGCGCTGATAAACACCGATACAGCTGTTTATGAACCCGAAGAATGCCCGCTGTGCAAACAAGGCTTGCCAGCTGTAAAGCCGGGAAGCAGGAAGATGTGAGAGGTTGTGTTAAAG
>JAJOKN010000099.1 GCA_021129815.1 Desulfotomaculum sp. | reverse complement strand
TCAACTATTGATTTTGATCCCAGTAAAAAGACTATTAAGTTCAGTTTCTTGCTGAAGAAAGCTTTGAGGACAAGTAACTTCATAGAGCTGAAAAACTTACTTAAAGATACTATTGATACTTATAATATGCTAAAAGGAAGAGAAGTTCAGATAGTGAACATTGATAAGCGCAATATAGAAGAGTTGTCGATGTTGGAAATAGAACGAGATGTTAATACCCTGGAACAAAAGGAAATAGCGTTGATTATTCAATGTTTAAGTCAGTTAATAAATGAAATTATTATAAAAGATACTTCTGAAGCTTTTGATTATGAAGATCTAAAATTTCAAGATGAATTAATAGAGACAATGTTGGAAAGCATAAAGAGCTGTGCAGGAAAAAAACCGTTATTTGGTTTTAGAGAAGAAGGAAGAGTTTTTGTTTTCAATAAGTAGTTTTTGGGGGTTATCTTAGTTTTGAGAATTTTAATGATTGCTGATATTGTTGGCAATGTTGGGTTGCGTGCTGTTAAAGAGTGTTTGCAGGGAATAAAAGAAGAATTGAAAATTGATTTTGTAATAGCTAATGCTGAAAATGTATCCGATGGAAAAGGTATTACTAAATCAGCAGCTAAAGAGCTCTTTTCTTGTGGTATTGATGTGCTGACTACAGGAAATCATGTCTGGGATAAAAAAGAAATATTTGATTATATTTCAAACGAGAATAGAATAATTAGGCCGGCTAATTACCCGCCTGAAGTGCCTGGAAAGGGTTATGTTGTTTGTGAATTAGGTAATAATATTAAACTGGCTGTAATAAACTTAATGGGCAGGGTATTTATGGCTGAAATAGACTGTCCATTTCGCAAAGCTGATGAAATATTAAGGGAGATTGGTGATAAAACTGATATTATATTGGTAGATTTTCATGCAGAAGCTACTTCAGAAAAAATGGCTATGGGCTGGTATCTGGATGGGCGTGTTACAGCTTTATTTGGAACTCATACTCATGTTCAAACTGCTGATGAAAGGATATTGCCTAAAGGTACTGCATACATTACAGATATAGGGATGACTGGACCGCGTGATTCAGTTATAGGGATTGAAGTAGATATTATTTTGCGCAAGTTTATAACTGCATTACCGCAAAAATTTAAAGTTGCTTGTACACCGTATCAATTTAATGCGGTGTTTATTGATGTTGATGAATTTTCTGGTAAAGTTTTTGAAATAACTCGTATATTTGATATGGAATGATAATAGTAAGTGTAAAGAATATAAATCTAAAATGATTTTAAGCAAA
>JAJOKN010000083.1 GCA_021129815.1 Desulfotomaculum sp. | reverse complement strand
AAGCCCCTTAAATCAGGGGCTTTAGTATGTTTTCAACTCTTTACTTTTCAATCAAACGCTTTATGCGATCATCTATATCAGGGTGAGATGCAAAGAGCTTAAGCCAGCTGCTTTTGCCTCCATTTATCTTAAACGTTTGTATAGATGCATGTTCAGTTTCCACCAAATTCAAAGTGCGTTTTAAAGATTTGAGCGCATGAACCATCTTGTCTTTGCCTGCCAGCAAAGCTCCTCCGGCATCCGCTTGATATTCGCGATAGCGTGAAAAAGCCATCACTACAATGCTTCCCAGTATAGAGAAGAATATCTGGAATATTATTACACACGTAATATATACTATGCCTGCCATTTCACTGCGTACCATACTGGATACGAAATATGCTACAATTCTAGCCAAAAATACCACAAAAGTATTTATAATTCCTTGCAGCAGCGTCATCGTGACCATATCGCCATTTGCAATATGTGCCACTTCATGCGCTACAACCCCTTCTACTGCATCTCTATCCAGATGTTCTAACAGCCCGCTTGACACAGCGACAAGCGCATTGTTTCTAGAAGGTCCTGTAGCAAAAGCATTTACTTCTTTAGAAGGATAAATACCTACTTCTGGCATCTTTTTAAGCCCTGCTTTTTTAGCAATGCGATAAACCATTTCCAAAAGCTCTTTTTCAGCAGGCGATAGTTTAGAGTTAGGATCAATAATTCTTACTTTCAGCATCCATTTTGCCATCCATTTAGAAAGCAAAAGCGATATAAAAGCACCAGAAAAACCAATGACAGCTGAGAAAATCAATAATTGAAAATAGTCAATTCCATATGCCGTCAGATAATTTCCAATACCAAATATACTCACCATTATTACTATCGTAGTCAGCACTAAAATGTTAACCAATAGAAACAGAGCTACTCTCTTTATCAAGTAACACCCCTCCTTAATTTTAAAAATAATTTTTTAATAATAAGCCCATCTAGATTATATATTATTTTCGACCTCAGTGCAATTATGTTATATTATTTCTGACAATATCAACCTTTTGCAACATAATAAAAAACTCTAGAAAGGATGCTTATCTTATGGCTATAAAGATAGTAACCGACAGCACTTCATACATACCAAGTAACTTAACAAAAGAACTCGATATCGCTATGGTTTCATTGAGTGTAAATTTTGATGATGAATCATACCGTGAAGTAGACATTTCAAACTCAGTTTTTTATAATAAATCTGTATTGCAAATAAGACCTATACTAACAGTTGAAGACGGTAAAGTAGCAGTTTTGAGCAAAGTGCGCA
>JAJOKN010000050.1 GCA_021129815.1 Desulfotomaculum sp. | reverse complement strand
CTTGCTGCTTATAGAATTGCTGTATCGGAAGTTATAAGTGCTCTAGAAAGAAAAAATATAGAACTAGCAAGCGGAGATTTAAGGGGTGGTGCAACAGAAATTTCAATTAGAACGCTCGGAAAGGTAGAGTATGTAGAAGAGTTAAACAACATAGCAATTGCATATAGAGGCGGCAGGCAAATTTATTTAAAAGATGTGGCTGATATTTCTGTTGGCATTGAAGATCGTTTATATGTTTGTCTTTATCAAGGGAGAGAAACAATAGGGATTGATGTTATAAAGCAGTCTGGGGAGAATACGCTAGAGGTAGTTGATAGGGTAAAAAAAGAGGCAGAAAAAATACAAAAGCTGTTGCCTGAAGATGTAAAACTGGAGATTGTAAAGGACGCTTCTGTAGGAATAAGGAACACAGTAAATGATGTTTTGTTTAAACTAATCTTAGGAGTAATTTTGACAACGTTGATTGTATTTATGTTCCTACGAAGCTTTCGCAGTACTATAATAGTTGCCATTTCCATTCCATTTAGCATAATAGCCACTGTGTTTATGATGAAAATTATGGACTTTACTTTGAACACAATGACACTGCTTGCGCTCTCTATAGCTATTGGTTTATTGATAGATGATGCCATCGTAGTTATTGAAAACATTAAAAGGCATTTGGATATGGGTAAAACTCCTCTGGCTGCTGCCAAGGATGCAACTAAAGAAGTAGGAATGGCAGTGCTGGCTACTACATGGGTTGTCATAGCGGTGTTTTTCCCTATCGCCATGATGACAGGGTTGGCAGGTATATTTTTTGAGCAGTTTGGATTTACTATGATATTTGCAATTTGCTTTTCGTTGTTCATGGCTCTTACATTGATTCCAATGTTATCTTCCAAACACTTAAAAAGGCTGGAAGGCAGGGAAGTTTTATATAAAAAAGCGCTCAAAGTATTTGATGCTTACTTGAATAAAATAACTGAAAGTTATGTAAGGCTTTTAAAAGTTACTCTTAGATTTAGAATTGTGGTTTTGATATGCGCATTTGCTTTGTTTGTGGGTAGCTTATTAGTCGCATCGCAGTTAGGTAAAGGTCTTATTCCTAAAGCAGATGTAGGGGAATTCAGCATAATTGCGAGGTTGGATTCTGGTTTAAACCTGGAGGGAGCAAACAAAAAAGCCAAGGAAATAGAAAACCTAATATTGAGTTTTCCAGAAGTGACAAAATGTTATTTAACAGTAGATAGAAGTGAAGTGAGAGGTTTTGTTCAGTTAGTTGATAAAGAAGAGCGAGAGCGTTCGCTTAATGAAATAACTTCGCTTTTACGGCAAGAGTTTAAAAACATTCCAGGTATTCAATTGGCTA
>JAJOKN010000051.1 GCA_021129815.1 Desulfotomaculum sp. | reverse complement strand
TAGCAGATTATATCGATGAAATTAAAATAAACGAAGATCTGGAGCAAGGAAAGAGAAAGAGCAAGGAAGAAGTGCGAAAAATCATAGAAAAAGCGCGCAATGCAAAAGGGCTTTTGCCGGAGGAAGTAGCAGCGCTTTTGCAGGCAGAAGATGATGAGCTTGTGAGCTTGATGTTTGAAGCTGCAAGTGAAGTCAAGGAGAAGATATACGGCAAGAGGATAGTGCTCTTTGCGCCTCTGTACGTGAGCAGTTACTGTATAAACAACTGTGTTTACTGCGGTTATCGTGTAAGCAACAAAATGATAAGAAAGAAGCTCACCATGGAAGAGCTCGAAGAAGAAGTAAAAGTTTTAGAAACTTTGGGGCATAAGCGGCTGGCTCTGGAAGCAGGAGAGCATCCCATTGAGTGTCCTATAGAGTATATACTTGAGTGCATCGATACCATATACAACGTTAAGCTGAACAATGGAAGCATACGCAGAATAAATGTGAATATTGCAGCTACCACAGTGGAGAACTATAAAAAACTAAAAGATGCGAAAATAGGCACTTATATTCTGTTTCAAGAAACATACCACAGGGATACTTATAAAAAAATGCATCCATCTGGACCTAAATCAGACTACGACTGGCATGCGCTGGCTATGGATAGGGCAATGCAAGCAGGCATTGACGATGTAGGCATAGGAGTGCTGTTCGGTCTTTACGACTATAAGTTTGAAGTTATGAGTTTGATCTATCATGCTGTTCACTTAGAAGAAAGATTTGGCGTGGGACCTCACACAATTTCAGTGCCGAAGCTTAAACCCGCGCTCAATGTGAGCATAGAGAAGTTCCCTTATTTGGTGAGCGACAGCGACTTTGCAAAGATAATTGCTATATTGAGATTGGCAGTGCCATACACAGGTATAATACTGTCCACGCGCGAATCAGCTGCATTTAGGGATAAACTCATCAAGTACGGGGTGTCACAGATAAGCGCGGGTTCCTGTACCGGCGTGGGAGGATATCAAATGGAATACAAGAGGAGAGAAGAACAGCAAAGCGCACAGCAACTGACGCAGTTTGAAGTGGAAGACAACAGAAGTCCAGATGAAGTGCTGCGCAGCGTATGTGAATCAGGATACTTGCCGAGCTACTGCACAGCATGTTATCGAGAAGGCCGCACAGGGGATAGATTTATGTCTTTAGCTAAAACTGGAGAAATTCAAAACATGTGCCAAGCTAACGCGCTGCTCACGTTTAAAGAGTACCTTATGGACTATGCATCACCTGAAACAAGGGAAATAGGCGAGAAAACGATAAAAAAACATCTGGAAATGATACCAAAAGAAAGCATGCGCGCTGCAACCTTAAAAAGGCTTGAGCTGATTGAAAGAGGAGAGAGGGATTTGTATTTTTAATGAGAATAAGTAATACAAACTATGGTGTGGTTTGTAT
>JAJOKN010000023.1 GCA_021129815.1 Desulfotomaculum sp. | reverse complement strand
CATTTTTGGATTTAGTGGTGCTCATTTACAGCCAGTGAAATATACACGATAGTCAACACAGTAAATATAAACGCCTGTAAAACACCTACAAATATCTTAAAACCAAGCCATATCACTGAAGGAATGAAACCACCCAGTAAGTTAGCTATAGGTGGAATTAACGCCAGCAACACAACAACCATCAAACCACCAGCAAACATGTTACCAAACAAACGCATTGACAATGTAAGTGGCTTTGCTATTTCCTTAATAATATTAAGGATAATATTAATAGGCGCAAACAACAGATGAGGAAGAGGAAACACAAAAAAGTGTCCCAAATACTTTACTCCTCTGTCTTTAAAACCAAGAATATATACCAAAACCATCACCATAAGAGCTAACCCTACAGTAGTACTGAGATCAGCAGTAGGAGTTTTCATGCCAGGGAACAGCCCCAACACATTACAGAACAATATAAAAGTGAACAACGTTAAAATAAACGTTATTAATGATTTAGCTCTCTTTTTGTTTTCAATGGTGTCAAAGAGCAAGTTTTTTAAGAAATCATGAATTGTTTCATAAATCACTTGCAACTTGCTCGGTCTATCAACACTCACATTCCTCGTAGCCAACACGCCCACCACAAAAGCAATAAACATTACTACCCATGTTGCAACTACAGTTGCTAAGTTTATTTCTATAGGTATTCCTGCAATTTCACCTAGATGCAAGGGCTTCTTGGCATACTCTCCAAGCAAAGCCTCCCATAAAGCATATTTCTCCCTCGATACTTCCTCTAGATCACGCATATACTCCCCCCTTTCTTTTTTTATAGCACCAGAACCCAGCATTAATTATGCTGCTACTTGTTCTGGTCAATTCCACCATCTAGCTGACAAAACAAAAAGCACCGTAATATCATTTATTCTCTAAGTTCCTTGTGCTGCCTCTGCAATTAAAAACTACTGCAACACCAAAGTCCACAAATGATATTACCGGTGCCATAATTACTCCTATAAAAACAGCATATATATTTAACCAATCAACACGCGAAGCTAGGAAAATAAGCGCGATTATCAGTGTCCAACGCAGCAAAAAGGTTGCTTTGTTGCATACCATATGCTTCTTAGAATAATACTGACGCTCAACTAATGAACAGCTTAAACCTATGTATGTTAAAACTGTATTTATTGCCCCAATAGCCATACCAGCCACAAAACCATTTTTAATACAGCTTGACACATCAAAAAACAATACACAGCATATTAAAAACAACACTGCTATTAAACTCAATAACTTTAAAGTCCGTATAACTTGTTCAAACATGTCACGTTCTTTTACTGCTCCAAAAAACATGCTTCACACCCGCTTAAAGTTAAAGTTTTTTTGCAAGTAACTTTTCAATTGTTTTTACCACACTAATTATACCAGCAGCTAACCCTAATAACAAGCATATTATTAAAAATAATGGTGATGTATT
>JAJOKN010000117.1 GCA_021129815.1 Desulfotomaculum sp. | reverse complement strand
TGCTATGTTGAATCCGCTCGTTAAGTCGTCCATCATCACCGGTGATATGCCTGTTATGAATATTCTGTCTATCACGCTCTCTGTGCCTATCTTTATGGTTTCGTAGAAGTCTCTTACAAAGCCTGTTGCTCTTATTATATCTTTGTAAAACTCATTATCTCCCATCGCTATTATATCGTTTGCAAAGTGGTCGTATTCGTCTATTATGAGGTAGAGTTTTTGGTTTGCACTCTTTACTTGGTTAAACACTAGCCCCAGCATTGATCTTATATCTTCTGTTTTTCTAAGCTGGTCTAAAGTTTCATAAGCAGTCTTCAGTTGTTTTTCATATTTTTTTAAAAATCCTATAAGTTCTGTCCTTACACTATCTATAAAGGATTTTTGCAAAGCTTCTTTGGTATCGGTATTTAAGCCGGAAAAGTCCAACTGCATCACCAGATAGCTGTTTTTAAGCGGTGTTGGGTTTTTGCCGATGTATAGGTCTTTGAAAAATTTATCAAAGTTATGACTTTCGTCTATATCGTAGTAGTGCTGTAGCATTGATAAAAATAGGCTTTTGCCAAATCTTCTAGGACGGATGAAAAAGACGTACTCTGCCCCTGATTTTTCTAATATTTCTATAGCTCTAGTTTTGTCTGTATATATAAAGCCTTCTGTTCTCAACTTTTTGAAGTTTGATATCCCATAAGGGATTTTCACCTCATATCAACCTTTCTCTTAAGGATCTGTTTAAGTAACAATTTATAGTTTTAATCAACGTCGCTATACATTATTTTATCACTTTTTCCCGCTTTTTTACCACTCTCGCCGGCACGCCAACAGCAGTCACATAATCCTCAATATCACTTATAACAGCTGCGCCCCCACCTATGATAACACCTTCACCTATTGCAATCCTATGTATGACGCTCGCACCAATTCCTATCCAACTGTATTTTCCTATCCTCACTTCTCCTCCCAAACGCACGCCCGGCGAAAGATGCACTCCATCACCCAAAATGCAGTCGTGCTCCACCACTGAAGCAGTATTTATTATGCATCCAAAACCCACTTTGGCTCCAACATTCACCGCTGCCTGCGCAAATATCATCGTGCCAGATTCAACCTCTGCATTTTTGCTAATAAATGCCTGTGGATGCTTTACCACCGGCAAATTAAAACCCATCTCCATAAATTCCTTTAACAGCTGCACTCTCATAAAATTATCCCCGATAGCTATAACTGCATCTTTATAATCATTTAAAAACTCCCTTGCCTGATTTATCCTGCCTATAACCGGATAACCATAAATACTTGAATTTTTATGATAATCATCCAAAAAAGCAATTCTTTCCCACCTATTCATCGCTAACGCTGTATCCAGCACCACTCTGCCATGCCCGCCAGCACCTACAATCAAAAGACCGTTCAATTCTTAACACCCCTAAACATTTCCATAATAGCACGCCTTTTCTGACTTATGCCTTCTTTCTTTACTACTTCATACGTCTTTACTATCTGCCTTTTCCACAAACCGG
>JAJOKN010000065.1 GCA_021129815.1 Desulfotomaculum sp. | reverse complement strand
CTAGATAACTCCCTTTAAAAATTTAAAGCTTTAAAAACTCTTAAACTCAATGCTCTATGCGAAACATTGCAAATATGAGAAGTGCTGCTCCAACAACAATAGCCACATCAGCAAAATTAAATACCGGCCAAAACCTAAAGTCTAAAAAGTCTACTACTTTTCCAAATCGAATTCGATCTATTAGATTGCCTAATGCCCCTCCTACAAATATTCCAAGAGCACACTTTACCCATGCACTTTGATTTGTGAGTTTTCTATAATAAAAAATAAGCATACCTGCTACAACTGCAACAGTGATTGTGATAAAAAACCAAGTTTTGCCCGGCATTATACCAAAAGCAGCTCCATAGTTATAAACATAAGTAATGTGAAAAACATTTTCTACAACTGGAATCGATTGATGCAGCTGCATATTAGTCAACACCAAATGTTTAGAATACAAATCTATAACTAACGTCACAAAAGCTGCTAAAACCAACAGCAACTCATTTCACCTCCTAAATCTCTAAATTACTTGTTTTCTGCTAAATATCTCTCAGCCTGCATAGCAGCTACTGCTCCATCTGCAGCTGCCGTCACAACCTGTTTCATTGGTTTTTTGCGCAAATCACCAGCCACATACAATCCCGGCACTTTAGTAACGGTATCTTCTCCTGCTATAACATATCCCCTTTCATCTAGATCAACCAACCCTTTTAATAAATCTGAATTGGCTTGTGTTCCTATATAAACAAAAACTCCATCAACTGACAGTTCACTGCTCTCTCCTGTTTTCACATTCTTTATAATTACTTTCTCTACAGTTTGATTTCCCTTAATCTCTTCCAAAACTGAATTCCACACAAACTCTATCTTAGGATTATCAAAAGCTTTTTTTTGCGCAATCTTCGCAGCTCTCAATTTATCCCTTCTGTGAATCAAATAAACCTTTGAAGCAAATTTTGTTAAAAATATAGCTTCTTCAACAGCTGCATTGCCTCCACCAATCACCGCAACCTTTTTATCTCTAAAAAATGCTCCATCACAGGTTGCACAGTATGACACACCCCTGCCGTGAAATTCCTGCTCGCCTTTTATACCAAGCATGATCGGCTTTGCTCCAGTAGCAACAATTACCGACTTAGCTATAATTTCACCATTTAAATGCTTTATTCTAAAAGCGTTTTCCTCTCGCTCTATATTTTCTACATCTGAATAAACAATCTCACAACCAAATTCCTTTACTTGTTCAGCCATCTTTATGGAAAGCTCTGAACCGCTTATCCCTCCTGGAAATCCAGGATAGTTCTCAATTTGTTCAGTAGTCGCTGCCTGCCCTCCCGGCATTTCTCTTTCTATCAATACAGTATCTATCGCTGCTCGCGCTGCATAAAGCGCTGCAGTAAGACCAGCAGGTCCTGCACCAACAATAACTAAATCTCTCGTTTCCATAAAACAACACACCACCTACTTGTATTTTATCATTGTCTATCAAATCCAAGTATTAGATTTGACTCATTATCACATTTTTTATACATAATAGTCAAGTTGAGCTATTTATATGTTATAATCTAAAACGTTGAAAAACAACAAAAGGATGATAACTCCTTGGAAACT
>JAJOKN010000013.1 GCA_021129815.1 Desulfotomaculum sp. | reverse complement strand
CTTTTAAAAGTTGCTCTTAGATTTAGAATTATAGTTTTGATATGCGTGTTTGGTTTGTTTGTGAGCAGCTTACTAGTTGTACCGCAGTTGGATAAATGTTTTGTTCCTGAAGCAGATATAGGGGAATTTAGTATAATTGCGAGGTTGGATTCTGGTTTAAGTCTAGAGAAAGCAAACCAAAAAGCCAAGAAAATAGAGGACCTAATATTGAGTTTTCCAGAAGTGACAGAATGTTATTTAATAGTAGATAGAAGTGAAGTAAGAGGCTTTGTTCAGTTAGTTGATAGAGATGAGCGAGAGCGTTCACTTGATGAAATAACTTCGCTTTTAAGACAGGAGTTTAAGAATATTCCTGGTATTCAATTATCTATAATTGTTGAAAAAGGTTTAAGAGAAGAAGAGGAGATACTGTTTTATCTGCAAGGACCTGATATTGAGAAGCTACGAGAATATGCATGGGAGATAAAGAGGATAATGGAAGAAATACCTGGTGTGGTGGATATAAGCAGCAGTTATAAGCCGGGCAAACCTGAAATAAGCATAGATGTGGATCATGAAAGAGCAGCGGATTTGGGGGTAAGCAGCGCACATGTGACACATACTATTAAAGCGCTTTTTGATGGCGTAGTTGTAACGCAGTTTGATAAAGAAGATGAGCAGATAGATATAAGATTGCGTTTGAGCGAAGATCAAAGAAAAGATATAAATGATCTTGAAGATGTTTATTTATTGAATACTCATGGAAGACTCATAGCCCTTGAGCAGGTAGCGGATATAAAGTTTGAGACTAAAGCAGGAGAAATAAGCCGTTATAACAGGTCAAAGAGCATAACTATCAGGGCAAATCTTGAAGGCATTCCGATGGGAGAATTTAATGAGCTATTGGATCAGAAGATGAGCGAAAGAATTAAAAAAGAAGAAGGTTACCAATTAGCTAAAGTCGGAGGTATGGAAGATATGCAGGAAACTTTCCAGGTGATGACGATGGCTATGCTGACAGCGACTTTATTCATATTTTTAGTGCTAGCTGCGCAGTTTGAAAGTTACTTAAGTCCACTTGCTGTGATGTTTACTATTCCGTTAGCTATAACTGGAGGAATTTTAGGCTTGTTTGTTGCAGGAAGTGAACTCAGTCTTATTTCAATGATAGGCATGGTATTGCTGTTAGGGATTGCAGCTAAGAACGGAGTGCTTTTGATAGAATTTGTCCAACAAGGAAGACAAAAAGGTATGGCAAAAGATGAAGCGCTTTTATTGGCAGCGAGGCTTCGTTTTAGGCCAATAATAATGACTTCAATAGCACTTGTGATAAGCATGGTGCCGTTAGCATTGGCACTGGGACATGGCGGAGAACAGCGCTCTCCGATGGCTCATGCAATAATTGGAGGCATGCTGGTTTCCACACTTTTGACGTTGTTTGTAGTGCCTGCGATGTACAGCTTGTTAGATAGTGCTAGGAATAAAGCAATGGAATTTTTATTTAAAAGACAAGAAAAGGCTGCTAGTGGAGAAAATTGAACTTCAACTAGCACTCACCTACAATTTTATTTATTCTCAGGCTTGACTTATGGGTTTCGATATGTTAGTATCCCTCATAAGCAAGTTTGGAAAACTTAATAATAATT
>JAJOKN010000124.1 GCA_021129815.1 Desulfotomaculum sp. | reverse complement strand
TAGGAAATTACAACTGAAAAAATATAATGCTTGAGTTAGCAGCTTATGATCAAAATTAGGAAGTGATTTACAATGAGCACAATAATATTAATATTATTGATTTCTTATCTTATTGGCTCAATTCCATTTGGATATTTGCTAGCTCGTTATATATATGGAATAGATATTCGTCAACATGGCAGCGGCAACATAGGCGCTACAAATGTTTATAGAACATTGGGGAAAGTACCGGGTATAATTGTATTGATGCTTGATGCAGGTAAAGGCGTGTTAGCTGTGCTAATAGCTAGGTCTGTTGCAGGTGACGACATATCACAGGTTGCTGCTGCGATGGGAGTTATTTTAGGACATGCGTATCCTGTATTTTTGAAATTCAAAGGTGGGAAAGTGGTAGCTACAGGTGCAGGGGTTATTTTCACCTTTTCTCCTATTGCAGGCTTGATAGCGCTTTTTTTATTTATTTTGTCAGTTGCTGTTACTAAATATGTTTCAGTTGGTTCTATGACAGCAGCAATTTCTATACCCATATCTTTTTATGTGCTTGATATGAAACTGCCTTATTTGATATTTGCTGTTTTAGTCGCTGTGTTTGTGATATATAAGCATCATACAAACATCAAGAGATTGTTGTCAGGAACGGAGCATAAAATTAAGTAAACGGAGGAAACGTCAAATGTCGATAGCCGTAATTGGTGCAGGTAGCTGGGGCACTGCTGTAGCTGTGCAGCTGGCAAAACAGGGGTATAAAGTAAACGTGTGGGCAAGAGAAGAAAAAGTGGTGCGTGAAATAAATAGCTTTAGAGAAAATAAAACTTATTTGCCAGAAGCGATTATACCAGATGGAGTCTGGTGTAGTTCAGATATAACAGAAGTGTTAAAAAACAGTGAAGTGATTTTTTATGCAGTGCCTTCACATGTATTTAAAGATGTACTGGAAATGACATATCCATTACTTAAAAATGGCATTGTTGTTAACCTGGCTAAAGGTTTTGTTGAAGTGATGGATAATGAGAGAAATGTTTTTAAAAGGATGTATGAGGTCTTTTGCAATATTTTTAAAGGCAAATGCAATTATGTGGTGCTGTCAGGTCCAAGCCATGCAGAAGAAGTTGTAAGAGATGTTCCAACGGCGCTGGTATCAGCTTCCTATGATATGAAATATGCAGAATATGTGCAAAGTTTGTTTGAGGGTTCCAACATAAGAGTTTATACAAGTCCTGATGTTTTAGGTGTAGAACTAGGTGGAGCACTGAAAAACATCATTGCTATTAGTACTGGTATTGCTGATGGACTTGGTTTTGGTGATAATACTAGAGCTGCACTTATTACAAGAGGGCTTGCTGAAATGACAAGATTGGGCAAAGCTATGGGAGCAAATCCTGTTACTTTTTCAGGTTTGAGCGGGTTGGGAGATTTGATAGTTACCTGTTCCAGCGTACACAGCAGGAACAGAAAAGCAGGTATAGCAATTGGAAAAGGTAAAGGTGTAAAAGAAGCAGTAAGAAGCGTGGGTATGGTAGTGGAAGGCATACGTGCTACAAAAGCAGCAAAATGGTTGGCACATGAATATAAGGTAGACATGCCTATAACAGAGCAAACATATAAAGTATTGTTTGAAAATTTCTCTCCGCGTAATTGTGTTATGAATTTACTTAGAAGGAAGACAAAAGCTGAAATGGAAGAGTCGGCAATATTTATTTGAATCTATTGTAACACAATAATTATACATAGTTGTTTTTAACAGCATATACACTTCCTATAATGTAAAATAT
>JAJOKN010000019.1 GCA_021129815.1 Desulfotomaculum sp. | reverse complement strand
GTCTATTTCTTTTTCCTCCATTATTTTTTCTTCCAGTATCGCTTGTTTTAAGCTTATGCCCTTTTCCAAAGCCTTCTTTGCTAATTCACTTGCTCTTTCATAACCTATTTTAGGTACCAACACAGTGACCCAAGAGACGCTGTTTTCTAAAAGTTCTGCACATCGCTTTTCATTTGCTTCTATCCCCTCAATACACCGCTCAGAAAACAGCTTCATAGCATTGCTGAGCATTTCAATGCTGCTGAGCAGGTTATCAGCTATGAGCGGCAAAAAAGCGTTCAGCTCAAGCTGTCCTGATTGTGCAGCCATGGATATAGCAAAATCATTTGATATTGCTTGATACGAAACCTGCGTCACCATCTCTGGTATGACAGGATTTACTTTTCCCGGCATTATAGATGAGCCCGCTTGCAAATCAGGCAGTTTTATTTCACTGATACCTGCACGAGGTCCGGACGACAAAAGCCGCAAATCCGACGATATCTTAATCAAAGTCACAGCTGCTGCTTTGATAAGACCTGATACTTCCACAAACACATCTGCATTTTGCGTAACATCAACCATGTTTTCTGCTCTTGCAAGCCCAAGCCCCGTCAAGCTTCTCAGCCGTTCTATGACCAAATAAATATATCTGCGCTCTGTGTTGACAGAAGTCCCTATAGCTGTGCCCCCTAAATTTACCTGCCGAAGCCGTTCTTCTACTTTGTAAAGTCGCCAGCGATCTCTAGAAACAGCTTCAGCATAAGCGCCGAATTCCTGTCCCAATATGATTGGAAGTGCATCCTGCATCTGCGTGCGCCCAACTTTCAGTATGCCGGAAAAAAGAGCTTCTTTTTTCTGAAGCGCCCCTTGCAGCACTGCACAGCTTTCGCTGAGCCGTTTAAGAAGCCTTATAGCTGCAATGCGGATCGCTGTTGGATACACATCATTTGTTGACTGACCCATATTTACATGATCGATGGGATGCACAAGCGCATAATCTCCTTTTTTGCCTCCCAAAATTTCAATAGCGCGGTTTGCTATAACTTCATTTACATTCATGTTAGTGGATGTGCCTGCACCGCCCTGCATCGCATCCACAATAAACTGATCTAAGAACTCACCCTGCGCTACTTCAGACGCTGCCTGATAAATAGCATCACCAATTTTTCTATCCAAACGACCTATAGTCATGTTTGCATCCGCAGCAGCTTGTTTTATAACTGCTATCGCCTTTATGAGTTCAGGATGTACTCTTCTGCCACTTACATTGAAATTGTAAAAAGCTCTCAAAGTATGAATGCCATAATAAGCATCATCAGGAATTTCTAGAGTGCCTAACAAATCTCTTTCAACTCTTGCCATAACACATCACCTAAGTCAAACTGTTTTATTGCTGAGAGCAGTCTTTACTATTACACCTTCTACATTGCCTAGCTTTCCAGTAAGCGCTCCCACTTCATCTGTAGTGCCTTCAATTATTATGGATATAACACTAAAATTCTTATCCTTGTAAGGTACTCCCATTCTGCCGAGAATCATATCTGCATGTTCGCTCAGTATCGCATTTATTTTTGAAACACTGTTACGGTTTTCTACTATTATCCCAACAACTCCAATGCGCTTTTCCAAGTAACATCACCTCCAGCACAAGTCAGCATAAAGTCAAAAAGCCGCTTTCCCCACGACAAAAAGGAAAGCGGCTTTTATTTGCTCACACAACACAAGCTTCACCATCTTTCCCCTTGGCGTCAGAAAAAACCTCCTCCGCAGGGAACTCTCTAGCACAAAACCTGCCCTCAATGCCAGACTTGAACTCTCCGGCCATCTCAGGCTGTTCAAA
>JAJOKN010000002.1 GCA_021129815.1 Desulfotomaculum sp. | reverse complement strand
ATGGTGATTGCACATACTGTAGGTGTTATTTTGGGAACCAAAAAGGACGTAGATATTCCAGAATTCACACCTATTTTGCGCAAAAATCCGGATACAGGTGCTGTGGCTATGTATATGATGCCTGTAGAAAAAGACATCGAGGCGTTTATAGAGGCAGTAAATAGGAGCCCAGTTTTGGAATCAGGCATTAGTAAGCCTTTATCAGCCAGAGCAGGTCGTTGTGCTTCGGATTAACAAAATGCTGGAA
Source organism: Desulfotomaculum sp. (assembly GCA_021129815.1). GTDB lineage: Bacteria > Bacillota > Desulfotomaculia > Desulfotomaculales > Desulfohalotomaculaceae > JAJOKN01. The sequence continues at coordinate 1,576 of JAJOKN010000002.1, read as the reverse complement.
GGGGGATTTTAGAATAGAGAATGTGATTTTAGCAGTGATAACTATGAACCTAGAAACCGTTGGCGGCGGTGCACCGATTTTTTATGTAAAGGAAAAAAGTGAAATGGAATCATTGGCTCTTTCACTGTCTAATATAGTTAATGGTACTGTACATGAGCCATCTGAAGATGTATTTGTAATTGTTAAGCATTAAATGCTTGACTAAATCTTTCGGGTAGTGGATAATTTATGCTAGCTGGATACTTTGGGGAAGAAGTGGTATTAGATGTCTAAACCGATTGTGGCTATTGTGGGACGTCCAAATGTTGGTAAATCTACACTTTTTAATCGAATAATAAAGAAAAGAGTGGCGATTGTTGAAGATAAGCCGGGCATTACCAGAGATAGGCTGTATTTTGATGCAGAATGGAATGGTAAGGAATTTACTCTGGTAGATACAGGTGGACTTGAGTTTAAAAGTTTAAGCGAGTTTGGTGAAGATGTGAAATTGCAGGCAAAGGCAGCTATTGATGAAGCAGATGTTATATTGTTTATGGTAGATGCGAAAGAGGGGCTGAGTCCTACTGATAGAGATATAGCACAAACGCTGCGAAAAACCAAAAAGCCTGTTTTGCTCGTAGCTAATAAAATAGATGGTGGGAAACATTATCAGCTAGACAAAACTAGTTACTATGATTTTTATGAGTTAGCTTTTGGAGAACCAATTCCTTTATCTGCAGCTGAAGGCATTAATATAGGTGATTTGTTAGATAGAGTTGTTGAGCTGTTGCCCCAAAAAACAGATGAGCCTGATATTGATGCAGTGAGGGTTGCAGTAATCGGGCGACCTAACGTAGGGAAATCTACCCTTATAAATGCAGTGCTAGGGGAAGAAAGGGTTATAGTAAGCGATGTGCCGGGTACTACAAGAGATGCTGTAGATGTTCTGGTAAATTACAAAGATAAAAGCTATTTATTTATAGATACAGCAGGTATGCGTAAGAAAAAGAAGATATCTGAGCTGACAGAGCGGTACAGCGTGATTAGGGCACTTAGAGCAATTGAACGTTCGGAAATATCGCTTTTGATGATTGATGCTACAGAAGGAGTGACTGAACAGGATAAAAAAATAGCAGGATACGCAGAAGAAAAAGGCAAAGCTATAATTTTAGTTGTGAACAAGTGGGACTTGATAGAAAAAGATGATAAGACGATGCTTAAGTTTACAGAACACGTGCGTGAAGAATTGAGTTTTATTCAGTATGCACCTGTGGTTTTTATTTCAGCACTCACCAAAAAGAGGTTGCATAGAGTTATGGAGCTCATTGACTTTATGGCTGAACAATATTATATGAGGATCAGCACAAGCAGCTTGAACAAAACAATTATAGATGCTATGAGACAAAATCCACCGCCGTCATATAAAGGCAGACAGTTGAAAATCAGATATGCTACACAGTCATCTGTTGCACCACCTGTGTTTACTTTATTTGTAAATGATACGGAATTGCTTCACTTTTCTTACAAGCGTTACTTGGAAAACTACTTGCGAAGTACGTACGGCTTTGAAGGCGCACCGATTAGATTTAAGCTTAAA
>JAJOKN010000113.1:502-1829 GCA_021129815.1 Desulfotomaculum sp. | reverse complement strand
GTGCTGAGCTATTTGTTTTTTGCTCTTTTTGGCGCATTAATTTTAAGCCTCCCTATATCATTAAAGCCCGGTGTAACTATAACACCAATAGACGCATTATTTGTTGCTACTAGCGCTATAAGCGTTACCGGACTTACAACGGTAACCATCAGTGAAACCTTTAGCAACTTTGGGTTAGCAGTGCTTATGATATATTTTCAGCTCGGCGGAATCGGTATAATGACACTAGGGGTATTGATGTACATTGCCCTTGGGCATCAAGTAGGCTTAAAGAGCAGAATTATGATAAAGATAGATCAGAATCAGCCTTCTCTTTCTGGTTTAGTACGGCTGATGATATTTATATTTAAAATTTCATTATTTATACAATTTGTGGGTGCTTTAATGCTGTTCTTTATATTTTATCAAGTATACGAATACAGCTTTACAAATTCAATAAAGCTAGGTGTTTTTCACGCAATTTCTGCATTTACAAATGCAGGTTTTGATTTATTCAGCAATAGTTTGCATGATTTTAGAGAAAATTATATTCTCAAAGCAATCGTAGGTATATTGATGTTTTTAGGAGCTATTGGGTTTCCAGTACTGTTAGAAGCAAGACGGTGGTTTTTAAATAAAAACACAAGATTTTCACTATTTACTAAAGTAAACGTCATAACCTATATTTCTCTACTAGTCATAGGTATAATAATTATCTTGATATTTGAATCACAAAAAGCATTATCAGGTTTATCTTGGCATGAACAACTTTCGATAGCAATATTTCAGTCTTTAACAACTCGCAGCGCTGGCTTGAGCACATTTGACATATCGCTTTTTTCCTCTTTTACACTGTTATTCTTCTGCATGTTGATGTTTATAGGTGGTGCTCCAAGTAGCTGTGGCGGGGGTATCAGAACTACTACATTCGCTGTAATACTGTTGAGCCTGATATCATCATGGCGGAACAAGCCGCATGTCCAAGTATTCAAACGTGAATTATATAAAGAAGACATTATTAAAGCTTATGGTATATTTACAGTTGCCATTATACTTGTATTCTTTTCTACCGCATTGATATTAGCAATTGAAAAAGAAAGCTTTTCTCTTATAAGCATACTGTTCGAAGTGTGCTCTGCGTTTGGTACATGTGGCCTGTCAACAGGAATTACTCCTGAATTAAGCGATACAAGCAAGCTAATATTAATAATACTAATGTTTATAGGTAGAATAGGCTTATTATCGCTTTTAATGCTGCCATACAAACCTAAAAAACCTCAAAAATTCCATTATGTTAAAGAACGCATAATTATTGGATAATTTCTCCGAATACAATTCCCAATGCTGA
>JAJOKN010000113.1:0-492 GCA_021129815.1 Desulfotomaculum sp. | reverse complement strand
TCAGAAGTTTATTAATTCTCACAGTTAGCATTTTTCACTACAGGCCAACCTGCTTCTTTTTCTATATCAAATTCTATACCGAGCAGCACTACCGCATCATCAAATATCATTCTCGATTCTTCGTTGAACTTCAACACAAGTCCAAATACTCTTTTCCCACTATCAACTAATGCCTGTAAAATCTGACCTGCTGTATTTTTCGGAAATTTAACGCCAAATTGAACATGTCCCCTGTAATAATCCACTTTTAACAAATATGCTTGCTCATCTGGTATATATTCCCAATTGTAATCGAAAATACCAGTCATCGCTCCCCTGATTCTATCGTTCTTGTCCAGTTTTTCATATATAAGCTTAAAATCAGGATGTATTAACTTTATTCCCACAGTTGGTATTGCAGCAGGTGCTTTAATTTCACCAATGCTGCCTGCTAGAGGTGTTATAATAATCATAAAAAATATTCCTCTTATTAAAGTTTATATTTTTCAAAAC
>JAJOKN010000082.1 GCA_021129815.1 Desulfotomaculum sp. | reverse complement strand
AAACAGCCAGAAAATATAAAAGCTCTGTATTTATATAGCCGTGTGCTAGCAGAAGCAAAGGAAGACTATGAATTAGCAATAAAAAAAATGGAAAAATTAATTGATATCTTACCATGTGAAGAAAGCAAAAAATATGTTAATGAAATAATTGAGCAATGGAAAACAAAAATAAATGAACAAGGAGATAAATTGAAAAATTGAAAGAGATAGTTGTTAATGGTGGAAAGGCCTTAAAAGGACAGGTTAGAATTCATGGAGCGAAAAATGCATCTCTGGCTATAATGTGCGCAGCGCTGATTTCAGATGTACCAATTACATTGGAGAACATACCTAATATCAGCGACATCAATACTTTGATGAATATTATCGGTGCTATGGGCGGAGAAGTAAGATGGAGCGGGTCTGATTCTTTATATATAGCTCCACCTGACAAAATCAATGTAGAAGCACCACGAGATCAAGCCAAAAAGCTAAGGGCTTCGAATCTTTTATTAGGGCCGCTTTTAACTAAATATGGATATGCAAAAATTGCCCTGCCTGGCGGGTGCAATATAGGTGTAAGACCAATGGATCTGCATTTTAAGGGCCTATCGAAAATGGGTGCAAAGATTAAGTTGGAAAAAGGATGTATTGTTGCTAAGGCAGATAAATTAAGGGGAGCGAGCATTTATTTAGATTTTCCAAGTGTTGGTGCTACAGAAAATATAATGATGGCAGCTTGTTTAGCAGAAGGGCAAACTTTTATAGAGAATGCAGCAAAAGAACCAGAAATTGTGGATTTAGCTAATTTTTTAAATGCTATGGGTGCTAAAATGCGCGGTGCTGGAACAGATTTGATAAAAGTTGTAGGGGTAAATTCGCTTTATAGATGTGATAGATATACTGTAATTCCTGATAGGATAGAAGCGGGTACATATATGGTTGCTGCGGCTGCTACACGCGGAGATGTTGTGGTTCAAAATGTTATTCCTAAGCATTTAGAACCCTTGATTGCTAAGCTCAAAGAAGCAAATGTTGATGTCATAGTGGGAGAAGACTATGTGAGAGTAAAAGCAGGTAAAGATTTAAAGCCAGTGGATATAAAGACAATGCCGTATCCAGGTTTTCCAACAGATATGCAATCCCAGATGATGGTGCTTTTGAGCACTATACCAGGGATAAGCACTATAGTGGAAAATATTTTTGAAAACAGATTTCAAGTAGTGGATGAACTAAAAAGACTGGGCGCAAAAATTAAAGTTGAAGGAAGGATTGCAATAATCGAAGGAGTGGAAGAGCTGCAGGGAGCAGAAGTTAGGGCAACAGACTTGCGTGCGGGTGCAGCGCTTTTGATAGCGGGTTTGGTTGCAAATGGAGAAACTAGAATAGGCAATTCTGAGTATATTTATAGAGGATATCAGGATGTGCAAGAGAAGTTTATGGCATTAGGGGCGGATATAAGACAGATTTAAAATGGGGATAGCTGTAAATGAAAATTGATGTAGTAGCTGTAGGAAAGCTTAAAGAAAAATACTTGAAAGAAGGAATATCAGAGTATTTAAAAAGACTAAAGCCGTTTGTTAAATTGAAAATAACCGAGGTAGCTGATGAACCGCATAAGGATAACTTGTGCGCTAAAATGTCTGCACAAGTTATGGAAGCTGAGGCAAGTAGAATAGAAAAACATATAAGAAAAAGTTCTTTCAATAATAGCTTTAGATGTACACGGAAAAATATTTTCTTCTGAAGAGTTAGCAGCTTTTTTCAAAACCTTATGATTTCTGGGAATACAAGCGTTTCGATTATAATAGGTGGCTCTTTAGGTATAAGTGACAACTTCTTGCTTTGTTCATAGA
>JAJOKN010000041.1 GCA_021129815.1 Desulfotomaculum sp. | reverse complement strand
TTTTACTCTCCCAAAAAAATGGTGCCGAAGGTGGGATTCGAACCCACACGGTGTTGCCACCGCTGGATTTTGAGTCCAGTGCGTCTGCCAGTTCCGCCACTTCGGCATAAGTTATTGAAACTATATTTTCTTCTGCCCTTATTGACGAAAAGTATAATAACATAGAAAACCTATAAAGTCAACAATGATAGGATTAAAAAGGTATAAATGTAAATTTTTGAAAATTGAAATAATGCATGATTTATATTTAAAATATTTGATAGATTTACTAACCAAGTCTTGTATTTTTAGAAAAAAAAAGTGATAATTAACTAGGTAAAATTTTTATTGACATTGAAATTTTAAATCAAAGGAGTGAGCTGACAGGTGAGAGTTAAAAGCAAGTCTAAGATCAAGGACAAGCCTAAACTCAGTATTGACGATCCCAAAACTAAGAAGTATTTAATTGTAGCAGGGATTTTATTGATTTTAGTTTCTTTTGCTATAGGTTTTGGAATGGCATACAACGGTTCTGATGGAGAACAATCTGATAAAGAGCAAACTGCAGTTGGTAAAAATAATGGTGAGAATATAGTGCTAGGAGAACTAGGCGATGTAAAAAAAGCAACGATTAAAACCTCAAAAGGAGATATAGTAGTTGAGCTGTACCCAGATGCTATGCCCATTACAGTGGCAAATTTTGAAAAGTTAGTAAAAGAAGGATTTTATAATGGGCTTGTATTCCATCGTGTGGAAGACTGGGTTATTCAAGGAGGTTGTCCAAATGGAGATGGCACAGGAGGGCCAGGATGGAGCATAGAATTAGAGACACACCCAGAGCTTAAAAATAGAAGGGGTATGATAGCGATGGCTAGAAGCAGCGACCCCGATTCAGCAGGTTCTCAGTTTTATATCTTAAAGAAAGATGCTGACTGGTTAGATGGAAAATATGCAGTGTTTGGAAGAGTTGTAAAAGGCATGGATGTCGTAGATAGGATAGAAAAAGATGATGAGATTTACAGCATTTCAATAGACAGCTGACTTATAAAGGCAAAAAATGTAAACAAGGAGGACTATAGTTGTCTTCTGTTGATGATTTTAAGCTTGTTAAAAAGGCTCAGTCAGGAGATTATAAGGCTTTTGAAGAACTAGTCAACAGATATGAGTCGAAAGTTTACACTGTAGCATATCGTTTTTTTGGAAATCATGAAGATGCTTGTGACTTGACGCAAGAGGTATTTATAAAAATATATAAATCTTTGAAGAACTTTAGGGGCGATTCAAATTTTATGACTTGGGTATATCATATTACAGCAAATGCATGTCGTGATGAATTGAGAAAACGAAAAAATAAAAAAGTTGTATCGCTTGATGAAGAGTTTAAGGACGATATGACATTGCTTGCAAGTATCCCTGATAGTGCACTATTGCCTGATGATGAAATTGAGCGCAAAGAACTGTGTGAACAGGTGCAAAGGTGTTTGAATATGATGTCAGATGAATATAGGTTAATATTGATAATGAGAGAAATTCAAGGGTTGTCTTATGATGAAATAGCTTCTACAATGGAGTGTTCGCTGGGAACGGTCAAATCAAGGCTAAATCGTGCGAGAGCTTCTTTTAGAAAAAAATTTAGTGCTTTGGTGGAACCTAAAAGCAATTTGTCACGTCAAAATAATAAGTAGTAAGTTAATTGGACCTGGGATTTTAAATTTTTGATGAAATGAAAGGGGGTATGGCAAGATGAAATGCCAGGATGTATGTAAGTATTTATCGGAATATATAGATGATGAACTTGATGTTAAAATTAAAAAAGATGTATCTGCTCACCTGCTGGCATGTAGCTCTTGCCGTGCCCAGTTAGAGCAAATGAAACGAATAAAG
>JAJOKN010000073.1 GCA_021129815.1 Desulfotomaculum sp. | reverse complement strand
TTCCGCTTCGCCCATCCTTCTTTATTGACTTGGCGCTGTCTTGCTACACCAAGTGCATTATCCGGCACATTTTTTGTAATTGTAGAACCTGCAGCCACAACTGCTCTTGCACCTATTTCAACAGGTGCAACTAAGCTTGTATTGCTCCCAATAAATGCTCCATCATTGATAACGGTAGTATGCTTATCCTTACCATCGTAGTTGCAAGTAATAGTGCCCGCTCCTATGTTCACATCAGCACCTATTACTGCATCCCCTATGTATGACAAGTGCGGCACTTTACTATTATCACCAATTTGTGATTTTTTTACTTCAACAAAATCACCAATTTTAACGCCTGATCCGATCTTACTGCCTGGCCTAATATTAGCAAATGGCCCCACTGTACAATTATCTCCTATAACACTATCGTGCACAACAGAATATTGAATAGTACAATTTTCACCTACATCACAATCAATAATTCTGCTGCTTGGTCCAATAACTGATTTTGAACCTATTTTAGTCAAGCCTTCAATAATTGTATTTGGATAAATCACCACCTCTGGCTCTATTAAAACAGACTCATCAATGTAAACTGTCAATGGATCGATTATACGCACGCCTCTGTACATCAGATCATTTAATAACCTTTTTCTCAACATATGCTCAGCATCTGAAAGCTGTTTCAAATCATTTACACCCATCACTTCTGCCTCATCTTCGCAAAGATGGGCACATACCAATCGGTTGTTTTTGTTGTACAGCTCTATTATATCTGTAAGATAATATTCTTTTTGTGCATTGTCAGCAGAAATATTTTTTAGCGCATCGAACAAGCCTTTCAAAGAAAAACAGTATATACCTGTATTTATCTCATTTATTCTAAGCTCTTCACTTGATGCATCTTTTTGTTCAACAATTCGCTTAAATTTTCCAGAACTATCTCTTATTATCCTGCCATATCCAGTAGGATCTTGTTTCATAGTTGTAAGCACTGTAGCATCTGAAAAATTATCAATATGGCATTTCATTAAATTAGCAAGAGTTTTTGACGTTATAAGCGGTGTATCACCACACACCACTAACACATGTCCTTCATTTGATCCAAGCTCACTTTCTGCCTGCATCAAAGCATGAGCAGTGCCTAACTGTTCTTTTTGATATACCATTACAACATTACCATTTGTGTGTTTTTTCACATACTCTGCCACTTCTTGAAAACCATATCCACCTACTACAACGCATTTACCAACTCCAGCACTCAATACAGCATCGAGAACATAGCCTAAAAGAGGCTTCCCTGCAATGCAGTGCAGTACTTTAGGCTTTTTGGTCTTCATCCTAGTACCTTTCCCTGCTGCTAAAATTACTGCACTAAAATTTTCCACAAAACACACCTTCCTTGTATTTTCACTGTTTTAATCTATAATAATATTATCACCACAGCAAGATAATTTGCAAAATTTTTATTATATGTATAATTTTATACACGCACTTAAAAAGGGAGCCTTTTGCCCCCCTATATTCGATAAAACTCAAACAAAATATTTAGTTAATTCAAACTTAAAGCGAAAAGAATACTTTAAACAGCCTGGGACTCAAGAGCTTTATTATATGCATCTAAAACAGCACTTTGAATAGTTTCTCTTGCTTGTGAGTTGATTGGATGGGCTATATCCCTGTATTCACCATCAGGAGTTTTAGTACTTGGCATAGCAACAAACAAGCCATTGCGCCCTTCCACTACTTTTACGTTGTGAATAACAAACATATCATCCAGTGTAACTGAAACTATTGCCTTCATCTTGCCTTCTGGTATGATTTTTCGAATTCGCACATCTGTTACATTCATAACAATCTCACCACCTTTTTATGCATTTTTATTAAAGTTTTACTAATACTTTCTTCATGATTAGTTAAATTCCTTCTTATATTTAAATTTTTTAGAAA
>JAJOKN010000091.1 GCA_021129815.1 Desulfotomaculum sp. | reverse complement strand
AAAAGAAATGCAGGCAAGTCCAGTCTTATAAATGCTCTTACAAATCAAGATATTGCACTTGTTTCTGATGTGGCTGGCACTACTACAGATCCAGTTTATAAATCTATGGAAATTTTGCCTGTTGGACCAGTAGTCATTATAGATACTGCTGGGATTGATGATGTAGGGGAACTCGGCGAGCTTCGTGTCAAAAAATCGCTGGAAGTGCTCAAAAAATCTGACATGGTGCTTTTAGTGATAGATATTCAGGAATTTATAAAAACGCAAAGCATAAGTGAATTTGAAGAAGAAATACTGAAAAAGTGTAAACAGATGAAGCTACCAGTTATAGCAGTATTTAACAAATTAGACCTTTTGAAAACTGAGCTCAGTGAAAGCAAAATAGAAGAATATAGCAAAAAGTTAGGAGTGCCTGCAGTAGCAGTAAGTGCGCTTTTTAAAAAAGGCATAGATGATCTAAAGATGAGCATAGTCAGAAATGCACCGTCGTTTTGGTATGACCAGACTATCATAGGGGATTTGATAGCTCCTGGTGATATTGTGATACTGGTAGTACCTATAGATTTAGCTGCACCTAAAGGAAGGCTTATACTGCCGCAGGTGCAGGTTATACGCGACATATTGGATCACGATGCAATCGCTATCACAGTAAAAGAAAGAGAGCTTAAAAGAGCTATAGAAATGTTAAACTCAAAGCCTAAGATGGTGGTAACTGATTCGCAGGCGTTTTTGAAAGCAGATGCTGATACTCCGCCGGATGTTTTGCTTACATCCTTTTCAATATTGTTTGCACGTTACAAAGGCGACCTTGAGACGATGGCAGAAGGTGCAAGGGCTTTGGATAGGCTAAAGCCAGGCGATAAAGTGCTGATGGCAGAAGCCTGTACTCACCACAGAGTGGAAGACGATATAGGAACTGTCAAAATTCCACGCTGGATAAGACAGCATGTAGGGGGGCAAATTGAATTCGATTGGGTGAGCGGCACGAAGTTTCCTGACGATTTGGGAAAATATAAACTGATAGTTCACTGCGGTGCTTGTATGATAAACCGCAGAGAAATGCTCGCTAGAATTATGCAAGCACGTGCTGCGGGCGTACCGATAGTCAATTATGGCGTTGCAATTGCGCACTTGCATGGCATACTGCACAGAGCGCTTTCGCCTTTTCCACATTTAGCATCTCTTTTGGAGCTTGCGGGGTGATGTGCAGATGAGCTTTGAATCAGTGTTTTTAAAAGCAAAACAAGGAGAGGAATTGTCCAAAGAGGATATTGTTTGTTTGCTGTCAGCTGATGAACATGAACAGAAAGCGCTGTTTGAATTAGCTGATGAGATGCGGTATAAAAATCACGGCGATGTGGTGCATCTAAGGGGCATAATAGAGTTTTCTAACTATTGTAAAAGGGACTGCCATTACTGCGGCTTGAGGCGCAGCAACGATAAAATTGAGCGCTACAGGATGGAGATTGATGAACTTATAGAAGCAGCTGCTGGCGTTAAGAAAATGGGGTTTCGCACAGTGGTGCTGCAGTCAGGTGAAGATATGTGGTACAGTGCTGAACGCTTGTCAAAAGTGATAAGCGCGATAAAAAGAGATGGCAACACAGCGGTTACATTGAGCATAGGAGAGCGTACAGAAGGAGAATACCGCTTGCTTAAGAAGTCAGGCGCTGACCGGTTTTTGTTAAAGCATGAGACTTCTGATGGAGAACTTTTTAAGCGTTTGCGACCGGGAACAGATTTGAAGACGAGACTTGAGTGCTTAAAAACCTTAAAGAAACTGGGTTATCAAATAGGATCAGGCAATATCATAGGCTTGCCGGGGCAAACGCTTGGAAGCATAGCGGAAGATATACTGATATTTAAAAAACTGAATGCAGATATGATAGGGATAGGTCCTTTTATTCCGCATCCAAATACGCCTCTTAAGTACAGCAATAGGGGAAGTTTGGAGCTTACGCTTAAAACGCTGGCAGTGACGCGGCTTGTGCTGCCGAAAGCCAATCTGCCAGCTACTACTGCGCTTGCTACTTTGCATCCTGCTGGCTATGAGCTGGCTCTTAGCTGTGGAGCAAATGTGATTATGCCTAACTTAACGCCGATGAAGTTTAAAAGCAGATATCAGATATATCCAAAAAAAGCAGGAAGCGACTTAGAAGCGCTAAAACTCACAGAGAAAATTTTAAACATTATAAATTCAATGGGCAGAAAAGCAGCCTGAGAATAGAGGTCGG
>JAJOKN010000060.1 GCA_021129815.1 Desulfotomaculum sp. | reverse complement strand
GAATAATTCGCTATCTGGTTTACATACATCGCAGATCTCAACAGGTGCGCGCAAGTGGTAATCAGCTACTCGTTCATCGACTTCATACGGTAGCTTTATAAACACTTTATATTCTCTATCCCAACAAAACTCGCTTGGTAACTTGTTGCTTTTATTGCACACTTCTATCAAGACACGTGTGTCATCTGTTTTAGTGGGCACAGTGCCTTGTGCGAATATGTCCGTTATTATATCCTCTGGAGGAGTAAGAGGACCAGGTAAAAGACCTGATTTTTTATCAACTGCTGCTACAACTATGCCCGGTGGTCTTACAAAATCACGAATAGGTAGCCCTTCGTGAGCTCTAACCATTATTTGCCTCCAAATTCGCGCGGTATATGTTCCACCATAGTAATTGGGAGGTAGTGGTTTGTTCTGGTCTGTGTTTCCAATCCAAACTGCACATACTAAATCGGCTGTATATCCCACAAACCATGTATCGCTTGTGCGCCCGTGTTTATTATCAGCAGTTCCAGTTTTTCCAGCAACTGGACGGTTCATCCGAGCTGCTGTACCTGTACCGGAAGTTACAGCAGATTTTAACATGTCGGTGATCAAATAAGCAGTAGTTGCTTTCATCGCGCGGTGTTGCTTGGGCAAGTTGTTTTCTAGAACTACTCCGTTTAATTTTTCTACTCTTCTTATGACAATTGGTTGTGTGTAAATACCTTCATTTGCAAATGCAGCAAATGCAGCTGCCATTTGAAGGGGTGTAACCCCTTTGTCCAATCCTCCCAGTGCAGCAGCTAAACCTGCTATTTCTATTTGTTTTCTATCGTTTTCAAAGCCGAGCTTGGATACAAATTCTAAAGCTTTTGGCATACCAACTTCTTTAAGTGCCACTACTGCAGGTATATTTATTGACTTTTTCAGTGCGTATCTCATAGTTATTAGCCCGCGAAACCTGCCATCGTAGTTTCTAGGTGCATAATTGCCTATCTTGATTGGTATATCATCATATACAGATGCAGGGGCTTTCCCTAAATATTCTATAGCAGGGCCATACGAAATTATTGGCTTAAATGCAGATCCCGGCCTTCTTCTTTCATCGATAGCTCTGTTCCAGCCACGGCGAACTTGATATTCCCTGCCCCCTACTATTGCTTTTACATATCCGCTGTGAGGATCTAAAACTACAGCTGCTGCGTTTGGCTGTAATATACCATTTTCATCTCTTGTAGAATTTGGAAAATTATTATTATTGCTGAGTGCTTCTTCAGCAGCTTTTTGAATTTTTGGATCTAAAGTTGTATAGACTCTTAGTCCTCCTCTGAATACTTTTGCCTCGCCATACTTATCTACCAAAAGCTCTATAACGTGATCTATAAAGTATGGGTAAGGATATTCTTTGCCAGTGATTTTACCAGGATTCAATACAATTTCTTCAGCTTTAGCTGCTTCAGCTTGTGCTTGCGTTATGTATCCGTGCTTAGCCATTTGATTTAATACGATATTGCGCCGCTCGATAGCTGCCTCCATGTTGCGAAATGGATTATAAGCGCTCGGTGCCTGAGGCAAACCTGCTAAAAGCGCTGCTTCAGATAAAGTTAACTCACTTACGTCTTTACTGAAATAAGTATAAGCAGCAGCTTGAATGCCATGAGCTCCTGCACCAAAGTAAATCCAGTTCAAGTAATGTTCTAAAATTTCATCCTTGGAAAAATATCTTTCCATTTGTATAGCTAAAATTGCTTCTTGAATTTTTCTTTTAAAGGTTTTTTCTGTTCCTATATCCGTAGCATGACGTACTAACTGTTGAGTTATGGTACTCCCTCCTTGATAAAGTCCTCCTGCCTTTATGTTTGCCCATGCAGCACCTAATATGCGATATATGTCAATCCCATGGTGTTGATAAAAGCGATGGTCTTCAACAGCTAAAAAAGCATTTTTTACTATATCTGGCACTTCAGAAATACTTATAGGGATTCTGTTTTGAACACCAACTCTTGCGACTAAATCGTCATTTATATCGTAAATTTCTGTTGACACCGCGAAACTTATGTCTTCAGGATTGAATTCTGGCATATCTGCGATGCTGTTATACACGTAATTACAAGCAACGCCAGTTAGAGCTATGATAGTTAAGAAAAAAATTAATATTATGAGTCGAAATACATTTAATTTTTTGCGTTTTTTGTTGCGATTGTCTGTGTTTTCAGCCATGATCATTTAAAAATCCTCCTTGGTAATAAAGGAAATACTT
>JAJOKN010000140.1:1415-2284 GCA_021129815.1 Desulfotomaculum sp. | reverse complement strand
AGGCTTAAAAATGATTTCATTTTTATTGAGTCTATCAATGTTTAATCACCTAACGTTGCTCCTATCTTATATTTCAAACAATAATTTTAAAAAACCTCTATCAAGCTCAGAAATTATCCATTACTTTAAAAAATACCGCTTGGGTGACACTAAAGCATTCGATATATTAGTTGAAACAAATTTACGATTAGTAGCACATATAGCAAAAAAATACAAAAATACCACTAATGAATCTTATGATGATTTAATTTCAATAGGCAGCATAGGATTGATAAAAGCTATAAACACATTTGATACCAAACGCGCAAGATTTTCTACTTATGCTTCACGTTGTATTCAAAATGAAATTTTAAAGAGAAATTGCTAAAGACATGAATATATCACGTTCATATATCTCGCGCATTGAAAGCAAAGGTTTAAAGCAACTCACTAAGTTAATGTCTACAAAGTAAGTATATTTACCCAGTTAATTATTCATTTACAAACACTTTACTTTTTTGCTTTTCTTTCAGGTGGTAAAACTATTACTGCATTTATAGGTTTAACATATTGATAATCCACCAATTCACGTTCAGATATTATGCCATTTATAACAGTTAACTTAAAGATTTTTATTTCGTAACCATCTCTGCCTGGATTTATAATCTTCATTTCACCAGGTTTTAAATTTTTGCTTATTTTATAAATCGTGTCATGCTTAATTACCTTTCGGACAGTCTCAGTTTTATAGCTAATATTTTGAGCATCTTCTATATTACCAAATATCTTTACAGTGATTTTGCCATTTTCCACCTTGCTACATATCAATACAGGACTTTGTCCGTCATTTTTAAATTTTAAATCTTTAATAATAAAAAGAAATCAATACA
>JAJOKN010000140.1:0-1405 GCA_021129815.1 Desulfotomaculum sp. | reverse complement strand
ATGAGCTGCCCGAATAAAACACCTGATACCAGAAATACAACTTTAATCTTACTCTTCAATTGTATTTAAAGTAAGATCTACATATTTATCATTTGCTCGGGCACGCTCAATAATTTCTGGAGTAACAATATCTCCTTCATTTGCTATTATCTCCCCATTATCAGCCACAATTGTAACATTGACCTTTCGCCCAATTAAATATTCATCCTGCTTATTTTCAAAAAACTCCAAAGGATCCCCATTTAGATTATCATCTATATTTTCCTCTCTCCCAATCGCATTTTCTTCCGCTTGTTCAGCTATATCAGTATTTCCTATACTGCTCTCTTCTGCTTGCACATTTATATCAATATTTTCCATGCTCATATTGTCCAGACTCGTATCATCATCTGCAGCTTTTCCTTCAATACCTACATTTTCCTTTTCTATCTGCTCATCTGCATTTATTATATTATTCATATTTTCTACACTGCTTGTATCCTTATCCAAACCGCTTTCTACATCAGATACTAAAATTTTATCAGTAACGTGTTGCTCAAAATTTTCATCAACAATTAAAATTTCTCTTCCAAAAGTTATAACACAGCTACCTGGTATGTAACCCACAGGCTCATCTTTATCATCTGGTAACCATTGACACCCCACAATCTTGCCTGTATCTTCATTTATTGCTATCTCTGTAATCTCACCTACAAATGTACCTTTATTAGTCATCACTTTACAACCTATAACCTTAGTATCTTTTTCCAACAATGCCTTCACTTCTGGTACAGACAAAACATCAACAACTTTATCTTTATTTTCCACTGTCACTGCATCTTTTCCTACACCTATAACATCTTCATACTTAATTACTGTTTTTTCAATAAAAGTGCGCTTAGGCTCTACCAATAAAAAATCCACTGTGCCTTCATCAGGATTTATCAGTAAATCCTTTACATTTCCTATATCAATCACCTCTTTTATACTGAAAACTGGTAGTCCTATAATTTCTTTTGTTGTTTTCATAGCAAATCTATTCCTCCTATCTATTTTGTTTAGCTTCGATAAATGCTTTCTTCTTTATATAGTCTGGTAGTTTTTCATATGGCAAAGAAGGTATGTTATTTTCCTTTAATAAACGAATTATATTGCTTAAAAACAGCCGTTTTGTTTGTAAAATGTTTATATTAGGGTGCTTCTTAAAATCTTTCTTTTCTAAATATAAGCTTAAAATTTCATTAGCTAGTTCATACATGCCTAGTTGTTGATAAATAGTGCTTAACTTAGAAACTATTACGTATTTCAACTCAATATCTGGATCTTTTTTCAAAGCTTCCAAAAACATTCTCAGGGCTTCTTTGTAGTCATTGCTCTGATAATAATTTAACGCACTTGCTGTTAACTCTTTAGCGCTTAACCCGCT
>JAJOKN010000109.1 GCA_021129815.1 Desulfotomaculum sp. | reverse complement strand
TTGTTTATGAAAATAGGTGTGCTCGCATCTGGCAGAGGTTCAAATTTACAGGCTATAATTGATGCATGCGAAAGCGGTAAGATTTCAGCTGAAGTTAAGGCAGTTATAAGCGATCGTAAAGAAGCGTATGCACTTAAACGAGCTGAAATGCATAAAATTCCGCATTACTTCGTTGATATTAAAAAATTTAAAAGCAAAGCACATTATGAAGAAGAAGTTTTGAGATTGTTGAAAAAGCACGGTGTGCAATTGGTGTGCCTTGCTGGCTATATGAGATTGGTGGGAGAAGTGCTGTTAAAAGCCTACCCTATGAGCATAATCAACATTCATCCTTCTCTGCTTCCAGCTTTTCCAGGTTTAAATGCACAAAAACAAGCAATAGAGTACGGCGTTAAAGTATCTGGATGCACTGTTCACTTTGTGGATCAGGGTATGGACACAGGCCCTATCATATTACAATCTGCTGTTCAAGTATTTGAAAATGATACAGAAGAAACATTGGCAAAGCGGATTTTAGAACAGGAGCACGTAATTTATCCAAAGGCTATTGAACTTTTCTCTAAGGGAAAGCTTAAAATAGAAGGGCGCAGGGTAAAAATTTTAGAGTAAATTTTAGAGCTTTGCTTAAAATTTATCGTTATGACAAAAAATTGAAATAGAGAGGAGCAAAAAACTCGTATGATAAAACGTGCATTAATCAGCGTGTGGAATAAAGAAGGAATAGCTGAGTTTGCAAAAGATTTATCAAATATGGGCGTAGAAATTGTATCTACTGGAGGTACAGCCAACTACTTAAAAGAAAAAGGTATTCCAGTTACTTACATATCAGATGTGACAGGCTTCCCAGAAATTTTAGATGGCAGAGTAAAAACGCTTCATCCGAATATACATGCTGGAATACTGGCGCTTAGGACAAATGAGCATTTAGAAGAAATAAAAAGCCTCAATATAAAGCCTTTTGACTTAATAGCAGTAAATTTATATCCTTTTAAAGAAGTTATTTCAAAGCCAGATGCTTCTTTTGAAGAAGCAATTGAAAATATAGATATTGGCGGTCCTGCAATGATAAGGGCTGCAGCTAAGAACTTTAAAAATGTGTTTATAGTAGTAAACCCTAAAAGATATAGTGAAATCATAGAACTATTAAAAACTGAAGAAAATGATTGTAATATAGAAAAGCTGCGGTTTGAGCTTGCTTATGAGGCTTTTACACATGTAGCTTTTTATGACAGTATCATATCAAGTTATTTGCTCGAAAAATTAAAAGAGAGCTCAAATTTTGAAGAATTTAACGAATATCATGTCATCGGTGCTGAACTTGTAAAAAAATTGCGCTATGGAGAAAACCCTCATCAAAGGGCTGCTTTTTACAAGAAGCCTAATGTAAAAGGAGATTGTATTGCAAATGCTAAGCAAATACACGGTAAGGAACTTTCGTATAACAACATACTGGATGCAGATGCAGCGATTGAGCTGGCAAGGGAGTTTTATGAACCGACTGCTGTGATAATTAAGCATAATAATCCTTGTGGCTGTGCAAGCAGTGAAAAAAGTTTGGCAGATGCTTATCAAAAAGCATTTGAAGGAGACCCAGTTTCTGCATTTGGCGGTATTGTAGCGTTTAATAGAGTAGTAGATGCTGACGTGGCAGAAAAAATGAAAGAGCTTTTTTTAGAAGTTATTGTTGCACCTGATTTTGATGAATCAGCATTAGAAATACTCACTCAAAAAACAAATTTAAGGCTTATAAAAACAGGTAGCATGGAAAAAACTGATGACTTGATGGAAGTGCGTGCGGTAAATGGTGGATTGTTATTACAGGAAAGAAACACACAATTATTGAATGAAAAAGAATTGTGGACGGTTACTGAAAGAAAAGTTACTTCACACGAACTGGAAGATTTAATATTTGCAATGAAAATAGTAAAACACGTAAAGTCCAACGCAATTGTTGTGGTAAAGGACAAACAGCTAATTGGAGTTGGTGCAGGCCAAACAAGCCGCATAGAAGCAGTTGAGATTGCTCTTAAAAAAGCAGGGGAAAAAGCAAGAGGCGCTGTTTTAGCTTCAGATGCGTTCTTTCCATTTAGGGACAATGTGGACAGAGCTTACAGCGCAGGCATAAGGGCAATCATTCAACCCGGAGGTTCTGTGCGTGATAAAGAATCTATTGAGGCTTGCAATGAATACCACATTGCTATGGTGTTTACAGGAATGAGGCATTTTAAACATTGAGGAAAGGTGAATTTTTTCAAAATGATTAAAAAAATAAAAGTAGTTTCAGTAAATAAACAAATACTTA
>JAJOKN010000100.1:2100-2365 GCA_021129815.1 Desulfotomaculum sp. | reverse complement strand
TACCAGCGCTGCATTTACAACATGAATCATCTGTTTTATTTTATCTGCCATCATCGACAGCTCTTTCTGTCCCTCTTCAGAAAAATGTATATTGTTAGCATATTTACTCTCAGCTAAATATATTATGTTTTTCTCGACGATATCGCCTATCTGCTCATAATCTTTAAGTATATTTATAAACCCCATGCATCGGTTAAATTCATCCCTCGATATGCTCTGCCGCATAATCAGCGTAAGATATTTGCTCAGCTATATTATCAGATAT
>JAJOKN010000100.1:0-2090 GCA_021129815.1 Desulfotomaculum sp. | reverse complement strand
AAATAATAGATGCACTGGTAAGTATATTAAATTTTAAAGCTAACCACAACACTAAAAAATCCCAATTGATAAAGTTTGTTTTTATGCTATAATTTAACTCAGTTCAAGCTCTAGTATCTTTGAAAGGAATGTAAGCAAGTAATATGATTCGCACCGTTATTTGGTATGTATATTTTTGGTTATACGCTGTTTATTCAATAATTCTCTTGATCAAGTTAAACAAACTCACCAAACAAAACAAAACTAAAGAAGCAGAAAAGCTCATATTTGAAGCAACAAAAAAATGGAGCAGAAGGTTGATAAAATTATCTGGAAGCACTGTAGAAGTAATAGGCACAGAAAACATTCCAGATGAGAACGTGCTCTTTGTGAGCAACCATCAAGGAGACTTTGATATTCCAATATTGCTCGGTTACTTAAATAAACCTGTAGGATTTATTGCAAAAGTTGAGCTAAAAAAAGTACCGATAATAAGCATCTGGATGGAAAAAATTAACTGTGTATTCATCGACAGAAAAAGCCCGCGCAAATCGTTAGAAGCCATCCTACAAGCTGCTAAGCTTTTGAAAAAAGGCAAAAGCTTAGTTATATTTCCAGAAGGTACAAGGAGCGGCAGCCAAAAGCTTAGGAATTTTAAGCCCAGCAGCTTAAAACTAGCAATAAAAGCCAAAGTGCCAATAGTTCCAGTCACAATAAATGGCTCATATAAAATAAAAAAGCCGGACAGCTTAAAAATACGCCCGGCACATGTAACAGTAACTATTTCTCCACCTGTTTTTGTTGATAAGCTTTCAAAAAAAGAACAGGCAGACTTAGCAGATAAAATAAGGGAAGTAATAGCAAAATCTCTTTTAAATAATAACAAGTAGCAATAGTGTTAGATTTTTGCAATAGCTAAAATCCGCACTGTTATTTAAATTGCTATCGTTTCTATCAATTAATCATGTTAACTATTTCAATGAAAAATAAGCAGGAATGATATTAATGATTCGTTTATTTAAAAGTGCAAATCTGGTGCTCATTACCGGATTAGTTATAGGTGCTTTAGCTGTGATATTAACTTATTTTGGAAACCCCAAAAATATGGGCATATGTATTGCTTGTTTTATACGGGATATCGCTGGAGGATTAGGACTACACAGTGTAGCAGTAGTACAATACATTCGTCCAGAAATCATCGGCATCATATTAGGAGCTTTTATAGCTGCAAAAGCTACAAACTCATTTAACGTTGTAGGCGGTTCAAATTTTATGATAAGGTTTGCTTTAAGTTTTGCTGGTATGATCGGTTTTCTGGTGTTTCTTGGCTGTCCACTACGAATGTTAATTCGCATGTCTGCAGGAGATCTTTATGCGTGGATTGCTTTTCCAGGCTTTATAGCTGGTATAGCTATCGGCACATGGTTTTTAAATCGCGGTTTTTCTTTAGGAAGAGCTTTGCCTCAAAACAAGGCAAGTGGTTACGTGTTTCCAGCTATATTTGCTATACTGCTAGTTTTACTGCTCGCAGACTTCTCTTATTTACAGTTCAGCGCCAAAGGGCCAGGTTCCAAGCATGCCCCTATATTTATTTCTTTAGGAGCAGGTTTATTGATTGGAATACTCGCTCAGCGATCTCGTTTTTGTTTAATAGGTCCTATTAGGGATATGATTATGTTCAAAGACTACTACTTGTTTATCGGTATGGCTGGATTGTTCACAGCTGCTTTCATCGGTAATCTATTAACCAATAACTTTAATTTAAGCTTTGAAAACCAACCAATTGCTAGCCCTGATATTTTATGGAATTTTTTGGGTCTTCTTCTTGCAGGTCTTTGTTTTACTTTGCTTGGCGGTTGTCCTCTACGTCAGCTAATATCTGTTGCTGAAGGCAACACCGATTCTGCAGTAACTGTACTTGGGATATTAATCGGTGCAGCTTTTGCTCATAATTTCGGACTGGCTGCAAGCCCATCAGGTGTGCCCTTTAATGGACAATTTGCTATAATATTCGGACTTTTAATAGTATTAGTTATTTGTATTGTTTTTTCTCAAAAAAATCTCTATCTCCGAAACTACAAATAATTTAATAAATTATAGTTGAATATAAA
>JAJOKN010000021.1 GCA_021129815.1 Desulfotomaculum sp. | reverse complement strand
TGCTAAAACATCATTGCCTGCCAAAACATCA
Source organism: Desulfotomaculum sp. (assembly GCA_021129815.1). Lineage (GTDB taxonomy): Bacteria > Bacillota > Desulfotomaculia > Desulfotomaculales > Desulfohalotomaculaceae > JAJOKN01. The sequence goes on along the minus strand of JAJOKN010000021.1, from coordinate 2,396 downwards.
TACTGCTTTTTACCGTCAGGATACAACCTCTCTGCTTCGCTCAACAACTGCGCTGCTCGTTCTTCATCTCCCAATTCACTCAGAACAAACGCTTTCCAGTACAATATCTCGCCCTTAATATCATCAGGCATATTCTGAGCATTCTCAAGCAGCCCATCAAAAACTTCAACAGCGCTGCCATAACCGCCGACAAGCACATAAGCCTGCCCTACCCTCATTTTAATTTTATCAGTAGGATCATTTAACCTTCTGCCGCCTGTCCACATCTCCTTTTGCTCTTCTGTTAGCACATCATAACGCTCTTTCATTTTTCCCGGTAGCTCCAGCACAATCTCCGCATACTCTCTTGAAACCTCATGCTCACCAAGCTTCTTCTTATGCAGCGCTGAATACAGCGCTATGTCCGCCAACCTCTCATACCACACCATAACAAGCGGTGCCAGCTCCACTGCCTTAAGAGCGGATTCCACAGCTTCATCAAACCGCTCTGTGTTATAGTAAAACTCCGCAAGATCATACCTCACAGACGCATTATAAGGGCTCTTTTCAACGGCCTCTAACAGTTCTTTTTCCGCCCCTTCAACATCTCCCACGTTAACTTTAAGAGATGCGATATACAAATCTATCTCGTGATTAAATGGATTTTTACCGTTCGCACTCTGCGCAAGCTCCAAAGCAGTATGCAAATCGCCTTTACCAAGCGCTATCCCAGACTGCCTCAAATCGCTGTAAGACAGAACAATCATAGATGCAAAAACAAACGCCGCTAAACTCAAAGCTAGCACACAGGCAAGCTTATGATTATAGTTCAAAGGCAAAAGCTTTTTAGCTTTCACATCTCCCCACCACAAACCAACTGCCGCACCAAAGCAGCTCATCAGCACAATAGTAATAGCAGAAAGAGACAAATCAAAATCTATAGCTGCGCGCCCGCTTAAATAAACCACGATAAATGTAAGTAAAACTGCTATATCTCGAAAGCCCTTTTTATAAAGCCCATAAACTGTATAAAAAAACGTCAACCAAATTCCCAAAATAACAATTAGCCCTAAAAATCCTGTTTCCACTCCAACCTGCACAAAATAACTGTGCACTTGAGTAGAGTTAAACATATACTGCTGAAATCCGCGGTAAGCTTCTTCCCAGCCGCCGCCTCCCCAACCTATGAGAGGCCGTTCTTTAATCATCAAAAACGCAGCGTGCATAAAGTCAAAGCGGTAAAAAGCAGACTTCCAGTCTATAGCCGCCAAATTAAACCTAGAAAGCGTGTTCCAGTCAATCCTCGCAAACAAAACCGCGCCTAGCAAAAACAACATTGAACCAAATCCAATAAAAGCTGCCTTCTTGTGATCTTTTAAGAACCTAAACCCAAACCAGTAAATCAAATAATGAACTGCAATCACAGCTATCAATCCTGCAAAAAACCAGCCCCACGCATAAAGATAATTCTTTGCTTCCACGCTTGAAATAAAAAGCGCAGCAGCAGGTGCAGACAAAACAGCAGTTATGAAAACGCTCACAAAAAGCGGTAACCTCAAGCCCTTTTTGCTAAACAGTATAAAAAGCGGAAGAGTGAGAAGCAAAAGCAAAAATCCTCCGCGCGAACCAGTAGCTAAAAAAACTAAAAATACTATGTAATTCAAAGCTATCACAGCAGGCAGCGCCGCACTTCTTACAGCGCTGTTAAACAGCTCTTTTTTTTCCAAAATGCTCTGTTCAAAAAGTCGGCAGAAAAAGTAAAAACCTATGAACAACCCAACTCCTAAATAACTCGCAAGCGCATTCGCATATTGAAGCGATGAAAACACCCTGCCGTCCACATAACCGTCTTTTATGTATATGATTTCCGTTGCGCATAAAAGCCCTGCCAGCGACAGCCCCACAGATGCAAGATAAACTGTAAAAAGCATTATATATACTGACTTCAACGTCAACAAAAGGCGCGCAGCACACCAAAAAACCACAAAATAAAGCGCATTCTCTATCACTTCGTTAAGCGCAAGCCCCGGATTGGCTGCGTTCAAAAACGATATCAGGTACACAGCGACCAGTGCCAGCATTAAAAAATCCAGCGGATGGCTAAAAAAACCCACGTCAAGCTCCCTGTTCTTTTGCACAAGCCATACAAAAACAGCAACGAGCATTGCTGCTACAAGTGCTGCCAGCAGTGCTACTACCTGATCCTCAGGAAAAAAAAGCCCTCTAAAAAAAGGAGTAACTAAAATCAACAACAGCAAAACTGCAAGCGCTACATTCCTGAAAGCATTAGCAGTATCGCTTATTTTCCCTTTAAAAGTTTCTTCGCTTGTTTTCACTTTTTTAGTTTTTCTTTTCTTTGTTCCCATAAACCTTTCCACGCTTTCATCAATTAAAAAATCTGCTCTACCAGCTTAATT
>JAJOKN010000123.1 GCA_021129815.1 Desulfotomaculum sp. | reverse complement strand
AGCAGGATATTTGACTATAAAGGAAGTAGGAAAAACTCCATTTGGCACTACGAAATACAGACTTTACCTTCCAAACAAAGAAATAAAAATGGCGTTTGATGACGTGATAATTGAGTACTTAACAGGACAAGAACCGCTAAAAGAAAAGGAAAACTTATACGCATTTATGACTGCGGGAGATATAGAAGGTTTTATAAGCACATTCAAGAGGATATTTGCTTCAATTCCACATAACTACTGGACATACATAAAGAGTTACGAAGGCGCATACGCAAGCATAATATACGCATACCTACAAGCGCTTGGCATAGAAATAATCGGAGAAGATGTGACAAACAAAGGCAGGATAGACTTAACAGTGTTCATAGAGGATAAGATATATGTAATAGAGTTCAAAGTCATAAAGAATGAAAAGGAAAAAGGAACGGCATTAAAACAGATAAAAGAGAAGAAGTACCATGAAAAGTATGTTGATGAAAGGCAAGAGATTTACCTTGTTGGAATGGAGTTCGGCGAAGAAGAGAGGAATATAGTGAATTTCGAGTGGGAAAGAGTTTGAGTACCTATTATCAGATGAATTAGGAAATTTAATGAGCACAAAAAAGCTTTTGGATACTAAAAATAGTTTTTAAAAAGAGATTATTTAAAAATGCTTGGGTAACAAGGCTTATTGTGTTAAAAGATATTGGTTTATCTTGATTAAAGGTGGTTAATAGATATGCTCATTAGGGAATATCGAGGCGATGAATTCATAGATAGAGAAAAAGAAATAGAATTTTTAAAGGATTGGTTTGAGAGCGTGCCAAAAGAAATACTGTGGCTTTATGGACCAAAGAGCTGTGGCAAAACCACATTAATAGAATACGTAATAGAAAACGAACTTTTTGACGATTTTATGCTTTTTAAAAGCAAGAAATATAACGTTAAATATATAAACTTTCGAGGCAAAGCCATATCAAACTACGACAGCTTTATAAATAGTTTCATCACGAGCGAGATGAAAGATGAAAAAGATTTAGGTATAGCCATAAAACTTGGCATGATAGAATTTTCGTATAGTGTATACAAAAGAGTACAGGAACGAAGAATAGACCTATTTGATGCGTTGACAGAATACTTTAGAAAGAGCAAAAAGACAAATGTGATGGTAATAGATGAGATACAAGTGCTAGAAGATATATACATAAACAGCGAGCGAGAACTTATAAAAGAATTCTTAAACTTGTGTGTAAGGCTGACCAAAGAGCTGCATTTGTGCCACGTGGTAATATTGAGCTCAAATACAATATTCATAAACAGGATATACAACGAAGCAAAGCTAAAAATGACAAGCGAATTTAAAAAGATAGATCATTTAAATAAAGATATGGCGTATGAGTATTTGGGTGTTAAGGGCTTTAGTGAAGAAGAAAAAGAGCTTATATGGGAATACTTGGGTGGGTGCATACCAAGACTGCAAAAAATGATAAGAAAAAAAGCACAGTTTAGCACACTGAAAGAATACCTAGAAAATGAGGTGGAGTTAGCAAAAAGCGAGGTAAAATTTTTCATGCTTAAAAAATGCAGCCACAAAGAGATAGAAATATTTAAACAAATCATAAAAGAAATTCTAAAAAAAGGTTATTATTGTTTAGACGAAGAAAACAAGCAAAAAGATGAATATATGAGCGTAATAGAAAAATTTTCACAAATAGAGATACTCTTTTTTGATCCGCTCACGTTGAAAGTGACGGGTAATAACAGGTTGTATGAAAAATCGTTTGAAAAACTGACATAGCCTTTTGTATGTAAAAATACAACAGCTTCACATACTCAAGAAACACTTTTTCAGCATCTTCTCTGCTTTGCCACCATTTTTCAGGGTTGAAGTCGTCATATTTGCTAGGGTGAGAAATTATTGTTATGTCGCGTCCTAAAGATTTAAGGGTTTCTTCAAATATTTTTTTAGCTCTGGTAGAGTGGTATTTTGAGGTCACTAGGATTATAGAGTTTATATGTGCATTTTCTTTTAAGTATTCTTTTATAGCATTGGCTTCTTCCTGCGTGCTGCGCACGCTTTTGGGCAGCACTATTATGTCATCGCTTGGCACTCCCAGTTTTACAGCAGTTATTACACAAATGTCAGCATATCCAGGCACGTCGATGCCTTTTTCAATGAGCTTTTCATAGCCTGGCATGAACGGCTCCACCATTACTATTTTGGGTGCATATCCTTGATGGTATATGTCTATCGCTTCTAAAATCCTATCAGGAAAGCTGCCCATTAAAACTACAATGACGTCGCTTTTGTGTAAATCGTCCTGAGTGATCAAAAAATAACCTGCTCTTGGTATCAGCAATACGAAAGCTATTGTTAATGCTGTTAAAATTAAAACAACAAAGGGAACAAGGCGGTGTTTTAGGATTTTGGGTAGTTGTTTTTTCATTTATCTATAACCTTTCTTGATATTTTTTGATGTTGAATGAATTTTAACTACCCAAATAATTCT
>JAJOKN010000004.1 GCA_021129815.1 Desulfotomaculum sp. | reverse complement strand
GAAATGACAAAAAATATGTATATTACTTTTGAACCAGGTTTATTGCTGCGTGCTGTTCAGTCAGGTGAAATGCTCATAGTGGATGAAGTGAATATGTTGGTGCCAGAAGTTACGTCAATACTTCATGGTTTACTCGACTGGCAGAAGTGTTTGTCAGTGCCGGGCTACAAAATGGTACATGCGCATCCTTCTTTTAGATTAGTTGGTTGTATGAACTATGGGTATGTTGGGACAAAGAACTTAAATGAATCTTTTCAGGACAGGTTTCGTTCAATATCTGTGCCTTATTTGCCTAAAGAGTCATTGAGTGAGTTATTAGCTCTAGAAACAGGATGCAGTACTGAAATTGCTGATACTTTGTCTGAGCTGTTTTACAAGCTAGCTGAAAGGGTGGAAAATGGCGATTTGTCGGATAAAGTTTTATCTGTTCGGGCGTTATACAGGTCAGCTAGAGAATATCAGTATGGCATAGGCAGTTTAAAAGAAATTGTGATATCAACTTTTACAGAAGGCTTAAATGATCAATTTGAGTCAGAGCAAGTTATTGATATTATCGATGCATTGATTGAATAAGTGGTTTTATTGGGAGCAGGTGATTATGTAATGTTTGAGATGCAAGTTAAGTCAATGAGGTTGCAGACTTTAGCGCGAATGTTTACAAATAGAAATGCGCTTGAACTGCACATAAAACATGGGGATGGAATTATAAAGAGTACATATAAGGGTACGAGCAAGATGTTTTGTGATGAAAACACAATACAGCTTATGACTTTGCCAAGGGAAAAATGGGGGTTGTTAAAAGCAGCGTGTGCTTATGCAAGTGGATATATGTTGTTCAGCGACCGCAAAGTGTGGAAGTCTTTGTTTAAGGAAGATGCAGTTTTTGTCCATATAGTTAAGATATTAGAAGACACAAGAGTTGTGATGGCTGTTGTAAATGCCTTTCCGGGTACACTGTCGTGGTTTGGGCAGTTAAATGAACATATCTTGTCAGCACAATTTTTTCAAGAGAGAGATATCGAAAACTTTTTATACGCACTGTGGGTTTATTCAATGACAGGCAAAGTTATTGTGCATAATAAAAAGATAGAGAGTTGTATTGTGAAGTGCATGCCGTTTGTTCAAAGAGCAAGGGTTGAATTAAATACTGAAGGTGTTTTAAAGCATGCTGAGGAAATTTATCATATTGTGAAAGATGAAGGAATTTATGAGCACATGCCATTTCCGTCATTTTATCAACTTGGAACAACGATGCCTCGCCAAAGTTCAGTTGAAGATTACGATGTTTGGGAGATTTTACAAGATGTATCAAGGGACGAGAATAACAACAGTGAAAATTTAAAAAGTAAGGAAAGCAAAGCTAGTGCGAATAGTTTTTTTGACACAGAAATTGATAATGAAAATAATAACTCAAATAACAAAACGGACAAAAAAATTTTAGATATAGAACTTGAAGATATTTCGGATATAAGCAGGTTCGATGGCGCCAGAGGTGTCAGCATAGCTCACAATGCAGATTGTGTAAACTGTGGCGGGTGTATGCCGCTTGAGCTGGATAGTTTTAAAAATACTTTTGTTAAAGATTTGCATAAAAGTGTAAAATTTAAGCAAGAGATACTGGAGGATAATAGAGCTGAATACATGAAAATAGTAAAAGCACAGGCACCAGTTATACGCAAGATGATAAATGATATGAGGGTAATTTTAGAAAAGCGCAAAAACAACATGGTAAAGCGTAAGCTTACAAAGGGAAGTCTGGATAGCAATGTGCTGTGGAAGATAGCTGTACCGGATTTGAATTTGTTTTACAGTATAAAAGAACTATCACATGAATTAGACATCGCTATATATTTATTAATAGATTGCTCTGGCTCAATGGTGTTACCAGGAAAAAAAGGCGTTCGCATTCCAAAAATTAAAATGGCAAGGAGTGCGGCTGTAGTGTTGCATGAGTGCTGTAAAAAGCTGAATATAGCTCACCAAATAACAGGCTTTAGCACAGACTATCCATGGAATGGCACTGTGATTCATTATCCAGTAGTTAACTGGGGCGAAGAAGAGGGATTTAAAATTGCATCGCTTAAGGCTAAAGCTGCTAATAGAGATGGTTATTCTATAAGAATTGCTGTAAAGGATTTGCATTTGCGCAGTGAGAGCTCAAAATTGCTCATAGTTTTGTCTGATGGTGCACCGCATTGTGATGGCGATGCAGAATATACGGAGAAGAACAACGGTACTTATGATACGGCGCTTGCAGTGCGCGAGGCAGAAAGAGCAGGTATTGACGTAATAGGCATGTATTTTGGCAGCACCGAGCAAGCCCTTTATGCACGTAAAATTTATAATAATTTTATATTATGTATGCAGATTGAAGATCTCCCGCTTATGCTTGCAAGGACTATAAAAAGAATATTGAATTAGTTTTTGGTGTGACTTTCAATAGATTTTGAGTAGGACAGTGTAAAATTGTTGTAGGAAAAAACAAAAAACCACAAAAAAGGAGTGCTATTATAAAAAATGCGAAAAATTCATCAAGGTTCAATTCAACTGTAAATAAT
>JAJOKN010000111.1 GCA_021129815.1 Desulfotomaculum sp. | reverse complement strand
TACTCACCATCACTTTTTTAAGCTATAACCATATCCTTCACCTTATCCACAATATTATCGACCGTCAAACCATATTTTCTTCTCAAAATATCCGGCTTCCCGTGTTCTACAAATTCATCTGGAATGCCAATCCTCATAACTTCAACATCATTTAACTTTCTATCTGCTAAAAGTTCTAACACTGCACTTCCAAATCCTCCTGCCAACACATGTTCCTCAATAGTGATGACTTTGCCTGATTTTTTTGCATATTCGATGATACAGTCTTCATCAAGCGGTTTTATAAATCTAGCATTTATAACCACAGCATGAATATTTTCACCAGCTAATTTAAGAGATGCCTCTTTAGCAACCCAAACCATGTTTCCAACTGCAATTAAAACAACATCAGGTACTTTATCAGGGTGGTCATTCAACACTTCTGACTTGCCTATTTTCAACACACTCATCTCATCATCTATTTTGCACCCCAAGCCTTCACCTCTAGGATAGCGCAAAGCACAGGGACCATCATATTCTACTGCAGTTTTAAGCATATGACGCAATTCATTTTCATCTTTTGGTGCCATTATCACAATATTGGGTATATGTCTTAGAAAAGAAATATCAAAAACCCCCTGATGCGTGGCACCATCGCCGCCTACAATGCCTGCACGGTCAATAACAAAAACTACCGGCAATTTTTGTATGCACACATCGTGCAGCACTTGATCATAAGCTCTTTGTAAGAATGTAGAATATATAGCTGCTACAGGCTTATACCCCTGACACGCCATACCAGCAGCCATGGTCACCGCATGCTGTTCAGCAATTCCAACGTCAAAAAACCTATCTGGATATAAACCAGCAAACCTTTTAAGCCCTGTGCCACTCGTCATTGCTGCAGTTATTGCAATTATCTTGTTGTTTTCAGCTGCAAGCTTTACCAATGCATCGCCAAATACATCTGTATAAGTGGGCACATTTTTTCTCTTTATTGGCTCTCCCGTCTTTACATCAAACGGTCCTATCCCGTGAAATTTATCAGGATTTTGCTCTGCAATCCTGTAACCTTTCCCTTTTTTAGTTATAACATGCACCAGCACAGGTCCGCCAGCTATTTTAGCCTGCCTTAGCGCATCTACAATTTCCATTATGTTGTGTCCATCCACCGGTCCTAAATATTTAAATCCCAATTCTTCAAAGAACATTCCAGGAACCAGCAAATATTTAACTCCACCTTTTAGCACAGAAGCTGCTTGCAAAACTTGTTTACCAATAGGTAGTTTGCTTAAAAGCAATTCTATCTCCTCTTTGCTTTTTGAATACATGGGATCTGTCCTGATGCGGCACAGATATTTTGACAGCCCCCCAACGTTTTTGCATATGCTCATTTCGTTGTCATTTAATACCACAATCAAATCTTTTCCTAGGTGACCTGCATGATTCAATGCCTCAAAAGACATGCCGCCGGTAAGCGCTCCATCTCCAATCAACGCTACAACAGAATACTTCTCTTTGCTCAAATCCCTTGCCAGCGCCATTCCCAATGCCGCAGAAATAGACGTGCTGCTGTGTCCTGTGCCAAAAGCATCGTGTATGCTTTCATCGCGCTTAGGAAAACCTGATATTCCCTTGTATTGACGCAGAGTATGAAATTCATCTGCTCTACCAGTTAAAATTTTATGAGCATAACACTGATGGCCAACATCAAATATAACTCTATCAACAGCTGTATCAAACACCTTGTGTATTGCTATCGTAAGCTCAATTACTCCTAAACTAGGCGCAAGATGGCCTCCAGTTTTTGAAACAGTATTTATCAAAAGGCTGCGCAATTCTTTTGCAAGAATTTTAAGTTGATTTTCATTAAAAAACTTCAGTTTAGAGCTATTAATATTTTTTAATAAAGTCAAAACTCTTACCACCTTTATAAGATTACCTGCGTCTAAATGGATCCAATCCAATAGCTTTTTCCAACATAGCGATTTTTTGAGCTACAAAAAAAATTATCTCATTAGCATAAACTAGAGCAAATTTTTTTCCAAATGCTTTTCCCGTAATTGTTAGAGAAGCAATAGAAGAAGTCATTATAATACTTAACACCATTGTATCTACACCATGATTATACATTGCGAGTTGTACTACTATAGATATGCCTAAAGCACCTGAAACCGTCCCTGCAATGTCTCCTATAACGTCATTTGCTATATTCGCCACACGATCAGCATTTCTAACTAAGTAAATGCTTTGCTTAGCACCAAGTACTCTTTTTGCTGCCATAGCATGAAATGGTTTTTCCCGAGCTGCTGTTGCTGCTGTGCCAAAAGTATCAAAAACAATGCCAACGAATATAATTATGATCAAAACAATAAAAGATAACGCTATGTTATCCAATTTCCGCACAAATAACTCTGAAATAACTGAAAAAATAACAGCCAATGAAAACGAGCCTACCGCAATAAAAAAAATATAACTATAAGAAACGCCGGACTTACTAGAGCCCAATACTTACCACCTCATATATTAAAAAGCATGCACAAAATGGGCTACTCATTCAAGCAGCCCATTTCACTAGTATAAAAATTAT
>JAJOKN010000071.1 GCA_021129815.1 Desulfotomaculum sp. | reverse complement strand
ACTCTTGATCCTCCGCATTTCTTTTCTCTCTCATCGCTTGCGCTCTTTCTGGATCAATTGCAAGCGCTATCTGCCTTTGCCAGTCAAGCTTTTTCCTCGCTTTCGACATCTCCAAATCCCACTCTCTGGCACCTTTTATGCCTCTTGCTATATCTGCTGCATGCGCTGCAATGCGCGCGGCAATCACTCCCTCCTTCACATCTTCTACATTTGGTAATCCCAAATGTTCCGCTGGAGTCACATAGCACAAAAAATCTGCGCCGCTAAAAGCAGCTATAGCTCCACCTATAGCTGATGTAATGTGATCATAACCAGGCGCTATGTCTGTCACAATTGGTCCCAACACATAAAACGGCGCACCATGACACAATGACTTCTCAAGCTTTACATTAGCTTCAATTTGATCCATCGGAACATGCCCTGGTCCTTCTACCATCACTTGCACGCCATACTCACGCGCTCTTTTCACTAAGCTTCCCAGCACTATGAGTTCTTTTATCTGCAGAGAATCCGTGGCATCTTCTATGCACCCAGGCCTTAAGCCATCTCCAAGGCTAAGAGTCACATCATACTCTTTAGCAATTTTAAGCAAACGGTCGAACTGCTCATAAAAAGGATTTTCTTTATCGTTATGTAATATCCAATTAGCCATAAAAGACCCGCCACGCGAAACCATATCCATAATGCGCGCTTTGCCTTTAAGCTCTTCAACTATTGATTTTGTAACTCCACAGTGAACAGTTATAAAGTCCACGCCATCTCTGCAATGTTTTTCAATTGCATCAAACATATCATCAGCACTTATGTCAAGAACGCTCTTTTGGCTGCGCTTAGCTTCAACTAAAACTTGATATAACGGCACTGTTCCTACCATTACTGTGGAATTCTTTATTACTTCCCTTCGCATATTATCGATATCTCCGCCAGTGCTCAAATCCATGACAGAATGTGCGCCTGCTTCAATTGCTACTTTTAGTTTTTTTAATTCAAATTCCACATCAAAAAAAGCTTCAGAAGTACCTATATTTGCATTTACTTTTACAAAAAGTCCCTTTCCTACCGCTACAGGACTTAAATTTTTATGATTTACGTTACAAGGTAAAACTATCTCTCCTGAAGCAATTCCATGCATTAACTCCTGCGGCTCTACATTTTCCTTCTTGGCAGCTAATTTCATTTGCTCCGTTATAATTCCTTTTAATGCGTATTCCAGCTGAGTCATAACTTATCACCTAAACCTTTCTACTATTAAAATAAAATATTAAAATAAAAACCGCCATCTTCTTACACGTAGAGAATGGCGGCATATATAAAGCCACAATACCACTCTTCCCTACGCCGGTATTACCCGGATCAGGTTCTAAGGGTCGAAAGCTTAAATCGCTTCCTCTCAGCTCCTTAAGAGCTCCCCTAGAGTGTCTTTAAAAACTCTTTGTTAAGTTTTATTAAACTTTACATTATTCCCATCAAAAATTCAAGTATTTTTAAACAAACTCTCTAAAAACAACATTAGCTATCGGCAATCCTTTTTTAGTTAGCCTTAAATAATCACCAGATATTTTTACCAAGCCTTCAGATAACAACTTATCCAACTGATCTGGCCAAACATCTGTTAAATTTATATTGAACTTATCATAAAAATTTTTCAAGTTCACTCCATTTATCAAGCGAAGTCCCATAAATACTGTTTCTGACATCATGTCCTGCTTGCTCAGCAAAATGCGCTCCTGTAGTGGCAATGTACCTTTCATCAATTTTTCTACATATAATTTTAAATCATCAGTATTAGAAAGCCTCTCACCGCATACATGAGAATGAGCAGCTAAACCAACGCCAGCATAATCATCATTATACCAGTAACATAAATTGTGCTTACACTCATAACTTGGTTTGCTAAAGTTAGATATTTCATAATGTACATAGCCTTCTTTTACCAACATTTCAATTGCTCTGTTGTACATTTTGAGTTCCAATTCTTCGTGGCAGCTTTCAAGTTCTCCCTTTCTTACTCTTTCAAGCAAAACAGTTCCTTCTTCCAGCTGCAAATTATAACAAGCTATGTGCTCTGGCTGTAAATCAATTATATTCTTTAACGACTGTTCCCACTCCTCAAGCGTTTGAGTTGGAATACCAAATATCAAATCCACGTTAACATTATCAAAACCAACACCGCGGACAAGCTCAAAAGAATGAATCACGTGCTCGTAATCATGCGCTCTTTGCAAAATTTCAAGCAGTCTCCTCTGACATGCTTGAACCCCTATGCTCAAGCGATTCACACCGAAATCTTTTAAAATTTTTAACTTTTGTTTGCTCAGAGTATTAGGATTTGATTCCACAGTGAATTCTGATACATCATTTAAATAAAAATACTCATCTAAAATCAAAAAAAGCTTTTTTATGAGTTCATCGTCTAGAACAGTAGGCGTGCCACCGCCTACAAAAATTGTATTTACTTTTTGCTTTTTAAAAGTTTTTTCAAAAAAGCGAATGCAAATTTCAAGCTCCAATGCTTTTAAATATTTTTCCGCACTTAAAAAGTCATATTTAAAAGAAGTAAAGCTGCAATAGCTGCATTTGGATATGCAAAAAGGTATGTGAATGTATAAGCTCAAAGGCACAAAAACCACCCATTAAAAACAAAAATTTAAAAACAAAAATAGCT
>JAJOKN010000114.1 GCA_021129815.1 Desulfotomaculum sp. | reverse complement strand
TGTTTTCATACCAAGCAAAATAATGTCTCCTGTAGCACCATGCATGTTAGTCAAACCGCTGCCTCTTTTTTCCCAGTAATCACAGATGGTACGCAGCGCCTTTGTGGTATAGAACCATCCTGAAGGTTGGTTCAAGCGCATAGTATGGAATTCTGCAACTTCAGGAAACTTATCAGGCACATCTGAATAGCGCCCAATAACACCTCCACCATAACCCATGATACCTACTAATCCGCCGTGTTTCCAGTGCCCTCTTTTTTCTTCGTAAGAAAGTTCCAGCTGCCCTAAGAGGTCTCTTGCCATAGGATTCTTTTCTGCCATCTTTTTAACTTCTGTTACAAAGCTCGGCCACGGCCCCTTCTCCAACTCATCTAAGAGCGGAGTTTTAAGATCTGACATAAAAGTTCACCTCCACTTTTTTTAACAAGAGCAGCAAAACACCGCTCTCTTAAAGCCATGTTATTGCTAAAACCAAAACCAAAAACTAGCCTTGGTATTATGCCTAAATCATGTAAATATCGTCACATACAACAATACACCGTTACTTTTTACATTAACTAAATGTTTAAAGCTATTATAGTAAATTGATATTTAATTGTCAAACAATTTAGGCTTTAAAAACACTTATCAAAACCACACTTCTATCAATACTGTACATAAAGCATATCATTAGATATAACCACATGTCAAGCCTTATTATTCAATTTTAATTCTTTTATTAACAATAGCTTTTATTTAGGTTTATTTTCTTATTGTTTCTCTTAATTGATATTTTTTTGAATATTGTTTTTTAACAGCTTCGACACAAAGCCAGCCATTCTCTTAATTGCTTCTGTCAAGTCAAACACAGAAGCTGCATATGAACATCTTACAAATCCTTCCCCAGCTTCTCCAAAAGCATTGCCTGGAACTACAGCAACTTTTGTTTCCTTCAAAAGCTTCTCTGCAAACTCCTCTGAAGAAAGCCCTGTAGGTCTTATATCAGGAAAAACATAAAAAGCTCCTCCAGGTTCAAAACAAGGCAAGCCCATATCATTTAAAGCTTTTACAATCATCTGTCTTCTTCTGTTGTACTGCTCAATCATTTTAATCATAGAGTCATATCCATTTTTTAAAGCTTCTATAGCAGCCATTTGAGCGGTTATAGGCGCGCACAACATAGTGTATTGATGTATTTTATTCATCGCTTCGATAAAAAAAGGATTAGACGCTGCATAGCCAATGCGCCAGCCTGTCATAGCATATGCTTTGGAAAATCCATTTAAAAGTATAGTGCGATCTCTCATACGAGGTAATGATGCAAAACAAGTGTGCTCCCCATTATACACTAATCTATCGTAAATTTCATCTGATATAACTATTAAATCATGATATTCAACAACTTCAGCAATTTCCATAAGTTCCTCTCTTGTAAGCACTGCACCTGTAGGATTGTTGGGATAGCAGAGAAGCAATACTTTGGTACTTTTGGTAATAGCTTTTTCTATCATGTCTGCTGTAAGTTTAAATCTGTTTTCTGGCTTTGTCGCTATACCTATGGGTTTACCTCCTGCAAGCGTTACACAAGGTACATATGAAACATAACAAGGCTGTGGCACCAAAACTTCGTCTCCTGCTTGTATCATTGCTCTGAGCGCCAAATCCAAGCCTTCACTTACCCCAACAGTAACCAAAAGCTCTGTTCTAGAGTCATACTTAACATCATAAGCTCTATCTAAGTATTCACTAATAGCTTCCCTCAAAGCCAGTGTGCCTTGATTTGCAGTATATGTAGTATAACCTCTTTCTAACGAATAAACACATGATTCTCTAATATGCCATGGAGTTATAAAATCAGGCTCCCCAACTCCTAGCGAAATAACACCTTCCATTTCAGAAGCCATATTAAAAAAGCGCCTTATTCCAGAAGGAGGGATATTCTTAACAGTAGTATTTAAGTACTTTTTCCAATCACTCACGGAGCTATCACCAGCCGGCGATTTGTCTCTTTATCTTCCAGTATGCAACCATGTTTTTTGTAAGTTTTTAACACAAAATGAGTCGCTGTGCTCAACACGTGCTCCATAGTAGCCAGCTTGCTGGAAACAAACTGAGCCACATCTTTCATAGTTTTCCCTTCTAAAAACACAGCAAGGTCATAGTCACCCGACATCAACATAACGCTGTGCACTTCTGGAAAGCGATAAATTCTTTCCGCTACAACATCAAAACCCACTTCCCTTTGCGGAGTTATTTTAACCTCAATCAATGCATTTACTTTCTCATCGCCCATTTTATCCCAATTTATCATAGCTTGATACCTGCTTATTATTCCATTTTTTTCCATATATTCGATGCGCTTTTTTACTTCAGATTCTTCTATTCCCAACAAATCAGCAATTTCACTTGTTTCAATTCTGCAATTCTGTTCTAAAATCTCCAAAATCGCTCTATTAATTCCAACATCTTTTTTACTTTGATTGCTCGATTCCAAAGCAATACCTCCTTCCAAAAAACTAAAAACATCAACAACACAAAGCTCAACAACAAGCACTCAATTCAATCCTTTATAAAAAAGACTCCGCTCCTGTATGTCACGGAGCGAAGCCTCTTACATACCCTTTACGATCATCAGCAAAGGACTAAAGCCCCTTTAACTCAAGGTACAATCTGAGTATAACAAAGAGAGTTTTTAGTGTCAAGTATAAATATCGCAATGATTATTATCGTTTAAAATTCATCAAGTATAAAATTTCAATTGCAATGCTGCTTCTAAATTTTGAATATGCTCGTTAGTGCTTAAAAAAGCAAGTTTATACTTATTGTTCAGCAATATTTCTAGTTCTT
>JAJOKN010000086.1 GCA_021129815.1 Desulfotomaculum sp. | reverse complement strand
TGCAAAATCGCCGAGCTTTTTTACAAGCTCAAGCGCCTTTTGTTTTGTATCCACGTCAAGCGCTATTATCAATCTATCTTTGTTTTCAAAAATGAGCATCAACCCCCAACAAAAAATTAAAATACATGCGCTTTTCCTACCAGCTCATTGATGTCGCTTATCTCATGGCTTTTCAAATACCGCTCTATGCCTTCGATCACTTCAATTGCAGTTTTAGGATTTACAAAGTTTGCCGTGCCGATGGCAACTGCTCTTGCTCCTGCCAATATAAATTCCAGCGCATCTTCGGCGCTGCTTATGCCGCCCATGCCGATTATAGGAATATCAACAGCTTTATACACTCTCCACACTGCATATACAGCAACAGGTTTTACTGTAGGTCCTGACAATCCTCCGACTACATTTCCAAGTACTGGTTTTTTAGCATTTATATCTATAGCCATTCCTGTAAGAGTGTTTATGAGCGATACCGCATCCGCCCCAGCAGCTTCAACAGCTTTTGCTATCTCCGCAATATCTGTAACGTTAGGAGAAAGCTTCACAATGACAGGCAAATCCGTCGCATCTTTTACAGCTTCAGTCACTTCAAAAGCAGATTTGGCGCTTGCGCCAAAAGCCATTCCGCCTCGTTTAACATTCGGACATGATATATTTACTTCAATGCCGCTTATTCCTCCTGCATCTGTAAGCTTCTTAGCAACCAAAGCGTAATCCAAAGTGCTGTCCCCTGATATGTTGACTATAACTTTAGTCTTTAGCTTCTTAAAATATGGAACGTAATTGTTTATCACATAGTCCACACCGGGATTTTGCAGTCCAATTGAGTTTAACATGCCCGCAGGTGTTTCAACTATTCTAGGTGTAGGGTTCCCTTCTTTAGGCTTTAATGTAACGCCTTTTACCACTATTGCTCCAAGCTGGTTTATATCGATAAACTGAGAATATTCAATGCCAAATCCAAAAGTGCCAGATGCAGTCATGACAGGATTATTCATCCCAATGCCGCCGATGTTTACTTTTAAGCAAGGTTTGAGTTTTTCATTTTTCATAACCTATCTCACATCTCACTTACCACTTCTTAAATCGCCTTCACTCATTGCGCAAATTTTTCTTTGATAATCTTCTTTAATTTATCCACATCATTAAGCTTATCATATTTTTCTTTTCTCACTTCTAACATCCACAGCTAATTTCTCCTGCAACAAACCTCAAACCATCATAACGCTTTTACCATCAAATACCGGGCCTTCAGCGCAAACTCTTTTGTACTCAAAGTGCTCATTATTTTTAACTTTGCACACACAGGAAAGGCATGCGCCGATGCCACATGCCATCTTTTCTTCCATGGACACCTGCACAGGAATTCCTTTAGCAAGCGCTATTTTCACTACCTCTCTCATCATTAGCTTTGAACCGCAAGTGTATGTAACGTCTACAGTTTTTAAATTTTTATATAAAAGATCTATAACTCTGCCCTTTTTTCCCATGCTACCGTCATCAGTCGCTATGTGCAAGTTAGCACCGAGCGAGCTTATTTCATCAAGCAGTAGAAGTTCACTTTTGCTAAGCGCTCCTAAATAAAAATCCACCTCAACCCCATTTTTTAAAAGCGCTTTCAATAAAAAATACATCGGTGCTACGCCGATACCCCCAGCAACGATTGCAGCTTTTGCAATATCCTTTTTTATGGCAAATCCGTTTCCAAGCGGCCCCATTATACTTAAAACATCATTTGCACGCTTTCTTGACAACAAGAACGTTCCTTTGCCTACAACTTTGTATAGAATCTTTACAATCCCTCTCTCAACATCCACATCATGAATAGAAAAAGGTCTTCTTAGCAGCGGGTCATTTGTAATGTTTTTATTCCCGTTGACCTTCTCATTTAAGCTTATATGCACAAACTGTCCCGGCACTGCTTTTCTCGCAATATTTTCTGATTTTATTTCCATCATCATGTAATTTTTAGCAACTTCTTCATTTTTCAAAATCTTTAAATCTTCTAAAATAGTCATTTTTGCTATCATTCCTTCTCATAAACAGGATTGTTGCTGCTATAAATTTCAAGTTTTCTCTTCTAATTCTTTTAAAATTTTTAGCAGTTCTGGCTTTACTTTTGGTACATCAATTTTTATAGCATCCCATACAATTTCAAAATCAATACCGAAATAACCATGAATTAACTTATCTCTCATCCCTATCATATACTTCCACGGAATTTGTGGATAACTCTTTTTGATTTCATCTGGAATACTTCTTGTTGCTTCACCAATTATTTCAAATTTTCTTATAACAGCACTTGAAGTTTTATCATCTTTAATAAAATCATCAAAAGTCATACCTTCTACAAAATTTTCTATTGCTTTCATAGCATCAATGATGTCTCTTAAGAATAACTTATAGTCTCTCCTCATATATTTATCACTTCGCTCAAAATTCTATCTTTTAATTCAGGTCTTATAGCCTTCTCAGATACAACATCCACTTTAATTCCAAGCTTTTCTTCAAGAAAATAACTAAGCCCTACGAAGTCAAAGAGCGTCGCTCCTTTGTAAAATCTCACGAGAATATCAATGTCACTTTTTTGGGTCTGTTCACCTCTCGCATAAGACCCAAAAATGCCTATGACCTCCGCTTTGTATTCTTTCTTAATTTCTTCTTGTAGATTCTTTATCTCTTCTTTTACTTCTTCAACGTTTTTCATTCCCTCACCTCTTTAAACCCTCAAAGAGGTTTCTCTTTTCTCTTAATTTTATCACAACTCGGTAGTCTATCATTTGCTTTATCTTAATTTTCACATCATGTTTCACTTCTTTTTGCTTTCATCAATAATCCTGCAAAGCAAGTATGCTCGGCTTCTCCCCTGCTTTTAATATTCGCATCACTTCTATAAGTGCCCATGTGGTATCGAAAGAGGTAAGGCACGGTATGCCGTGTTCAACAGCAGCCCTGCGAATTTTAAAGCCATCTCGTTCATGTGTTTTACCTTTAGTAAGAGTGTTTATAACTAAATGAATTTTGCCATTTCTTATGAGGTCTGCAATATCAGGCGAA
>JAJOKN010000121.1:1167-3186 GCA_021129815.1 Desulfotomaculum sp. | reverse complement strand
GTATTAAGCAAAATTAGCTTGATATCAGAAGAAGTAGATTTTAAACAAACTCATAAAGATGTTACACAAGAATATAATTGTTTAGTAAATCAGTTAAATGAAAAAGAACAACAAAGAGCTGAGGCGCTTAAATCAAAAGATCAACTAGGCGAAGATCTGAAAAAGATAGAAGCTGAAATAAATGAATTGAAAACGATTATATCAAATTATCAAAAAAGGTCAGAAGAAGTAGAGGTAATAGTAGAATTTATATCACTTCAAAAGTAATGATTATTTTGTAAATTATAGTTAGCCATTTACTTTATGCACTTGTTTATAATGATTTTAAAATAGCAAGTGCTTTATTTTTTTATAATTATTGCTAATTAATTTTGAAAAGGGTAAAATAATGTAGATTGAAAGTGATAAGTACCTATTAACTTTTTGAAATTGAAAGGAGGCTTAAGTTTACTTTATGAAAGAACAGGTACAGGAAGCGCTGGATAGAGTTAGGCCATACCTACAGCGCGATGGTGGAGATGTAGAGCTTGTTGAAGTAACAGATGATGGCGTTGTGAAGGTTAGATTAAAAGGTGCTTGCCAAGGCTGCCCTGGCGCTATACAGACTTTAAAGTTGGGAATTGAGCGTGCGCTGAAGCAGGCAGTACCAGAAGTAAAAGAAGTAGTACAGGTATAAATTTTGGCTGTTCTTGCTTTAAGAGATGTACTTATTTTTGCTGAGTTTCGTAGGGGCGTAAGTAAGGATAGAGCTTACTTCGCCCCTTATTTATTTGTATGATTTTTTAAGATGTAAGAAATTTTATCCATACTTTTCTGCTTCTTGGACCATCGAATTCGCAAAAAAATACTCCCTGCCAGGTACCTAACATCAGCTTGCCGTTTTGAATGAATATCACTTCTGAAGCACCTATTAAAGAAGCTTTTATATGTGCATCAGAATTACCTTCACTGTGTAGGTAATTGTTTTGGTGTGGTATTAATTTATTTAGCGTGTTCAGCATGTCTTTTACTACGGTTGGATCTGCATTTTCATTTATTGTTACAGCTGCAGTGGTGTGAGGTACAAATATACTGCAAATACCTTCTGATATTTTTTGTTCTTTTATCAACTGTAAAATATTGGGAGTTATATCTATCATTTCAATGCGTTTTGAGGTATTTATGTTGATTGTATTTATATTATTCATTTTTTTACTCCTTTTTTTGAATGTTGATTGTTGAATAATTTTGACTTATACTATAAACTCATTATAAGCATTTAAAGCGCTGTTGGCAATATTTTTAACAAAAAGAAAGAAGGAAGTGGTTTTTTGAGTTATGAACAGCTAAAGAGGGTAAAGAAACATTTTTATGCAATAGTTTTTATTAAGTGTACAAGTAGCTTGTTAAATCAAATAGGGCTTTTACATGCAGGAAAGGCTTCGATGTTTTTAGCTGCAGCATGGCCGCTGTTTTTGTTTATAATTGGCAATTATTTAGTAAAAACTTTGGTTACAGAGCAACGTGCTCCAAAGTTATTGGAAATGTTACCTGTATTTTACATTATATTGATTATATTTGTGGGAGCAGATATAATTTCGTTTTTGTGGCATATTGGTATTGCTACCATGGATTAGGTTATGTAATGGCTTCATAATGAATAGAAAATCCACATATTTCCCATACTAATATTAGTTAATTAATATTAGCAAATGGGGTGTTTAAAATTTATAGCTATAATTTTGTAAGAATGAGTGTAGTTTGCGTTTGTTTGATGACGGTGATGTTTTAGGGAAAATTATAAAGAGTATTCGCAGAGCGTTATTAGATTTCATGTTGTTGCCAATAGCAATACTTATAGAAGATCAGGCTCTTAAAATGCATGTTAAAAATGCTGTGATCAATGCTATGAGAGATAAGTTGGAAAATGTTAGTACTAAAAGAGAGGCTTTAAAAATTATTGATGAAAACTTAAAATATATTAAAAAAGTTGCTAGCGAACAGGTTGTTAATCAAGGTAAGGATTATGAAGTTGAGATG
>JAJOKN010000121.1:0-1157 GCA_021129815.1 Desulfotomaculum sp. | reverse complement strand
AAAGTCTATAAAAATAAGAGATGAATGTTTGAAAAAAAGTTGTTTTAAATTTGATTTTGCTTTATAATGGCTAGCGTGTGTTATTAAAAATTGTGGAGGGGTTATTGTTGTATAAAGAATTGGAAAAAAAGGCTGAAGAACTGGGAAAACTCATAACTCAAACTGAAGAATACAAGGAAGTTAAGGCAAAGCAAGCAAAGTTATTTAAAAACCAAGAAGCAGTGAATTTGTTGCAGGAATTAAACCGCTTGCAAAGAGAGAATGATATAAAGAAAAAGGAAGGCAGCTTAACTGATGAAGATTTAAAGAAGACTGAACAATTGGAATTGAAGATGCTTGATTATCCTATCATAAAAGAGTTTCATGAAGCTCAAACAAAGCTTCAAAAAGTATTGAATTTAGTTATGCAAGCTGTAATTAAGGCTTCAAGGTAAGTGTAAAAAGCATTGTTATTTTTATGCTAGTTTTTATTGTTTTATTTTGAAAGTCCAGTTTATTATATCGTGGAAGTTATTGAATTGAATTGCAGGGATACTGTTTTGCTTGCAATACTGCCATAAATAATTTTTGGCGAACAATACATCAGCATAGCGGCATACGCATATATCTGAACGCCCGTCGCCTATGTAAACTGCTTGACAGTTGTTAGTTCTTAAAGAATTGAGCAACTGTCTTTTACACGTTCCACATTTACCGCAGTTGTAGTTTTTATACATAGGTAGTATGTGAAACCTGTTGTTTTTAATAGTCATTCTGTTTGCATATATTTTTAAATTTTTTATTTTATTTTTATTTAAGATATATTTTATCAATTCTTCATATCCGTCGCTCAATATGAATACTGGATAATTGTTGGACTCACACAGATCAACGAACTTTTTGAAATAGCTGTCTATGCTAATGGTGTCTAAAAAGCTGTATATTTCATTTATGTTTGTGGTGGTGCACAGTTCAAAAATTTGATTTGCGCACTCTTCAGTGGTAATTTCGCCTTTTTCCCACAGTTTGCCAATTTTTTGCCAGCCATCGCGACAAAACTTAGATATCATAGAGTTCACTGCATCTTTTTCAGTTATAGTTCCATCAAAGTCTATAAAGAATATTTTTTTACTCATCATAACCATAATTTTATCATATGGTTGAGATTTATAAAATTT
>JAJOKN010000095.1 GCA_021129815.1 Desulfotomaculum sp. | reverse complement strand
GTAACTGTTTGGCAAATTAACATTAATATTTAATTTAAAGCCAAGCAGTTGATATGCAAGTTAAGCGGTCATCATTTAAAAGATTGCTGTTTAAACTGTAAAATAAATCACATTAATATTCTTTTTAAGCTTTTAAATTAATATCTATTGCACATAAATCACAATATAATGTATCCTTATAGTGAGTTTTTGCATTAAAAAAACAATGAATTAGGTATAATAATTTTTCAAAGTTTTTCCTTTTTTCCTTAACTAAACATCTAATCAATAATTAACTTTACACTCAGTTAAGAAAAGTTACACAGTTTTTAAGGCAGGTGTTTTATATTAAGTATAAATCCGTCTTTGACATTATCGGTCCATCTATGATCGGTCCATCAAGCTCACATACAGCAGGCGCAGCTAAAATAGGCCTTATGGCACGAGACATTTTTGGAGTTCAACCTAAAAAAGTAAAAATTGTTTTCTACGGTTCCTTTGCAAAAACATACAAAGGACATGGAACAGATCTAGCAGTCGTGGGAGGGCTTCTGGGCTATCACGCTGACGATCAAAGAATAGTAGACTCTATAAATACAGCTCAAAAAGTAGGTATGACAATAGATATATCAACAAGCGATGAAGAAACAGCTCACCCAAATACAGTAAAAATAATAATGGAGCACGGCGATAAAACTTTTGAAGTTGTCGGTGTTTCACCTGGCGGTGGAAAAGCAGAGCTTGTAGAAGTCAACGGCTTTAAAGTCAAAGCTCATGCTGACAGCAATTTCCTTCTAGTATTCCACAATGATCGCAAAGGAGTAATAGCCACCGTTGCAGGGTTGTTGGCTTCCCATGACATAAATATAGGTACCATGGAAGTGGATAGAAAAGCAAAAGGTGCTGAGGCACTTATGTTGATACAAGCCGATCAGCCTGTGCCAAAAAAAATATCTAAAGCTTTAGAAAATTTACCTCATGTAACCAGCGTAATAGTCTTTAATGAAACAATCTTTGATAAGTAAAGGAGAATAATTGCTATGATGTTCAATACAATAGAACAACTCGTCTCGCTAGCAGAAGAAAAAGAAGTTAAAATATCTGACATAATGATAGAACAAGAGGCTTCAAACTTTGCTGATGGCGATAAAGATGCTGTCTTTTATCGCATGTCCCATCAGTTGAATGTAATGAGACAAGCAGTAGAGCGTGGTTTAAAAGAAAATTTAAAATCGCGGAGCGGATTAGCTGGTGGCGATGCGCGCTTGCTCGATTTATATAATAAAAACAATGAACCTATTTGTGGGAACTTGTTAATCACTGCGCTATCCATGGCTACAGCTGCAGCAGAAGTAAATGCTTGTATGGGAGCTATTGTAGCTGCACCAACTGCAGGAGCGTGTGGAGTGCTTCCCGGTTGCCTTTTTGCGCTGGAAAAACACTGGGACCTTAGCGAAAGCGATTTGATTCATGCTTTGTTTACTGCTGGCGCAGTAGGCCTTGTCATAGCAAACAACGCCAGCATTTCAGGTGCAGAAGGAGGATGTCAGGCAGAAATTGGCTCAGCTGCAGGTATGGCAGCTGCAGCAGTAACACAGCTTGCAGGTGGCACTCCAAGACAATGCGCACATGCTATAGCAATTGCACTGAAGAGTTTGCTCGGATTGGTATGCGACCCCGTAGCCGGATTGGTAGAAATACCATGTATAAAGAGAAACGCTACTGCTACCGCTATTGCATTATCATCTGCCGATATGGCACTTGCAGGCCTTGAAAGCGTCATTCCTTGTGACGAAGTAATTGAAGCGATGCATAGAGTGGGTTGTTCTATACCCGTTACGCTGCGCGAAACATCCATGGGAGGTCTTGCAACTACAAAAACAGCACAAGAAATAACTAAAAAGATATTCGGCTAGAGTTTTCTAGCTTATTTTCAAAACCTTTGCTCCTTTTATCTTTCCTTCTTTTAGCTCCAACAAAGCTTTATTTGCTTCATCCAAAGAAAACACTTGCACATGCGGTTTCAGTTTCATCTCAGCAGCTAATGTGAGAAATTCGCTTATGTCAGATCGGCTCACATTAGCTACGCTTTTGATTTCTCTTTCCAGCCACAAATGTTCTTCATAACTCAATTTCAACAAGTAATCTTTATCAACGTTTTCTTTGCGTATAGCGTTGATCACAAGCCTACCTCCTGCCTTTAAGTTTTTAAGTCCTTCTACAACTGGCCTCCAAACAGGTGTAGTATCAATGATAGAATCAAGCTTCTCAGGTGAAGGTTCATCAATATCGCCTGCCCAACTAGCTCCTATATCAACAGCAAACTTTCTCTCATTCTGGTTTCTTGCAAACACAAATACTTCAACATTTGGGTAGCGATATTTAACCATCTTTAAAACCAAGTGATTTGACGCACCAAACCCAATCAGACCCAGCTTTACCCCATCTTTAATTCCAGCGAGCTTTAGCGAACGATATCCTATCGCACCTGCACACAAAAGCGGCGCTGCCTCAACATCTGAAAAGAATTCTGGAATTCTGTGAACGAAATCTGCTTTTGCAACCATATACTCAGCATATCCGCCATTCACATCGCGGCCTGTTGCTTTGAAGTCAATGCATAAATTTTCATTGCCGTTTTTACAAAACTCACACTTCCCACACGCTGAATATATCCAACCAACTCCAACCCTTTGTCCTATTTCTATACCTTTAACTTTGCTTCCCACTTTCTCAACAATGCCAACTACTTGATGTCCCAAAATAATCGGAAAAAAAGCAGGTGCTGTGCGCCCCTCTATTTCATCCAACTCTGTGTGACAAACTCCACAAGTTAAAACTTTCAACAAGATCTCATCATCTAAAATTTCAGGTACAGGAATTTCCGACATTTCAAGCAGCTCTTTTTCTTTTATTTTTTGTATTTGTTTTAATGTCATGGCTT
Organism: Desulfotomaculum sp.; assembly: GCA_021129815.1. Taxonomy (GTDB): domain Bacteria; phylum Bacillota; class Desulfotomaculia; order Desulfotomaculales; family Desulfohalotomaculaceae; genus JAJOKN01. The sequence continues at coordinate 280 of JAJOKN010000095.1, read as the reverse complement.
TCATAAGTAAGTCTCCTCCTAAGTAAACACCTATCAATGAATTACTTTTTATGCAATTTTTCTATAATAACTTATAAAATTCCTTTCACCCAAAAATTTTTTATTATACAATTAAGTTATGGCGATTACCCTTTAATCAAGATCAGCATTTAAAGCTAAATATTAAATAACTCAAATTCGCGTTAAACACTTCAATATTGATAAGCACATTAAAACCTCAATTTTTTAGTCTATACAGGAGGAGAAAATAATTGTTTTTGCCAAGTTATGTAGAGTTTGT
>JAJOKN010000005.1 GCA_021129815.1 Desulfotomaculum sp. | reverse complement strand
TTTGTTAACCCCAAAAAGCGTTCTCTCATAGAATCATTTGCTAACAAATCTTTAGCTGCTCCTTCCATTGCACAGTGCCCCTCATTAATTACATATCCGTAAGATGCAAGTTTTAATGCTTTTATAGCATTTTGTTCCACCATCAGTATGGATGTCCCACTAGACTTAATTTCTAGAAGTTTATTCAGTATTTTAGCAGATGCCTTTGGGGATAAAAAAGCTAAAGGTTCATCTAGTAAAAGTATCTTAGGGCTTGGCATCATAGCCCTTGCAATAGCCAAAAGCTGTCTTTCGCCACCGCTCAACGTTTCTGCTAAAGCATTTTTTCGCGATGCTAGCTCTGGAAACTTTTCATACGTTTGTTTCATGGTTAATTTTACACTTTTTTTATCTTTTATGCAATAGGCACCCATCTCCAAATTTTCTTGAACAGTGAGCTTTGCAAAAACATTATTCACCTGAGGCACATAACCTACACCCATTTCAATTAACTTCCATGTAGGAGCTCTAGTTAAATTATCTTCTCCATATAATATTTCGCCAGAAAATAAGCGAGCAAGCCCCACCAAGCTTTTAAGCAGCGTAGACTTCCCGCTGCCATTTGGCCCTACAATTACCACCAAATCTCCCTTAGCCACATTAATACTAACTCCATTTATTATCACTACATCCCCATAACCTGCACGAATATCTTTAGCCTGAAACAACATCTTTAGCCTCTCCCACATACACATTATAAAATAATGGATCATTTATTACTTCCTTAGGCTTACCCGACAACAAAATTTTACCGCTATCCATCATATATACATAATCAGCGAATTCTAAAAGCACTTCTAATTTATGCTCGACTACCAGAAAAGTCATGCCCTTTTTCTTAAGCTCTATTAAATTCTGATATATTTTTCTGCTCAACACTGGGTTTATCCCCGCAGCAGGTTCATCTAAAAAAATCATATCAGGGCTAGCCATGAGAGCTTTACCAATTTCTAGAAGCTTTCTTTGCCCGCCGGAAAGCTCTCCTGCTTTGTGACTTACTAGCTTTGATAAATCCAACAACTCCAATATTTCAAAAGCTCTTCTTGCTAACTCAAGTTCCTGGTTCTTCCACTTCTTGCGCAAAAACAAAGTTCCATCCAGCGTAGTTCCTACATGGTCCCTAGCAGCCATCAAGAGGTTATCCAACACTGTGAGCTTAAAGAACAACCTCGGTATTTGAAACGCAAAAGCTATGCCTTTCTTATAAACATCATGCGGTGGTAGCGCAGTAATTTTATCTCCTTTAAAATACACATCACCGCCATCAGGCTTATAAAAGCCAAAAACAGTGCTCAAAAGTGTGCTCTTTCCGCTACCATTCGGACCCACAAGACCTGTAATACTTCCCTCTTCTACTTTCAGCGAAACATCCTGTAATACTTGAAATCCCCCAAAACGCTTTGTTATTTTGTCGACGACGAGGATTGCCATTTTATCACCTCTGCTTCTACTCCCGTTTTAAGTGGCTTTTCTCTGAACAGCCCATAAGGCCTATATAAAAGGAGCAATATAATCAGCACTCCAAATAAAATAAATTGTATGTTATGAGGATCAAATGGTAAATCCAAGTAGTCTTTAGCAATCCTCGAGCCGCGGTTGAATATTTCCACAATCAAAGCACCAACAACAGCCCCATAATGGTTAGCAGTACCACCTAAAATCAACATCATCCACACAGTAAAAGTAACCATCGGCAAAAACATGTATGGATCGATAAATCTCATGTATTGAGCAAAAAGAGCTCCTGCAATCCCTGCAATAGCTGAGCCTATCATAAAAGCCTGTGCTTTATACAAAATTGGATTTTTACCCAGCGCTTGAACTGCGGTATCGTCTTCCCTGATGCTGAGCAGCACTCTGCCGTAAGGTGTATTGGTAAGATATCTTAAAAACAAAAACACAGCAATTAATACTCCCCATGAAAGCAACACATTTGCAAAAGCTACTGCATCAACGCTCAATCCCAAATTAGCAAAGACAGACGGTACTGTTATCCCCCACACGCCACCTGTGAGCCACTCTTCAGCTTTAACAAATATGCGAAGTACTTCTCCAATAGCAAGCGTAACAATAGCTAAGTAATCTTCTCTCAAACGCAAAGCAGGCAGTGACATAAGCCCACCTAATATTGCAGAAGTAACAGCAGAAAGCACAAAACTAACATAAAACGGAACTCCTAATAAAAGAGCAATAGCATATGTATAAGCTCCACACAGGAAAAACGCTACCTTACCAAAGTTACCCAAGCCAGTATAGCCATATTCCACATTTAAACTCATAGATAATATAGCAAATATAGCCATGAAGACGAGCGTATCCATCAAGTAAACTGTAAAATCCATTTTAAAATCACCTTGCCAATCCTTTAGGTCTTATTATTAACACTGCAATTAATATCAAAAACACAAGAGCCATTCTGTACTCTGTAGAAAGGCCGAGTTTTAATAACATCGCTACGCCAAAATTCTCCACAAGTCCAATTATAAGTGCTGCAACAATCAAGCCATAAAAATTGCCGATTCCGCCCAATATAACAGTGGCAAATATTGGCAGTATAAGCTCCCAACCCATCATCGGTGACAAGCGAGTATCTGCAGCTCTAAACACTCCTGCCACTGCCGCAAGCCCAGCTCCACAAAACCAAACTAAAAATATAACTTTTTGTTTATTAATGCCTGTTATAGATGCAAGGGCAGGGTTGCATGCAATAGCACGGATAGCTTTTCCCATCTTTGTTCGAGTGAGAAAATAATGCAAACACAGCGCAACTATAAAGGCAGTTAAAATCATCATGATCCACAAGCTAGTAATTCTAACAGAGCCTATGGTATGTACCGTCCAAACAGTTTGATAAAATAACACTGACCAACCCCATATTTCCCCAATGCTATACCTCAACACAAAGCCCAGCGCTATAGAAGCAACCATTAAATGAATAAGGCTAGTTTTCCGCTCTTCAAGAGGTTTAAAAACTGCAGAATAAGAAACAACGCTTACCAAGCCCACAACAAAAAAAGCAAGTATAATCGCCAAAAATATATTTCCATCTTTGGTTGCTAGAAAGAACAGACCACAGTAAGCGCCTAATGTAATCAACTCTGCATAGGAAAAGTTTGCAAACCTCGACAGAGCAATAGTAAGTGTAAGCCCAATTCCCGCTAATAAATAAATACTTGCTGTAACTAGTGAGTTGACTAAAACTTGCCAAATGTCAATCATGATGTTATGTTTAATTCTCCTTATATAAAGATATCAACGCCACTTATTATA
>JAJOKN010000110.1 GCA_021129815.1 Desulfotomaculum sp. | reverse complement strand
GGGGTGCTTGTAGAGTTTTCATATTTTGAAGCAGAATAAGGTTTTTTATTAATTTAATTTGGGGAGTGAAAAGAATGAGTCCAGAAATTATAACTATTTTGTACATAGTAGCGTTGTTTGCACTGTTATATTTTTTATTTATTCGTCCACAACAAAAGCGGCAAAAAGAACATCAAAAGATGATAAGTGAGCTTAAGGTTAATGATGAAGTTATTACTGCTGGAGGAATATTAGGAACGATAGTAAAGATTAAAGAAGATACTGTCGTGTTAAGACTCATAGATAATGTTAAAATTGAGCTTTTAAAAACAGCAATAACACAGGTGACCAAAAAAGCTGATGCAAAAAGCTGAAAATGATGCTAACGCAAATGATAAATAAAAAAGCAATCTTATAATGAAAGGATAAGTGCGGCTTGGTTACTTTAGAAGATGTTAAACGGCATCCTGTTATAGATTCTTGTATTAGAAAAGGAAACGAATTTTTGGGGGTTATGGGATACACAGAACACAGCTATCGGCATTTGAATATAGTTTCTAAAGTATCGCGCTACATAATAGAAGAGTTGGGGTATGATAAGCGTGATGCAGAGCTTGCTGCTATAGCAGGTTATTTACATGACATAGGTAATGTGATCAGCCGCAACAATCACGGAATATCGGGTGCTAATATAGTATTTCCGATATTGATAGAAATGGGCATGAATCCCAGTGAGGCTGCTATAGTAGCTTCAGCTATAGCAAATCACGAGGAACAATATGGTTATCCTGTTTCCAATGTGGCTGCTGCATTGATAATAGCAGACAAGTCAGATGTACACAGATCAAGAGTTAGAAATACAGATTTTGCTACCTTTGATATTCATGACAGAGTGAATTATGCAGCTAAAAGTGTAGCAGTGAATGTTGATCAGCAAAAACGTGTTATCAGCATGAGGCTTGAGATCGATATAAATATCTGCTCTGTCATGGAGTATTTTGAAATTTTTTTAACACGCATGATTCTGTGCAGACGCGCTGCTAATCATTTAGGCTGTGATTTTGAGTTGATTGTAAATGATTCAAAGCTAATATAGTGGTTTTAAGGAGCGTATATTTGTAATGAAAATTGCACAATTGATAAAGCTTATTGTTTTGGGGATTGTAATTGTATTTGCTGTTGTTTTAGCAATAAAGCCTGTGTTTCCAAAAGAGGATGTGCCTTGGCTTCCTCTGATTGACAATATAAGATTAGGGCTTGATCTGCAGGGTGGGGTGCATGTAGTCTTAGAAGCACAGGATACAGATGAGTTAAAAGTGAATCAAGAAAAAATGGAAGCACTGATTGCAACTATCGAAAGGCGTGTAAATGCTTTTGGTGCTGCAGAACCGGTAGTGCAGCAGCAGGGTGAACGTCGTATTATCGTAGAAATAGCAGGCATAGATAACCCAGAAAGAGCAGTTCAGGCAATTATAAGACCTGCATATCTGGAGTTTATAAGTCCTAGAGGAGATGTTATCCTTACAGGAGCAGACCTTAAAAACGCTGTAGCGCAAAGAGATCCTACTACTGATGAAATTCAGGTAGCTTTAAAATTTACAGACGAAGGCACGGAAAAATTTGCAGAAGCTACTACTAAATATCTATACCAGCAGATTGCAATAGTACTGGACGGAGAGCTGCTGCAGAATCCTGTTGTGAGAACGCCTATATTGGATGGGCGCGCAGTCATTACAGGCTATGGTACGCTGGAAGAAGCACATGAAATTGCAGTGTTGCTTAGATCTGGTGCGCTTCCATTGAAAGTTGAGGTTATGCAAAAGAATGTAGTTGGGCCATCGCTTGGAAAGGATTCGCTGGATAGGTCTATAACTGCTGGTATCATAGGTATAGCTTTGATTTTAATTTTTATGGTTGCTTATTATAGAGTACCGGGATTGATTGCTAATATAGCTCTTGTAGTTTATTCAGTACTTATTTTAGCTATGTTTTCATTTTTCAATGTAACTTTGACTTTATCAGGTATAGCAGGTTTTATATTATCACTTGGAATAGCAGTGGATTCTAATATAATCATATTTGAAAGAATAAAAGAAGAGCTTAAGAGAGGCAAGCCTTTAAGACCAGCTGTTCGCTCAGGGTTTAAAAGAGCTTTTAGAGCTATATTAGATGCAAATGTAACTACACTAATTGCTGCTGGAGTATTGTTTTATTTCGGCACAGGGGTTATCAAAGGCTTTGGTCTGACTTTGATGATTGGAATTTTAGTGAGCATGTTTACCGCTATAACGCTTACCAGATTGATGCTGCAATTAGTTGCTGATAGTAGAATTGTCAGAAATCCCAAGCTTTACGGTGCTTAAAGAGAATAGTGTGGAAAAGTTTTAATTCAAAAAAGTTAGCACTGCTGCTTAAGTCTTAAGGAGAGATAAACTAGCTGTGTTTTTTAAGACTTTATTGCCTGATGAGCCAAAATTTCATATAATTCAAAAACGCAAGATTTGGTATATTATTTCAGCTGTGATTATTTTGCCGGGTTTGATTTCACTTTTTATACAGGGTTTAAATTTAGGAATAGACTTTACAGGTGGAAATATATTTGAAGTAAGGATTGATAAAGCTGATATTTCAGAAGTAAGGGAAGTTATCAGAGGGCAAGGTTTAACAGAAAGATACGTGCAGGAGAGCAGCGCCAAAGTTTTTTTAATACGGACTGAAAGTTTAGACGAACAACAAACTGCTGCTTTGCTGAAAGCATTTAAAGAGAGATTTGGCAACATAGAAGTTTTGAGAATCGATAAGATAGGTCCGGTAATAAGCGTTGAACTCATACAAAAGGCGGTTATGTCGCTGGTTATAGCATCTGTTTTGATTGTAATATATGTTTCTATAAGATTTGAATTTACAAAGGGAGTTGCAGCGATAATTGCGTTGTTACATGACATGATAGTGGTGTTAGGTATTGCATCGATATTGCAGTTAGAAGTAAATACTGCATTTGTAGCTGCAATGCTCACAATAATAGGGTATTCAATAAATGATACTATAGTGATATTTGATCGTGTGAGAGAAAACATGAGCATAAAAAAAGGCATGCGACTTGCTGATATTATTAACTTGAGCTTATGGGAAACAATGGCAAGATCTATAAATACCACGCTTACAGTGTTGTTTGTTTTAATTCCCATGTATTTGTTTGGCGGAGTTACCCTGCGTGATTTTGTTTTGACATTGATCATCGGTGTTTTAATCGGAGCGTATTCTTCTATTTTTCACGCAGCTCCAGTATGGTATGATATGATAGGAGATAGGCGCAAGAAGAGAATAATTGTGCAGCAGGCTTGATTTTAAGGAAATTTTCAAAGCGTCTTTATATATAATAAACAC
>JAJOKN010000079.1 GCA_021129815.1 Desulfotomaculum sp. | reverse complement strand
ATAAATGACTTATTCAAGATTACAACTAAACCACTAAATAATGCTTTTTACGAACATTAAATAGACAATGAGTTTATAAATAACTTATAATTCATAATGTCTTTTAAAGAGCTAGCACTAATTTTAATACAACAAATACAAAAAATCAAGCTGTGAAAGGTTGATAACTTATGAAAGGAAAAATGAAAGCAGTTGTCAAAACAAAGCCAGGATATGGAGCAGAGCTCATAGAAGTAGATATACCAAAAATTGGACCAAATCAAGTTCTAATAAAAGTTACCAGCACTTCAATTTGTGGAACAGATTACCACATATACACTTGGAACAAATGGGCAGAGTCAGTGATAAAAACTCCACAAATCTTGGGGCATGAAGTAGCTGGTATCGTCGTAGAAGTTGGAGAAAATGTGTCAAAGGTCAAGGTGGGAGATTTTATCTCTGCAGAAACGCATATTCCATGTGGTCGTTGTTATCAATGCGAAACTGATAAGCAACACGTATGTGCTGAAATGAAAATACTAGGTGTACACACAGATGGTGTCTTTGCAGATTACGCTGTAATAGAAGAAGTTGACGTATGGATAAATGACCCTTCCATCCCACCTGAGTTTGCATCTGTACAAGAACCACTGGGCAATGCCATTGACACTATTTATGCAGGAAATGTAGCAGGAAAGAACGTTTTGATATCCGGTGCCGGTCCTATAGGTCTTTTAGCTGTAGGGGTAGCAAAAGCCTTTGGAGCTACTAAAATCGTAGTAAGCGAACCCAACAAATATCGCCAAGATATCGCAAAAAAAATGGGAGCTGATGAAATAATAGATCCAACTAAAGAAGACTTGGAATATGCTGTCAAAAACGCTACAGATGGTATAGGTGTAGATTTTGTAGCAGAAATGTCTGGTCATCCTGTTGCTCTAAATACTGCACTCAAGTGTATCTGCACAGGTGGCAGCATGGCGCTTTTAGGATTTCCTTCAGACAAAGTAAGCATAGATCTCACAAACGATGTCATATTAAAAGAAATAACTTTGATTGGAGTAACTGGGCGGAAAATGTTCAAAACATGGTACATAGCTAAACGCCTGCTTAAAGAAAAAAGGCTGGATTTAACTCCTGTTATAACACATCAGCTTTCTTTAGAGGAATTTGATAAGGGTATGGAGTTAATGAAAAGTGGAAATTGTGCTAAAATTATACTAAAACCATAAAATTTTTAAGGAGGTTGTGATGTGAACCAAACTTTTCAAAAATTCATGGAAGACGAGTTAAGTCGCTTGCGCGAAGAAGGATTATACAATACTATTCGAGTAATAGGAAGCCCGCAAGGCGCATGGATAGTAGTAGATGGGAAAAAAATGCTCAATTTTTGTTCTAACAATTATTTAGGGCTTGCAAATCATCCTGAAGTAGTAAGTGCAGCTAAAGCTGCTTTGGACAAATACGGAGCAGGACCTGCAGCTGTTAGAAGCATTGCAGGAACTATGACTCTACATGAAGAGTTAGAAGCAAAGCTAGCTGAATTTAAAGGCGCTGAAGCACTTCTTACCTTCCAGTCCGGCTTTTGTTCAAATTTAGCAGTAATACCTGCATTAGTAGGAAAAGGAGACACAATATTTACAGATGAGCTAAATCATGCAAGCATTATAGATGGCTGCCGCCTTTCTCGTGCTAAAAGAAAAATTTACAAACACTGCGACATGGCTTCACTGGAAGAAAAGTTGAACGATGAAGATGTAGAAGGCAAAAAATTAATTGTAACTGACAGCGTATTCAGTATGGACGGAGATATCGCTCCTCTACCTGATATTGTAGAGCTTGCACAGAAGTATGACGCTTTAGTAATGGTTGATGACGCGCATGGAGAAGGTGTACTTGGAAGTCATGGAAAAGGAGCAGTAGATCATTTTCATCTACACGGCAAAGTAGATGTAGAAGTAGGCACTTTTTCTAAAGCAATAGGCACAGTTGGCGGTTGTGTATCTGGCAGTAAAATATTGATTGAATTCTTAAAACAAAAAGCTCGTCCATTCTTGTTCAGCTCTGCTGTCACTCCGGCAGATGTAGCTGCTACAATTAAAGCTGTTGAAATTCTAGAAAGAGATGACAGCCTTGTCAAAAAGCTTTGGGACAATGCCAATTACTTCAAATCCAAAATGAAAGAACAAGGATTTGATGTTGGAAACAGTCAAACTCCAATAACACCAGTCATGATAGGTGATGCAAAAGTAGCTGTTAAGATGGAAGAACGTTTAAGAGAAGAAGACATCTTTGCTAAATCAATAGTTTTCCCAACTGTTCCTAGAGGTAAAGCACGCATTCGTGTAATGATCTCAGCAACACACAGCAAAGAAGATTTAGATTTTGCATTAGAAAAGTTTGTAAAAGTAGGCAAGGAGCTCGGTATAATTTAAGCTTATTTAGGGTTTGGCTTTTAGCAGCAAAAACTCAATAATAATTAACAATCGAAATCAATGACAAAAATTAAAATGGGCAAGCAGCAAAGTTCATGTTTTGCTTTAACAGCAAAATATTATAAGTCTGCTTGCCCGTTGTTTTTATCAATTGCTGCTTTTTCATTATTTTCAACAGCTATGTTGAATACCCCCATCATTATTACATCTTTGTTGCTAATTTTAGCTTTTGTAGATGCATAACTTGCCATGTTAATTGCCTCATCCAGAGTAATACAGTTATTTTTTTTATGTATATGTACAGGCTTACATATACCAATAACACCTGCTGCTGCAGAAACTTTAATATTATTAAAATATTTAGCTCTTGAAATACATGAATTTATTTTAACCACTAACTGCTCTGCTTCTGTTCCTTTTCTCAAAGTAGCAATGCTGAACTCATCTCCTCCATAGCGACAAGCAAAATCAGTTTTATCATTTATAGTATCTCTTATGCATTTCGCTACCTTTTGTAAAATTTCATCACCTACTACATGACCGTATTTTTTGTTGATTTCTCCAAACCCATTCAAATCCAAAAATATAATACTGGCTTTCTTTTCTTTATTGATTAATTCTAACAATTTACACCTCAAATAATCTGCACGCCACAACTCTGTCATAGCATCTATGTTTTTGCCCAATTCAAAGTACAACTGTTCCTTTGTTAAGATGCCTATTACGCGTCCATTATCCAAAATCGGTATTTTACTGATACCATATTTTTCAAAGCGCTCTTTAGCTTCCCATATAGTCGTACCTTTAGTTAGTGTAACCAAGTCCTTTGTCATGGTGTCTATCACAAGCCTATTCGGATGACTTTCTATTATATTTTTAGGAGTTATTATTCCTATCAATCTGTCGTCATCCAAAACCGGAAGCAAGCTTACTTCTGACTTGCCAATGAGATCTGAAGCTTCTCTCATGCTGCACCAAGGGCTCACTGTATTAAATTGTGATGTCATGATATTT
>JAJOKN010000069.1 GCA_021129815.1 Desulfotomaculum sp. | reverse complement strand
TGTATAACTCTTTCTATCTCTTCCTCTCGACCGATGACCGGATCTAATTCCCCATTTTTAGCCATTTCGTTCAGGTCTTTGCCAAATTCCTTCAACAGTGACTTGCTTTTTGTTCCACCCATACATCCTGTTACTCCCATGCTTTGCCCCTGACTTCCTAAGAGCTTTAATAACGTTTCTTGAACTTTTTGCATGTCCGCATTCATATTGTTCAAAACCTGTGCCGCAATACCCTCTCCTTCAGCTGCTAAGCCTAGCAACAAATGCTCTGTCCCCACATAATTGTGTCCCATTCTGCGTGCAAAGTAAAACGCAAGCTCAATTACTCTCTTTGCTTTTGGAGTGAGTACGAATTCAGATGGAGTTCTGCCGTCGCCCTGTTCAACTAGCTTTAAAACCTCTTTTCTGACGTCTTCTGCATTGATCTTCAACTCCTGCAGCACTTCTGCTGCAACGCCTTCGCCTTCAGCTATTAACCCCAACAAAATGTGCTCCGTTCCTATATAAGGATATTTCATCTTCTTCGCTTCTTCCTGAGCTAACAATAGAACCTTATTAGCTCTTTCGGTAAACTTTGAAAACATATAAAACCCCTCCTTACAAAATTAATTTAAATTTTTAAGCTTGCTTCTAACAAGCTCCGCTCTTAAAATATCCCGCTTATGCGAGTCAAGCTTCTTGCCCGCATATTTTGTTAAATATGACGGTCTAGTTATGATCATAAGTTCATTTAAAACATTTGGATCAACATCTATAATTTTTAAGTTAGCTCCCAGCTTTACATCCGATATGAGATTCATGCTCTCGTTAGAAGTCAAAAGCCGTGCATACTTTAAAGTGCCGTATGCTCTAAACACTCTATCTTCCAAGTAATATCTCTGTTCTTCATACAAAGCTTTTCTCGCCTTGCGCTCTTTATCTATAATCTGCTTTATAACTGAATTTAGATTTTTTAAAATTTCCTCTTCTGTGTGACCTAAAGTAATCTGATTTGACACTTGATATAAATTCCCTTTTGCTTCACTTCCTTCTCCATATAATCCACGCACAGCTAGTCTCAGCTTAGAAACTGTACTCATAATGCTGTTTATTTGATTTATGATATTGAGAGCTGGCAGATGCAACATAGCAGAAGCCCTAAGCCCAGTGCCCACGTTGGTAGGGCAAGATGTTAAATACCCTAGTTGTTCACAAAAAGCATAACCAAGAGTCTCTTCCAAAAGATCATCCAATTCATTCACCAAGTTCCATGCGCGTTCCAGCTGCAATCCCGGAAGCAAAGACTGAATGCGTAAATGATCTTCTTCATTCAGCATTATGCTTATAGTTTCGTCTTCGCTGAGCATTACAGCTTTTTTTTCGTGGTTTTCCAGAAGATCTGGGCTTATGAGATGTTTTTCCATTAATATCTCTCTTTCAGCATCTGAAAGTTCTCTAAGCCATGTAAATTCGATATCATTCCGTTTTGCAACCGCCAGCTTTACCGCATGGAAAATTGACTCTGCATCAGCATCAGACATAACGCCCGGAAAAGGAATATCAGCTAAATTTCTAGCTATTCTCACTCGACTGCTGACCACAACATCACGCTCTGGACCATCTGAAGTGAGCCAATATATTTTTGTGCTATTTACTATCTCCTTAATTCCCACTTTATACCACTCCCAACTTCTTTTCCAATGCCTTTATTTCATCTCTTATCTTCGCTGCTCTTTCAAATTCTTCTTTACTCACCGCATCTTTTAAAAGTGATTTTAAATCTCTGAGTTTTTTCACAAGCTTGGTTTTTCCAGCAGTGCGTTCTTCTGGAACTTTACCCACATGCTGGGTAGTGCCGTGAATGCGCTTTATGACAGGTAACAGTTGTTCCTTAAACGTATCATAACACTTTGCACAGCCAAGCAAGTTACCTTTTGCAATATCCCGCTGTGATGTGCCGCACTTCGGACATGAAGCTGCGCTTTTATCTGAAAACACATAATCGCTTCCTATTAAGTCGCTTAAAAAACTCTGAAAGCTAAATTCAGGTTCAAATCCAAAGCTCTTTGTGTGTGATATAAAAGAGCTCTTATTTGCACATTCCTCACACAAATGCATTTCTGTTTTCTTGTTGTTAACTATCTGTGTCAAGTGAACAGTTGCCGATTTTTTATTGCACTTCTCACATAACATAACAAACCCTCCTTAAAAACAAGTGAGATTTTAAAACAAAAATCCTCTTACCAATATACTAATCATCAAGTGCATCAGATTCAGTGCACAATACCGCTATCATTGACTTCAAAAGTTCTGCCCTCAACCTGTTCAACAACTTTCTTTCTACTTTTAAATCCAACTTATCCATAACGCTCTCCATTATTTTATACTCTCGGGATGTGATCAGCTTTTCATCCAACAGCCTTTTAATCAAGCTGACAGCTTCTTGTTGCTCTATAGAATCACCTATCAAATCCAAAATATTGCGCCACCAATCGACGCTGTCCTCAAGTGGAATTTTTTTCACCCTCACATATCCACCGCCGCCTCTGCGGCTTTTAATTATAAATCCATGATTTATTGTAAATCTCGTCGACAGCACATAATTTATCTGTGAAGGTGCACAGTTAAACATATTGGCCAGCTCATTACGCCTAATTTCAACATAACCATATTTATTCTTATCTATTATGCTCTTCAAATAATTCTCTATCATATCTGAAATATTAGGCATAAGCACTAGCCCCCTGCTTGCACAAATTAAACTTATATTTTTACATCGGTTTTGACTTTGACTTACTTTGACCACTGAGAGTATAACAAATAATTTTAAAATCAACAAGCTTACTTATAGACCAAATATTAACAAATAAAACCATGTACCTTAAAAAATTGATATTTTTAGCTTGCTTGCTCGTTTTTACTCATTTTTTTCGTTAAATTTCTAAAAATTTTAAATTATGGTATTTGATTTAAATAATTTTTTTACATTTAAACTAACTTCTCAAACGCTTTTTCATACAACCTGTTATTGCCTGTTATTTTTAATGTGAGCGGATCAAAAAAGAGTATTTCCATCTGTGCAAATTTCTCTACCACGCTTACATATTCATCTTTTTGTTCGTCCCTTTCATCTAAAGTGTAATAGCCTTCTTTTACAATTTTTTCTATGACTTGCCCAAACAATTCTATTTCTCTATGCGTGCATTTTTTCAGCATAAAAAATTTTACTTCGCTCTTTGCCAGTTCTGCCTCATTTTCTAGATATTCTTTTAGCGTGCTGAACTGTGCCTTCTTCCTTATCACCCTTTGAATTCTCGGTATGCACCCACCTAAATATTCCCATATCAGCTCTTTTTCTTCTTCGCTAAAGCCTTTTATGCCCAAATACTCATAAGTCATATCTTTGCTCAAGTGATCTATCTTTTTAAATTCGCTTGTCATTTTTAGCTTTGCTTCGTTGTATATCC
>JAJOKN010000035.1 GCA_021129815.1 Desulfotomaculum sp. | reverse complement strand
AAAGGTTTTTTGCTTTTATCGTTGAATGGTTATATAATTTGTGTTAAGAACATTAAACTGCACATAAAAAGGAGCTGTGTTGGAGGCAGTAAATGAATAAAAACAACAATTTGGATAAAATAAAACAGGCGTTTAAAAAACTTCCATCAGTAGATAGGATATTAAGGGATGAAGCGATTTCAAGGCTTTTTGATAAATGTTCGCGTGCTGAAGTTCTGCATATTACAAGAAAAGTTTTGGAAAAATTTAGAGAGAAGATACTATCAGGGGAATTTGCTGAAATAGACTATAGCGAAGTGATAAGCGAAATATTGCGCATGGCATCTGAACAAAGCGTGCCAAATTTAAGGCGCGTTATAAATGCTACAGGAGTTGTTTTACATACTAACTTAGGAAGGGCTGTGCTGTGTGAGTCAGCGTGTGAATCTGTTTTGAACGTTGCAAGGAATTATTGCAACTTAGAGTTGAATCTTGTCACAGGTAAAAGAGGTCATCGCTATGATGCAGTAGAAGAGATTTTAACTAGGCTTACAGGTGCTGAAAGTGCGCTTGTGGTGAACAACAATGCAGCGGCTGTGCTGTTGGCGCTCAACACGATGGCAGAAGGCAAAGAAGTGATCGTATCGAGAGGGCAGCTTGTAGAAATAGGCGGGTCATTTCGCATTCCAGATGTTATGGAGCAGAGCGGAGCAAAGTTGGTGGAGGTAGGCACTACAAACAAGACTTATGTTGAGGACTATGAAGATGCAATAACTGACGATACAGCGCTTTTGTTGAACGTGCACACCAGCAACTACTGCATTTTAGGTTTTACTCACACTACAACTATAAAGGAATTGGCGAAGCTTGGAGGGAAGTATGGGTTACCTGTGATGAGCGATTTGGGCAGCGGCTGCCTCATAGACTTGAGCAAATTTGGACTTCCGCATGAGCCAGTTGTAAAACAAGTAATAGAAGATGGCGCGGATATTGTAACATTTTCAGGAGACAAGCTTTTAGGAGGGCCACAGGCAGGTATAGTTTTAGGTAAAAAGGAATACATAGAAGACATGAAAAAGAATCCGCTGACAAGAGCGCTCAGGATAGATAAAATGACAATTGCTGCACTAGAGGCTACGCTTAGAGAGTATTTAGATGAGGAAAGAGCTGTTAGGAATATTCCTGTGCTGAAGATGTTGGTTTCTTCAAAAGAAGTTTTAAAGGAAAGGGCTTTGAAGTTAGCTGAGTTGTTGGATGTTTCAAATGCAATTGTGGAATTTTCAGAGGGAGCATCTCAAGTTGGCGGTGGAGCGCTGCCGCAAGCAGTGCTGCCAACCAGCATAGTTGTTGTGAAGCCCAAGCAAATAAGCGTTGAGAATTTAGCAAAAAAGCTCAGGATGTTAAACCCTGCAGTGATTGCTAGAATTCATAAGGATAGCTTGCTGTTGGATGTGCGCACGGTTAAGGATGAGGAAATAAATCTGTTGGCAGATGCTTTGAAAAGAGCGCTTCGGGAATGAACGAAAGAGTGATTTGGTCATGAAGCATATTGTAATAGGCACTGCTGGACATGTGGATCACGGCAAAACAGAGCTTGTTAAAGCCATGACGGGTATTGATACCGATAGGCTGAAAGAAGAAAAACAAAGGGGCATATCTATAGAACTGGGATTTGCACATCTTAAGCTGCCAAGCGGTCGGACTGCAAGCATTGTGGACGTGCCAGGGCATGAAAAATTTATAAAAAATATGCTAGCAGGTGCTTGTGGAA
This sequence comes from Desulfotomaculum sp., assembly GCA_021129815.1. GTDB lineage: Bacteria > Bacillota > Desulfotomaculia > Desulfotomaculales > Desulfohalotomaculaceae > JAJOKN01. Next base: position 1,700 of record JAJOKN010000035.1, on the reverse strand, counting down.
TTGACCTTGTGCTTTTGGTTATAGCAGCTGATGAGGGTGTAATGCCTCAAACAGCTGAACACATGGATATACTGCAGCTTTTGAATGTTAAAACTGGGATTGTAGCCTTGACTAAAATAGACATGGTGGATTCGGATTGGCTGGAAATGGTCATCGACGAGGTAAAATCTTTTTTAAAGGATACTACATTTAAAGAAGCACCTATTGTCCCAGTATCTGCTGTAACCAAAGAAGGGCTTGACGTTTTGTTAAAGAAAATAGATGAAGTTGTAGGCAAACTTGGGAGAAAAAAAGCATTTGATTTTTTGTACCTGCCTGTTGACAGAGTGTTTTCAGTCACAGGATTTGGCACTGTTGCTACTGGAACGCTTTTATCAGGAGAAATATCTTTAGGGAATGAAATAGAGATACTGCCTGATAAGATTTTGGCTAAAGTTAGAAATATAGAAGTTCATAATAAAAAAGTAACCAAAGCTTTTCAAAGTCAGCGCGTTGCAGTGAATTTGAGCGGTGTGGAAGCCAAGGATTTAAAGCGCGGCTGTGTTATATCAAACCCAGATGTTATAAAGCCTACCGATATTATAGATGTGAAGTTAAAACTTTTGAAAAGCGCAGTAAAGCCTTTAAAAAATCGAACAAGAATTAGGCTGCACATAGGCACATCGGAAATCATGTGCAGAGTTATTTTGCTCGACAGAGATGAATTAGCAGCGGGTGAAGAAGCTTATGCGCAGCTTCTTTTGGAGGACAAGACAGCAGCTATAAAGGGAAATAATTTTGTTATAAGAAGCTATTCTCCAATGCGCACAATTGGCGGTGGAGTTGTGATCGATCCCAATCCTGCAAAGCACAGGCGCTTTGATGATAATGCCATAAAAATGCTAAAAATCAGTGAAAAAGGGTCTATAGAGGAGCTCGTTGAAAACTATATTTACAATCGAAAGGAAATAATTCATTTAAGGGAAATATCAAAAGCATTTTTTTTAGACATAAACAAAATTTTTGAAATAACACAAAAAATTAAAGAACAAGGGAAAATAAAGTTTATTGGAAAAGATAATGTGCTGTCAAGCGAATTGTACAAAGAGTGGTGCGAATTGATTTCAGAAATATTGAGAAAATATCATCTTAGTTATCCACTGAGACAAGGCTATCCAAAGGAAGAGCTCCGTTCGCGCTTTTTTTCCTTTTTAAGTACAAAAGTATTTCAAAGCTTGTTGTGCGAAATGCAAAAGCGTGGAATTCTAAGCATAGACGCTGACGTTGTGCGCTTGACTGGTTTTTCTGAAGAACCAAGCGATGAGGATAAGGAGGCATTGAAAAATATAGAACAGAGCTTTAAAGAAAAGCCCTTTAGTCCTCCGAAATGGACATCTGTTGTAGAAGAGCTGAGGATAGATGATGAAAAGGCATCAGAGTATTTGCAGTATTTGTTGAACAGAGGTTGTTTGTGTAAAGTTGCTGAAGATATGTATTTTCATACTGATGCAGTTGAGTGCGCTAAAAATAAAATTATAGATTTTTTGAAACAAAATCAAAAAATTTCAGTGGGAGAAGTGCGTGATTTGCTGGGCACGTCTAGAAAGTATGTATTGCCTCTTTTAGAGTATTTTGATGCAAAACATATTACAAGAAGAGATAAGGACAAGAGAGTGCTTGGATCTAATGCAAATATTTAACATTTTTATCTTGAGTATCTA
>JAJOKN010000017.1 GCA_021129815.1 Desulfotomaculum sp. | reverse complement strand
ACAAGGTTCAATTCAACTGTAAATAATTGTAAGTATGATAGAGTGCTTTCAAAAAATCCTACAAAAACTTGACACCGTCTTTTATTATGACAGGCTTTGTTGAAATCCTTGAAATATGTTAGTATTATCAGTACAAGAGTTTTTATAAAAATTTTAGCATATAGCTCTTTAGTGAAGGGCAGGGATTGTTCTTTTATGAGTAATACTGAAAGAAAAGAGCCTGTTTGTGAAGTATATTCAATACATGATGAGGCAGTTGAAGATGTGAAGAAAAATATGATCACACGTGAGCAAGCGGAAAAGCTAGCGGAGACTTTTAAAGTGCTTGGAGATCCCAATAGGCTTAAGCTTATAAACGCGCTTGCTAGACGTGAATTGTGTGTGTGCGATATTGCATTTGTGTTAGGGATGAGCACATCTGCAGTATCTCACCAGCTGCGCATATTGCGCAGCTTGAGGTTGGTAAAGTATCGCAAAAAAGGCAAGCAGGTCTATTATACTTTGGATGATGAGCACATTTTGAATCTATTTAAAGAGGGTTTGGAGCATATAAAACATACGTGAAATGCCTGTGTTAAAACTTTACTTATTTAAGTGTCAATCTTGTGGTTATATAATCAACGCTGAAATATTAAAGAATTTAAAACTCAAAATTACCCTTATTTTTTTATCAAGCTACATAATCCTATCTTTATATTTTTTGCAGTTATTTAGCTTATTAGGTTAGGGACATGCTATTTTTTAGATAACTCCTCACTTTCTGCTTCTAAAATCACCTTCACTATTTTAGCCTTTTAACCTCTTGATCTTTTAACCTGCAAATATATTGCTAATTTATTTAAACAATTTGTTTTAATGATTTAAATGCAACTACTTTTTAACTGAGTACCCAAAAAATGTTTTGGTTGACGCTTTCAACTTTTTTTATTACAATTACAATTGAATATATGTTCAATTGTTTTCATATTCATAAATCTAAATCAATGAAGTAGAGGGTTGAATTTGAAAAAATCGGGTAAATATAGGAGTGAATGAATATGACAAGTGTATTTTATTTAAAAGGCTTGGATTCTCCGGATTGTGCTAAAAAGTTAGAGGAGAAAATTAAAAATATCAATTCAGTAAGGAGTGTTAAGATCTCCTTTGCTGCAGGAAAGTTGGAAGTTGAATACGATGATGTCACACAAAAGATAATTGAGACTATCCGCGAACAGGGACTCAGCATTGAAAAGGTTTGTGGAGACGATGTTGCTGTAGAAATAGAAGATGAAAGCGGAGCAGGCAGCAGCACTGTAAGTAAGGTTAAAAATGCGTGGATGAAAATATTTGAAGGTGGAGCGGTAAGTGCAGCAATATCTGGCGTGATACTGCTCACAGCAGCGCTTATGTGGTGGGCTGGTTACTCAAAACATTTTGTAATTGCAGCGTACTCAGCTGCTATCGTCATTGGCGGCTGGGCAACTTTTAAAAAAGGTGTAAAGAATTTAGTTAGGTTTAAGTTCGATATAAATGTGCTTATGGTGATAGCTTTAACCGGTGCTGTGCTTATCGGAGAGTGGATGGAAGGTGCAGTAATTGCGTTTTTGTTTTCGCTAAGCCATGCTTTAGAAGATTATGCTATGGATAGAACGCGACAAGCAGTAAAGAAGCTCATAAATTTATCTCCTTCTGTTGCATTTGTGAAAACGCCAGAAGGTGAAGTTAAAAAAGATATCAGAGAAGTAAAAGTTGACGAAATAGTAGTTGTGCGTCCGGGTGAGCGCATACCGATAGATGGAAAGGTTTTGGCGGGCTCATCTTGGGTTAATGAATCGGCTGTTACAGGTGAGTCACAGCTTGTAGCGAAAGAAAAAGGTTCATATGTTTATGCAGGAACTATAAATGAAGGTGGGTATCTTGAAATACTGGTTGAAAAGCCTGCATCGGAGAGCATGATATCGAAGATAATTAAACTCGTAGAAAAAGCGCTGGAGAAAAAGACGCCAATGCAGAGAACAGTGGATAAATTTGCAGTTTATTACACTCCGATAATTTTAACAATAGCGCTGGGGATGGCGACAATTCCTACTTTTGTTTTGGGCTATGATCCTACTACATGGGTTTATCGTTCATTAGCGCTTTTGTTGGTGGCGTGTCCTTGCGCGCTGGTAATCTCTACTCCTGTGGCTTTGGTGAGTGCTATGGGAAGGTCGGCAACAGCAGGGGTGTTGGTGAAAGGCGGAGATTATTTTGAAAAGATGGCTAAAGTAAGGGTGTTGGCTTTTGATAAGACTGGAACGCTGACTAAAGGAGAACCAAAAGTGTGTGGTGTATATAACGCAGAAGATGTAAACAGCGAAGAGCTCTTAAAGATAGCTTATTCGCTAGAACTCAAATCTGAACATCCGTTAGCGAAGAGTTTGTGCAATTATGCTAAAGAAAAAAGATTGGAGCCTTTTGAGCTCATTTCCTTTAAGCCATATCCTGGCCTTGGAGTAGAAGGAAAGTTGATGGTTGACAGCGAAGAAATTGAATGCCTGTTAGGCAATATTAAGTTTTTAGAATCAAAGGGTGCTTTTATAAATGAAAAATTTAAGCTTTTGATTGATGAGAACAAAAAGTCGGGAAGAACTGTTATAGGTGTTGCTGCCTGCTATAAATCACAGTCTATAAAACTTATAGGCATTGTAGTTTTTGAAGATGACATACGGAAAGAAGCGAGGGAAGTCATAGAAGCTATAAAGCGCATGGGAATAAGTACAGTCATGTTGACAGGGGATAACAAAAGTGCTGCACATTCTGTAGCTTCAGCGTTGGGCATAGATACAGTATATGCAGGACTTATGCCTGAGGAAAAGCTAAATTTGATTGAAAAAATGCAGGAAGAAAAGGGCGTGGTTGCAATGGTTGGAGATGGCATCAACGATGCACCTGCGCTTGCGAAGTGCGATGTAGGGATAGCAATGGGGGCAAAAGGAACGGATATAGCGCTTGAGGCAGCAGATGTAGCTCTTTTGAGCGATGATATAAAGAAAATACCGTTTTTCATAGTGTTATCTAAAAAATCCTTAAGCATAATAAAACAAAACATAGCTTTAGCTGTGAGCTTAAAGCTTGCAGCAGTTGCATTGCTTTCCGGAGGATTTTTGACGATGTGGATGGCAGTGCTGGCAGACATGGGCACAACGCTGATCGTGATATTGAACGGTTTGAGGCTGTCAAGGGTGCGTGAAAAGAATAATAAGCAGTCGAGAGTTAAGCAATTGTCAGTAGCTATGGATAGTCATCAGTAGATAGCAGACTGGCCTGACATTCAATTCAATAAAAACAACCTGGGATTTAAAACAACATTATTTAGGGCTTACTGAATAAACAATAAACCAAATAAAAATAAGGGACTAAGCCTGTAAACTTCGAAAAAAGTGCACGGAAAATACAAAAAACACTCAAAAACTTTGCGCTTTATTTATATTGAAAAGGATTTATAAAC
>JAJOKN010000031.1 GCA_021129815.1 Desulfotomaculum sp. | reverse complement strand
AGACATTCATCTAAGGAGATATGGAGACGATAGATGGAAGACACTCCAAAGATTAATTGAAATTGGGAAGAAAGAGAAAATAGGGATTCTCGTAGTAAGTGGCGACCTATTCGATAAAGGAGTTAATGCTGAAACACTAAGACCTAAAATACGGGAGCTATTTTCAAATAAAGGCTTTAAAATAGCGTTTATTCCCGGGAATCATGACAGCGAATCGTATAAAAGTGGTTTGTATTTTGGTGAAGATGCGATTATTTTGAACGATTCAAATAAACCTTTTGAATATAAAGGCTTAACGATATGGGGCTTGCCCTTCGAACATAATAATGAGGAAGAGGAATCTCTAAAAAAACTTCATTCCTTAGCGGATAAATTACCCTCTGATAAAACGAATATCCTACTTTATCACGGTGAATTGCTTGATGCTTTCTTTTCAAGGAAAGATTTTGGAGAAGAAGGTGAAGAAAGATACATGCCTGTTAAACTTTCTTACTTCAAAGATCTAAAAGTCGATTATGTCCTTGCAGGACATTTTCATTCAAAATTTGATGTGTGGGAATTTGGCAAAGGTAAATACTTTGTTTATCCTGGGTCGCCTGTTTCAATAACTAAAAGAGAAATAGGGCAGAGAAAAGTGAATATCTTTGAGATTGGAGAGCCACCCAGGGAATATCCTATTGATACTCCTCACTTTGAAGAAGTGATTATAGAATTTGATCCTTTTGTGGAGAAAAATCCTGTAGAAATTGTAAGAGAGCATCTTGAAAAAGTGCATCCTGAAGCAAGAATTATCTTGACAATTAAGGGATATATTAATAGTGAGAAAATTAAAATAAACGAAACCGAGCTTGTAAGACAAATAAAAAGAGGTACTAAAGGAAGAACCGTAGAAGAAGAACATTTTGAATTCAAAGACATACATACAATCCTTGAAGATGACTTATTCAAAAGCTTCATGAAGAAACTCAAACAGAAAGATTACAATAAAGATAAGAAGAAGGAGTTGTGGAATCTAGCAATAAAGGCAATGATGGAGGCAAGATCATGAAAATAAAGGAATTCTCAATAATTCGATATGGTCCTTTACCAAACACAGGTAGAATATTGCTACATAATTTCAACTTATTTTGGGGTAAAAATGAGGATGGGAAAACTCTTACAATAGATGCACTTGTAAAGTTATTATTAGGGCGGAATGTTAGAGATTTCGAGCGTATAGATCGGGTAGAGGAAAACCCAGAGGGTTATGTAATTATAAAGTATGAAGGCAAGGAAATCAAATTACCAGAAAAAAGAAATTTAACAAAGGTTACAAATTTATCTTCCACAGAATGTCGCAACATTTTTATTATCAGAAACAGCGATCTTTCCATTGCTCGTGAAAGCGAATTTTACACTAATGTGACAGATCGTCTCACAGGCTTAAGGACTGAGGATATTTCAAACATAAAGAATGCTCTGCGAGAAATAGGGAAAATAACCCCAGGGGGTGAGTTTAGGGATGTCAAAGATGAGAAGCTAAAAACAAGAGTAAAAAATGCAAAGGGACTTATAAAGAAGATTGATGATTTAAGAGAAGAGATTAAGGAAAAGAGATACGATGAAGTTGAAGAAGAATCTGTAAAATTAAGAGAAGAGATTAAAAGTATTAGGCATGAAATAGAAAGACTTGATCATGCGAGAAAAAGAGAAAAATATGAGAAAGGGAAAGAAGCGCTCGATAGTCTTAGAGAATTCTTAGAGAAACTAAAGGATTTAGAAATTTATAATGAAAAGGACGAACAATCATGGAGAGATTGTGAAAGAGATATTAAAAATTATTCTAAGGAAAAAGAAAAAGTCTCTGCTGAACTGAGAAAAAAAGAAGAAGAGCTTGAGAAGATAAGTGAGAAATTAACCAAAAAGGAACAGAATTTCCAAACATTGAAAAACAGAAAGAGAAAAATAGAAGATGAAGTGAAGCCAGAATTAAAGAATTACGAGAAGGGCGTCGGAAAGATAAAAAGTGAAGAGACAAAAAATAAGTTTTATACAGGAGCTGTGATAGCATCGATAGTTTTATTATCAATATCAATGCTGGGTGTTATAATAAACCCTTCGCCTATCTTCTATGGGTTATCTGCGGTTTTTCTAATATCAACCACTGTTTTTGTAGCATTAAAATTTTCATTTGTGCAAAAGAGAGCACATTTTGCGGCAGTATTTGAGAGAATAAAATTGAGTTGCTCTAAATTTAAACTCGATGCAGAAACTCCAGAAGAAATTTACTCCAATATTCAGAAGTTCGAAGAAGAGTATCAAAAGGAACATGATGATTTGCAGGATATAAGGAGAAAGAAAGAAAACTTAGAAGAAAACATTAAGGAATTAAGAGGCAAAAAGATTCCAGAGATAGAAGATAAGATAGAGAGCGCCAAAAAAGAGATAGAAAAAATAAAAAGCAAATCCAAGGAAGAAAATGGGCAAGAGTACACAAAGAAACTTAAATCCAAACAGCAACTTCAGACCTCTATTGAGAAAAAAGTAAGTGTTTTGGAGAGTCTTTTGGAAAAAAAGAGCAAAAAGCCAGAAGATAATATCTCCTACTGGGACGAAGAAATCGGAAAGCTTGAGGAGTACAGGGACAAAGCAAAGGATATAAAATATAGTGAAACAGATAAATCAAAATTAGAAGAAGAGGAGAAACAAAAGTTAGAAGAGGAATTGGAAGAAATAAACCAAAGAATGGAATCTGTCCAAAAGAAAATGGAGGATATAAAACGAAATGCAAATGAAATTCTGCGGATGGAGGAGCATTTATACTGTAGGACATCTGTTGATCTGGAAGCTATAAAAAATAAGCTGCAAGAGTTTATTACCGAGAATGAAAACACTAAAGACAACGTACTAGAAATCATAAAAATTCTTGATGAAATAGAAGCAGAAGAAAAAGAAAAGATTTCTGAGCTTTTTGGTAAAGAAAGTTCTATTTCAAACTATTTCAATAAAATAACAAATGGTCTTTATGAGGAAGTTATTTTTGAACAAGAAACGGGAAAAATAAAGGTTAAACGTAGGGATGGAGCAATATTAGAAGCAGAGAAACTGTCAGGAGGTGCTTATGATCAATTATATTTCTCCATTCGACTTGCCCTTGGAGAGAAGCTCTTGAAAGGCAAAAAAGGTTTTTTCATCATGGATGATCCGTTCATAAAAGCAGACCCTGATAGGCTGCAAAGACAAATCGAAATGCTAAGGAAAATTTCTGAATCAGGGTGGCAAGTCATATACTTCAGTGCAAAGAGCGAAATTAAAGACACTTTAAAAGAAGATATAGAGAGTGGGGCAATTAACTATGTGGAACCTCAAGGCATATTCCCCTCAAAATAAGAGTAGGCAACTTCAGACAACAGCGGATAAACGGTTCGCCTTCGCCCAAACTTCCTAACGGAAGCTTCGTTTATCCCCAAAATGTTTGTCCGAAATTCGGCTCGGCGGCTTA
>JAJOKN010000139.1 GCA_021129815.1 Desulfotomaculum sp. | reverse complement strand
TTTATTTATATGTTTTAATTGGCTGAAACGTGACTTTAAATCATATGGTAATTTTAGTATTAAAAAAATGATAGGTGGTTTTTATGTCTTTGCGCTTCATAATAGGTAGAGCTGGCAGCGGAAAAACTAGTTACTGCTTGAATGAAATTCAAAAAGATCTCAAAAACACTTCTGATATTGACGGTCACAATATAATTGTAATAGTTCCTGAACAGTCCACTTTTCAGTATGAAAAAATGCTTTTAAAAGATTTAGATGGCTTTATGAGGCTTCAAGTGATGAGCTTTGAGAGGCTTGCTTTGAGCGTAATGCAGCAAACAGGGGGCATAGCAAAAACGCAGCTCACAGATTTGGGGGAGCTGATGCTCACTCGTCAAATCATAGTTGCACATCAACAGGACCTTAACTTTTTAAAAGATGCTATAGACCGCTTTGGTTTTGTTGGGAAAATTTCACAAGCAATCAATGAGCTTAAAGAATATGACGTTCAAGTCAATACACTAAAAGGGATATTAAAAAAGTCAAGTGATTTTGACAGTGCTTTAAAGGAAAAACTAAAAGATTTAACTCTTGTTTATGAGAAAATTCAGGAGTGTAAAGAAGATTACATAATGGTGAGCGATTACATAGACGTCTTGATTGACAAGCTGCCAGAATCTGAGATGTTAAAGGGCGCAAAGGTTTGGATTGATGGGTTTTATTACTTTAAACCTAAGGAGATAAACGCAATAATTTCAATGGCAAATTATGCAAGCGAAGTGAATGTGGTATTAACTTTTGATGAAAAAATGATTCATAAAAAGACAGCTAACTCTGACTTTGATACCGAAAACTATCTTTTTAAAATGCCGATGACTTCTTTTTTAAGATTGTCTAAACTTGCAAAATCAAATGGGATAGCCATAGAGATTTTGCCTATTGATAAACAACTTAGATTTAAATCCTCTGGCATTGCTCACTTGGAAAAATCGTTTTTTAACTTAAAATCTGATAAATGCAAAGATGCAGAAGGCATTTATATAAAAAGCGCAGAGAATCCTAGGTCAGAAGTGGAATCCATCGTGCTGGAGATAAACCGCTTGTGCCAAAGTGGAATGCGGTATAAAGACATTGCAGTGCTGTTTCGTGACATTGAAGGATATGATGCGCTTGTGCAGACGATATTTACAAAGTATGATATACCTTTTTTTATGGATGTAGAGCGCGCTTCATTTACACATCCATTGATTGAACTCATAAGAGCAAGCTTGGAAGTTGTAAAGAGCGGATGGAGATATGAGTCTGTGTTGAAATACCTAAAGACAGGGCTTGTCAATATCAAAGCAGATGAGCTCTTTGTGCTGGAAAACTACGTGCTTAAATATGGTATAACTGGCAAAAACAACTGGCAAGGGGGAGACAAATGGCATATTGGAGAGAACAATAGCGAATTTATTTGCGACATAAAGGTTAGAACTACAAAAGAGCTCTTGGAATTCGATAAAGCTGTAGAAGATGCAAACAGCATTTTAGAGATATTAAAAGCTTTGTATGGGCTTCTTGAGAAGTTAAAAGTACCTGGTGTTATCGAAAGATGGGCAAATGAGGCGCTATACAAAGCCAATCTCGAAGAAGCACAACAGCATCAGCAGATATGGGATCGCTTAATGGAAATCCTCGAACAGCTTGCAGAAATCGCTAAAAACTTTGATAAAAAAGAGGGTAAAAAACAGGGCAGAAAGCTCTTAAATGACATCGCTGAGATATTAGATGCTGCATTTGAGAATTTGAATTTGAGCTTAATACCACCGAGCTTGGACCAAGTGATAGTAGGAACGCTAAACCGCACAATGAACATAGAAGCAAAAGCTGTTTTTGTTGCAGGCGTAAATGATGGGATTTTGCCTGCCAGAGTGCAAAAAGATGGGCTGCTTAGTGAGGAGGAAAAAACACAATTAAAAAAGTTCGGCATAGACCTTCCAACACAGCAGGATAGACTTTCTGACGAGCAGTTTTTCATTTACACAGCTATCACTCGCGCAAAGGAGAAGCTATATTTTAGTTATTCCCTTTCTGATTTAGAAGGGAAAACTCTAAAGCCTTCGTATATGATAAAAAGGATTAAAAGTATCTTTTGTGAAATTTCAGAAGACTATTATAGAGAAAACAAAGACATAGATGAATGCGAAATTATAAACCTACACCCACAAAAACAACTCATGAGCCTTATCTTTAAACTCAGAGATTTTATTGCTAGAAGAGAGATAGATCCGTTTTGGTGGAATATTTACAACAGTTTTTTGGAGAATGAAAAATGGCGCAAGAAACTAAAGCTGGTCATAAATGGCTTGTTTTGGCAAAGTAAAGCTGTGAGGATAAACAGGGAATTGATACGAAAGCTATATGGTGATCGTCTTATCACTGGCATTTCTGGGTTGGAAAAGTTCAAAAGCTGTCCGTTTGCTTATTTTATAGACTATATGCTGAATTTAAAAGAAAGAGAAATTTACAAGCTTACACCTATTGATTTAGGGCTATTTTTCCATTCTGCGATGGAGAAATTTTCAAAAAAACTATTGGAAATAAAAAGAGATTGGGCGGATTTGAATGATACTGAAATAAACAGCATTGCTGATGAAGTAGTGGATGAAATAAAAGAAGAAATGCAAAAACAAGTGCTGCAGAGTTCAGCGTGCTACAAATATTTGACTGATAAATTCAAACGTACAGTTGTGAGGTCAGCAAGTGCTTTATCGGAACATGCACGACGCAGCGAATTCAGGCCTGTGAAAGTAGAAGCGGAATTCGGTACAGAGGAAAATGCTTTAGAGTTGAAAATTGAACTGAAAGATAAAATTGTTATGAAACTCTGCGGCAGAATAGATCGAATAGATGGTTGTGAACATGACGGAAAGTACTATTTTAGAGTCATAGACTACAAATCCGGCAGAGCATCATTTGATTTATTAGGAGCTTACTATGGCATACAGCTGCAGCTTATTGCTTACCTTTACGTTGTGCAGAAAAATTTCGATAAGCTAATTGAAGTCAAAGAAAATTTTAAAGACATTGTGCCTGCTGCTATGCTGTATTTTCAGCTAAAAAATCCTACTATTGAAATTAAAAATAAAAACCCATTTGAAGCACAAATTGATGAAATCTTGAAGCAGGAAATGCTGAAGAAATTTAAAATGAACGGCTTGGTGCTGGCAGAGGAAGAAGCTTTTAGACTGATGGATAAAGAGACTCAAAAAGGCTATTCTCCCATACTTCCCGTGGGAATAAGCTCAAACGTTGAAAAAGATGAAAGCAGTGAAGGGAAGGAAAAACTTACATTTTATTCAAATTCCAACACTTATACGAGAGAACAGTTAAATGCACTATTTGAGCATTTAGAACGCTTGATGAAAGAGATAGGAAGTAATATAACTGATGGCATAATAGACATAGTACCGTTTAAATTAAGAGATCTAACAGCGTGTGATCTTTGCAACTTTAAGTCCATATGTCAGTTTGATATATCTATAGATGGCAATGAATACAAACTGCTTGGAGCGATGGATAAAGAAAAAATATGGGAACG
>JAJOKN010000104.1 GCA_021129815.1 Desulfotomaculum sp. | reverse complement strand
TATATTATACCAATTTGAACTGCTTACCGCAATTTAAATCTCATCAAGTATTCTACGCTGTATGAAATTAGTATATACCTCTCCTTTTTTGTAAAAGGCATTGGACAATATCTTTTTCTGGAAAGAAATTGTAGTTGGTATCCCTTCTATTATAAACTCTGATAAAGCCCTTTCCATACGAGCAATGGCACATTCACGGTTTTCTCCCCAAACTATAAGCTTACCAATCATGGAATCATAAAATGGCGGCACTTTATAGCCCTGGTATACTGCGCTATCCATACGAACCCACGGTCCGCCAGGTGGCAAATATGCATCGATTTTACCAGGACAAGGCATAAAATTCTTTTCTGGATCTTCTGCATTTATGCGACACTCAATTGCCCAACCTTTGATTTTAATGTCACTCTGCTTGTATCCTAACGGCTCTCCTGCAGCAATTCGAATTTGTTCTTTTATCAAGTCTATACCTGTCACCATTTCCGTAACAGGGTGTTCCACTTGAATTCTGGTGTTCATTTCTATAAAGTAAAAGTTATTGTTCTTATCCAACAAAAACTCAACTGTCCCTGCATTGTAATAATTTACAGCCTTTGCAGCCTTTACTGCCATCTCTCCCATGCGCCGCCTGAGTGATGGAGTCAGCGCAACGGAGGGAGCCTCTTCAAGCAACTTCTGATTCCTGCGCTGTACCGAACAGTCCCTTTCTCCCAAGTTAATTATATTGCCGTGCTTATCACCTAAAATCTGAAACTCAATATGTCTTGGTTCTTCAACATACTTTTCTAAATACACACCTGCATCTCCAAATGCAGCAGCAGCCTCGTTTTGAGCTGCATTAATTGAACTGATCAAGTCATCGCTGTTGTGTGCTACGCGCATCCCTTTGCCTCCACCACCAGCAGAAGCTTTAATCAAGACAGGATAACCTATCTTCTCAGCAATTTCAAGAGCTTCTTCTTTATCTCGAATAATACCTTCTGAGCCTGGAACTACTGGCACGCCTGCCTCTATCATTGTTTTACGAGCCTCTGATTTGTTGCCCATCCGCTCAATTGCTTCAGCCGATGGTCCTATAAATGTAATTCCACAGCTCTCACACACTTCTGCAAAATGAGCATTTTCGGATAAAAAACCATACCCCGGGTGAATAGCTTCTGCACCGGAAAGTTCAGCAACGCTTATTATATTAGCAATATTTAAATAACTGTTAGCAGACGCAGGCGGACCAATACAATATGCTTCATCGGCAAAACGCACTGGAAGACTGTCGCGATCAGCTTCGGAATAAACAACAACTGTCCTGATGCGCATTTCACGGCAAGCGCGAATAATTCTAAGCGCTATTTCTCCACGATTAGCTATTAATATCTTCTTAAACATACTTCCTCCTTCAAACCTCTGGATTTTTTAACTACTTTCTGCGAATCAAAAACAAGGGCTGGCCATACTCAACTGGCTGACCATTCTCTACCAAAATATCCACTATCTCGCCAGAAAACTCCGCTTCAATTTCATTCATGAGCTTCATGGCTTCAATTATACAAAGTGTCTGACCAGTTTCTACAATCTGTCCTATTTCTACAAACGGTTCAGCATCAGGAGCTGGCGCACGATAAAATGTACCTACCATAGGAGCAGTAACTTTTTCTACTCCTTCCATATCTATTTCTGGTTTTTTCTCTTCCTTCTTTTCTTTAAGAGCGTCTTCAGCTTTGCTTGTGTCAGGAGTTACATTAACCTCTCCTTCCGTTGTAGCGCTAATTGTACAGGGAGCTCCTTTCTTAATAGAAATCTTAGTGCCGTCGCTTTCCAATGAAATTTCAGAAATATCCGTTTCATTTAGAATTTTTATCAGCTCTTTTAATTCACTTAAATTCATCTTTTTACCTCCCTTAAGAATACTCTTTTTTTCACTGGATTTCTTGCTAGCTTTTATTTCTTTAGCTCTCTGAAAATCTCTCATAGCTTGCTCAGCCATTTTCTTCAGCTCTCCACGTTCCCGAGCCTGCATAAATCTCCTTGCAACTTGTGGAAACATAGCATAAGAAATGACATCCTCTTCAGACCTTGCCAAATCTTTAATTTCTTCTCTCATTTTATCCATTTTAGGCTCTAAAAGATCAGCTGGCCTACAGGTAATGACCTCTTCATCACCTAATATCTTTCTAGCAATAGCTGGATTTATTTCTCCTGGCGGCTCACCATATAAACCTTTCACATAAGCCCTAACTTCCCCTGGAATAATTTTATATCTCTTTCCAGTCAACACATTCAAAACAGCCTGTGTTCCAACTATTTGGCTGGTTGGTGTCACAAGCGGTGGATAACCCAGCTCTTCTCTTACTCTTGGAATTTCCTTCAATACCTCTGGTAATTTGTGCAGCGCCCTTTGTTCTTCCAATTGGCTCACAAGGTTTGTAATCATACCACCCGGCACTTGATGATCAAACACACGCATATCGTTGATTCGAGTGATCCCCCGCTCAAAACCACGCTCTTTGCGCAGTTTTTCAAAATAATCTGCTATCTCGAATAAAGCAGACAAGGACAACCCTGTAGCATACTTTGTGTTTTTAAGCGCTCTTACCATCATCTCCACTGGAACATGAGATGGCCCAAAGGCCAGTGGTACAGAAGCGGTATCTATAACATCAACTCCTGCTTCTATAGCTTTTATGTAGGCACCTATCGCCATACCACCAATAAAGTGACAGTGTATCTGTACTGGAAGTCTTGTCTTTTCTTTAATGGACTTAACCAGGTCATACGCTTTATAAGGTGTAAGTAAGCCTGCCATATCTTTAATTGCAATGGAGTCAACACCTAACTCCGCTAACATCTCCGCGGTTTGTAAGTAATGCTCAACCGTATGTACAGGGCTCACTGTATAACAAACCGTTCCCTGTGCATGTGCACCAGCAGCCTTGGTATATTTTATCGCAGATTCCATATTTCTCACGTCATTTAGAGCATCAAAAATCCTAATAATATCTATGCCATTTTCCACAGCTTTATATATAAAAGCTTCAACCACATCATCAGGATAGTGTGAATATCCTACTAGCGATTGTCCACGAAGCAGCATCTGCAGCGGTGTGTTCTTTACAAGTTTTTTTATAGTGCGCAACCTTTCCCACGGATCTTCGTACAAATAGCGCAAACACACATCAAAGGTTGCTCCACCCCAAACCTCTAGTGAATGATAACCTATCTGGTCTATTTTTTCCAGTACCGGCAGCATATCTTCCGTACGCATGCGAGTAGCCCACAAGCTTTGGTGCCCATCCCTTAAAGTAACATCCGTTATCTTAACTCTATGATGCTGCATATTAAACCTCCTATTCGTACCTCTCATTATGTATAATATAAATTTATAAAATACACCTTAAAGTTGTTATCTTAATTGCCATTTGCTTTTAAATAAGGCACATTAAATACAACACTGCAAAAAAACATAGTTACTCCTCATTTAAATGAGTTTATTATATCACAACAATTGCTGTTTTGAAATATATACTAGTCAAGTATACATAATGCTTGTATAATAGTGCTTTTAAGTGTTATTT
>JAJOKN010000009.1:1785-3574 GCA_021129815.1 Desulfotomaculum sp. | reverse complement strand
TTTATAAGGAGTTGGAGAGTTTATGTCTTCTTTGATAATCGATGTAAATGCTAGACAAATTTTGGATTCTAGGGGAAATCCAACAGTTGAAGTGGATGTGATTTTAGACGATGGCACGTTGGGGCGTGCTGCAGTGCCTTCAGGGGCATCTACTGGCGCTTATGAAGCGGTGGAGTTGAGAGATGGAGATGAAAGATACTATATGGGCAAGGGTGTGATGCGAGCTGTTGAAAATGTAAACAATATCATTGCGCCAGAAATTGTGGGAATGGATGTTACAGATCAATTGGGAATTGATCATATTTTACTTGAATTAGATGGAACACCGAATAAGCAAAAGCTAGGCGCCAATGCGCTCTTAGGCGTGTCGCTGGCAGCTGCTAAAGCTGCTGCACAGCATTTGGATTTGTCGCTGTATCAATATCTAGGTGGAATAAATGCAAAGGAACTTCCTGTGCCGATGATGAACATTTTAAATGGCGGGAAGCATGCAGACAACAACGTGGATATTCAGGAGTTTATGGTTGTGCCGACAGGTTTTGATAGCTTCAGCAGCGCTTTGCGCGCAGGTGTGGAGATATTTCACAATTTGAAAAAAGTGTTGAAAACAAAAAATATGAACACAGCTGTGGGAGATGAAGGAGGCTTTGCTCCGAGTTTAAGTTCCAACAAGGAAGCGCTGGAAGTGATAATGGAAGCTATTGCAAAGGCAGGTTATAGAGCTGGTGAGGATATATTTATCGCTTTAGATGTTGCTGCTACGGAGCTTTATAAAGATGGCAAGTATGTATTAGAAGAAGATATTGTTAAAACTGCTGAAGAGATGGTAGCTTTTTATGAGGAGCTTGCAAAGGAGTTTCCAATTATATCCATTGAAGACGGTCTGTCAGAGGACAATTGGGAAGGATGGAAGATGCTGACGGAGAAATTAGGAAAAAAATTGCAGCTCGTAGGAGATGACTTGTTTGTCACTAACACAAAGCGGTTGCAAAGAGGTATAGATGAAGGAGTTGCAAATTCTATTCTTATAAAGGTAAATCAAATCGGCACGCTTACCGAGACTTTTGAGTGCATAGAAATGGCTCAAAAAGCAGGTTATACTACAGTTATTTCACACCGTTCAGGGGAGACAGAGGATGCTACAATAGCGGATATAGCAGTTGCAGTGAATGCAGGACAGATAAAAACAGGAGCACCATCGCGAAGCGATCGTGTGGCCAAATACAATCAGCTTTTGCGTATAGAGGAAGATTTGGGAGACTTGGCTAAGTTTTTTGGGAAAGCAGTATTTAATATTTTAACTTAGGTGGTTGTAACTAAATTGACATTGTGTTATAATAAATAGCAGGTAAAGTAGCAGGTAGTTTTAAATTTTTGAAAAAGAGTTATTTAGAGGAGGAAATTAAGCTTGCTAGAAGGAATTATAAGTGGATTTCAATTGTTGGTAGCTTTACTTCTCATTATTTCAGTTTTACTGCAGTCAGGTAAAAGTGCAGGAGTATCTGGGTCTATAGCAGGAGGAGCAGAAACTTTATTTGGCAAAAAGAAAGGGCTTGATGAGAGACTTGCACGAGTGACCACGGTGTTGGCAGTTGTTTTTGGTGTTCTATGTCTTATAGCGGCAGCTATGTAATGTATTTACGTTTTTCGCTGTTTTTAAATTTAATATAAAGATTTAGTTTATTGTAATTTGTATTGCACTTTTATATTTATTGAGTTTTTTATAAACAAGCTTGTGCAAATTAGCACAAGCTAAAATAAAAAATTAGGGGGTATTTTTCAGTGAGTA
>JAJOKN010000009.1:0-1775 GCA_021129815.1 Desulfotomaculum sp. | reverse complement strand
ATAACAAGCGGTGCAGGAAAAAAAGTGATGCTGGTGGATCATTCTGATTTATCTCAAAGCTTGGGTGATCTATCTGAAGCAGAAATTGTGGGCATTGTAGATCACCATAAGTTGGGAGATGTAACTACTCCTAATCCTATAGAAGCGTGGATTTGGCCTGTAGGTTGTACCTGCACAGTTATTAAAAATATGTATGACTTCTTTGGAGTAGAAATTCCTAAAGATATAGCTGGTGTAATGCTTTGTGCTATTTTGAGCGATACAGTTATATTTAAATCTGCAACCTGTACAGATAAGGACAAAGAAGCAGCAGAAGCATTGGCTAAAATTGCAGGAGTAGAAGATTTAAAGGCATTGGGAATGGAAATGTTTAAAGTTAAATCAGCTGTTGACGGCACACCTCCGCGCGACTTGGTGTTCCGCGACTTTAAAGATTTCAACATGAGTGGAAAGAAGGTAGGAATTGGTCAGCTAGAAGTTGTCGATCTTTCCTTGTTAGATAGCGTAAAAGCTGATTTAGAAAAAGAGATACAAGCTGTTAAAAGTGAAGGCAGGCATTCAGTATTCTTGCTGTTAACAGATATCATGAAAGAAGGATCTGAGATGTTGATTGCATCAGATGATGAGTCAGTGGTAGAAAAGGCATTTGGCAAAAAACCTGAAAACGGTAGAGTGTGGCTTGATGGTGTAATGAGCCGTAAGAAACAAGTGGTGCCTAACTTAGAAAAAGCATTTGCAAGTTTGTAAAATAATTTATAGAATATAAAAGTGAGAGGTGAGAAGGGATGTTGTTTCTCACTTCTTGCTTTTTTTATTTTTTGTGCTGTTGATTTTGTCGATGAGCAAATGCTGGGGGTGATGTATTGGTGGGGGAAAAAGGAATTAAGATTTTGATAGATAACCGCAAAGCGCGGCATGATTATCATATATTAGATACGTATGAGGCGGGTATAGTACTTAAAGGTACTGAGGTTAAATCAATTAGAGCTGGAAAAGCAAATCTAAAAGATAGCTATGCGAGAGTAGAAAAGGGCGAGTTGTTTTTATATAATATGCATATAAGTCCATATGAGCAAGGCAACAGATTTAACCACGAACCTAAGAGAACGCGAAGGCTTTTGATGCACAAACATGAAATAAACCGCTTGCTCGGTCGCACCAAGGAAAAAGGGCTTTCACTGGTACCGCTGAAATTGTATTTTAAAAATAACAAAGTTAAAGTAGAATTGGCATTAGCAAAAGGTAAAAAACTTCATGACAAAAGACGTGCACTGGCAGAAAGAGATGCAAAGAGGGAAATGGAAAGAGCGCGAAAAAATTTTGTGTTGTAAAGTTTTTTTGAGGAGGTCATATAAATGGAAAACAATAAGTACAAAGTGTTGTTTCATATAAATGAACCTGAGAATTGGAAAAAAGTTATTACCAATATAAAGAATTTTATAAAAGATATTGGTGTTGGCAATGCTGACATTGAAATTTTAGCAAACGGCAACGCAGTGGCTATTTTCAAAGATAGCAATGAATACAAAGAAATTCTAGATCAACTAAGTGAAATAACAGCTAAGGGAGTGTGCATTGCAGTTTGTAATAATGCTTTAAATGCTCATGAGGTTAATAAAGAAGCACTACCATCTTTTGCTAAAGTAGTGCCTGCTGGAATAACAGAAATTGTCAAAAAACAAATGGATGGGTATGCATATATTAAGCCATGAGCATTTTACTTTACAAATAAAATAGGGATTTGAGTCAAAGTTAGCACTTCATGGCTTATACTT
>JAJOKN010000106.1 GCA_021129815.1 Desulfotomaculum sp. | reverse complement strand
AAAAAATCATTGCAAAATTCTATAAAACAGTCATTTTCTATGGAGGTTCTGATATCATTCATTAGTTTATGTATAAAATATAAATTATGCCATGTTGTAAGCCTGATTGCCAACACTTCCTTTGCTTTTATTAAATGACATATATATGCTCTTGTATAATTTTTACATACATAGCAATCGCATTCAGCATCTATGGGATTAAAATCTCGTGCAAATTCTGTATTTCTTATATTGAGTTTCCCGTACTTAGTAAATACTGTTCCTGTGCGAGCGGTGCGCGTTGGCAGCACACAATCAAACATATCAATGCCTCTCATAACTCCTTCTACCAGACACTCTGGAGATCCTACCCCCATCAAATACCTAGGCTTATCTTTCGGCATAATAGGCACGACAGTTTCAAGCACCTCATACATAAACTCTTTTGGTTCTCCGACAGATAATCCACCAACGGCATAGCCTGCAAAATCCATATCAACAAGCTCTTCTGCGCTCTGTTTTCTCAAATCCTTATAAACAGATCCTTGAATAATTGCAAACAATGCCTGATCCTCTTTGTTATGCACATCTTTACAGCGCTTTGCCCATCGCGTAGTAAGTTCTAGAGATTTTTTTGCATAACTGTATTCACATGGATATGGAGGACATTCATCAAAAACCATAGCTATATCTGCCCCAAGTGCCATTTCAATTTCCATCACTTTCTCCGGTGTAAAAAAATGTTTAGAACCATCTATATGCGACCTAAATTCAACACCATCTTCCGTTATGCTGCGCAGCTTGCTCAAACTAAACACCTGAAATCCACCGCTGTCAGTTAAAATAGGCCCATGCCAGTTCATGAATTTATGAAGGCCTCCAGCTTGTCTTATAACATCGTGCCCCGGCCTTAAATACAGGTGATAGGTATTGCCCAATATAATCCTCCCACCTGTTTGATATACTTCTTCCGGTGTCATGGTCTTCACACTTGCCTGCGTGCCCACAGGTATAAAAGCAGGAGTTTTAACATAACCATGTGGAGTTTTTAAAATACCAGTTCTAGCCATTGTGCGGTTGTCTTCTTTAAGTACTGTAAATGTAACTGCTGATTTCATTCTATCTTCTCCTTAAGGAATCAGGATCCTCAAATTATAAGCATTGCATCCCCAAAGCTGAAAAATCTATACCTTTCCTTTACAGCTATATTATATGCGTTCAACACTTTTTCTCTACCAGCAAAAGCAGATATCATCATAATCAACGTTGACTTTGGAAGATGAAAATTCGTTATAAGCGCATCTACACACTTAAATTCATATCCGGGGTAAATGTATAAATCAGTCCAGCCAATCTCTGACTTTACAAATCCATTTTTATCCGCTACCGTTTCCAAAGTGCGCACACTTGTGGTGCCTACAGCGATGATTCTGCCATCGCGCTTTTTAGTTTCGTTAATTGCACAGGCTGCTTCTTCAGAAACCTCATAATATTCAGCATGCATCTTGTGCTTTCTGATATCCTCAACCTTAACAGGTTTAAAAGTCCCAAGACCCACATGTAGAAGTATTTTTACTAACTTTACGCCTTTTTGCTGTACTTTTTCTAGAAGTCTCGGTGTAAAGTGAAGCCCTGCTGTAGGAGCAGCTGCCGAACCTTCTTTTTTAGCATAAACAGTTTGATACCTATCCTTATCCTCAAGCTTTTTCTTTATGTATGGTGGGAGCGGCATCACACCTATATCATCCAAAAGCTGCATAAAATCTCCTTGATAACTAAACTCAAAAATACGTTCACCTGTTTCAGTAATATCCATAACAGCTGCTTTCATTACAACTTGATCCGATTTTTTAAAAACAATTACATCCCCTTTTTTTGCTTTTCTACCGGGGTTCACCAGTACCTCCCACTGTCCTTCTTTAATTTGCTTTAACAATAAAACTTCTATCCTAGCGCCGGTATCCTCTCGTTCTCCATATATGCGCGCCGGCATAACTTTTGTTTCGTTTATTATCAGTGCATCACCCGGGTTTAAATATTCCAAAATATCAACAAATCGTTTGTGTTCCACCTCGCCTGTATCTCTATGCAGCACCATCAGCCTGGATTGATCTCTCTCTTTTAATGGTTCCTGTGCAATCAGCTCTTCAGGCAAGTGATAATCATAATCCGAAATATTATGCATAAATCTGTCACCAACCTCCATAATTGTAGACAATTTCTACATCATCTGTATAATAAAAATTTAAAATATCATAATAACTATATCCTTTTTCTGCCATTCCTTTAGCACCATGTTGGCTCATGCCTACGCCGTGACCCCAACCACTTCCATTAAAAGTCACTAAAACAAGTCTTCCATTTTCATCGTAAGTCTTTTCCATACTAAACAAACTGCTCTTCAACCCCAAAGCAAAGCGCACTCGATCGGCATTGTAAATCTCTTCTTGCTTAAACTGCCCTTCAGGACATAAGCCTGTTATCCTCATCACTTTAATCCTGCTGCCAGTAGCATCTCTTTCTATTTCTTCTATATCCGTTACATAACTATAAGGGTAACCTCTGGAAGTAAGCTGTAAAGCTAACTCTTCTGGTGTCATTGTAACCGACCAATTATAATGTTTTTCATTATAATCATATATGTCTTTTTTAGCTCTCAAGTACGGCACATATTCTTTCCATATATCCTCGCTGTTGCCGGTAAACCCTCCACTGCTAGAGAAAAATGCCGCTAAAATCGGTTGTCCATCAAAAACAAGCACCTGTCCTTCTGTTGCTCTTACAGCGTTAGTTGTTCTCTCATGTTCATAATCATATCCTTTGTATACCTGATCTAACTGTGTAGCAAGCACATCAAATCCATACAATGAATATTTCCCTAGCGAATATAAAGCATAGGTACGAGATGCTATTGCTTGAGCTTTTAACGCTTCCTTTGGCCATTCTGCAGGCATTTCACAAGGCACTACTCCATACAAGTATTCTTCTATTGGCAGGGTATTTATAACTGTAATTCCATTTTCATCCGATCTAAACTCAAACTCTCCTCTATACCTTTTATTTTGATTACCAATTATATTAACTAAATGAAGTTCGTCAGACGCTTTTAATTCGCTCATACCTTCAGCTGAAATTACAGAATAACTTGAAAGATTCTTTTCAGTTATTCTGTAACTACCATCTATGATTGCCAAGCCCGCTCCACTTGTCCTTTTTGAAAGCGCCAAATCAGCATTCAAAATAGCAACTTCAGTTATAACTTTTTTAACTGCTATGTTATTAGAAAAAATACCCAAAAGCCTATCGCCTTCAAATAGCGCAAGCCCTTCATCTGTCTTTGTTACAGTATACTTTTGACCTGCTGTAACAGCAACAATCAACTCTCCATGATAGCCTTCTGTAATAACATAATCACTTTGCACAGAAAAGCTAATACTCGGTATTTCACGCATCAACCCCACACGGATATTAGGAGGCGCGATGGATGCGCTACATTCAGCAAAATTTTTAAATCCAAACTCAGTAAAAACACTCCAAAAGACACAACAAAATATTATCACTAAAAAGATTGTGTTTATTATTTTTCTGATTATCATCTAGC
>JAJOKN010000096.1:3186-3683 GCA_021129815.1 Desulfotomaculum sp. | reverse complement strand
AATTCAAGAAATGAAGGTGTGTAGTCATTGAGCAGGAGGCAGTCAAGGGAAGCTGCTATGCAAGTGCTTTTTGAGATTGAATTGGGACAGATAAATGTTGATGACGCGTTAAAACATGTAGTATCTGAGTTTGATATAAAAGAAAGTGCAATAGAATTTATGGAAGATCTTGTAAGAGGTGTTTTACAGCATATAGATGAATTGGACAGCATAATAAAAAAGTTTTCAGATAAATGGGAGCTTGAGCGCATGTCTGCGGTTGACCGCAATATTATGAGGGTTGCGCTTTATGAGATGCTTTATAGAGATGAAATTCCAAGTGCTGTTTCCATTAACGAAGCGGTGGAACTGGCTAAAAAATTTGGCGGGGAAGAGTCATGGCGCTTTGTGAATGGAATTTTAGGAAGTGCAGTAAAACATTTACATACTTTCTTTAAAGAAATATGAATGAGTTGATATTTAAAAAAGTTTTTTAGTAATGGAACTAATCAAAAGTT
>JAJOKN010000096.1:587-3176 GCA_021129815.1 Desulfotomaculum sp. | reverse complement strand
AGGTTGAAAAAATGCCGGGAATTTTAGATGGGAAAAAAATTGCTGCGCAAATTAAAGATGAAATTAGAGATGAAGTTAAAAAGTGGAAAGAGAAAGGGATAAACCCCTGTCTAGGTGTTATGCTTGTAGGAGACGATGCTGCATCGCTTGCATATGCAAAGTTTTTAAAGAAAGTAGCTGCTGGTGTGGATATCGACTTCTATTTAGAGCACTTACCTAAAGATACTTCAGAAGATAAAGTTATTTCAGTGATTGATGAATTAAATCATAATAAAAATATTCATGGTATTTTATTGTTATTGCCAATGCCCAAACACATAGATAAGCAGCGGGTTCTGGATTCTATTTTACCTGCAAAAGACGTAGATGGTGTTCATCCGATAAATCGCGGTTATATATTGAGCGGAGGTCAGTGCATTTATCCTGCTACGCCGCTTTCTTGCCTTGAAATATTGGAGCGTTCAGGTATCAGCTTGGAAGGCAAACATGTTGTGGTTGTTGGAAGAGGAGAAACAGTAGGGAAACCACTTATATATATGGCTATAGCTAAAAATGCAACTGTTACAGTATGTCACTCTAAAACCGTAAATATCGCTAACTATACCAAGCAAGCGGATATTTTGTTTACAGCGGTAGGTAAGCCCGGGCTTATAAAGCGCGACATGGTTAAAGATGGTGTTGTTGTTGTTGATGCTGGAATAAGTGAAGTTGATGGGAAAATAAAGGGAGATGTAGACTTTGAAGAGGTAAAGGAAGTAGCAAGCGCAATTACTCCTGTGCCAGGAGGAGTGGGCAGCCTCACTACTGTAATTATGATGAAAAACTTACTTAATGGAATATCAATGCAGCAGGTTATAAGTGGAGGGGTAGTATAAAAATGACGAAGGATATTTTTGAAGTAAGCCTTAGGGAGTTTATAGATACTACAGCATCGGATAGCCCTACCCCAGGTGGAGGCAGCGTTTCAGCAGTAGTGGGTGCACTTGGGTCAGCGTTAGTTCAAATGGTAGGAAATTTGACTGTAGGGAAAGAAAAGTATAAGGATGTTGAAGGCGAAGTAAAGGAGCTTCTCGATAAAAGCTCAAAAATTATGAATGAACTAAAGGAACTCACAAGGAAAGATATAGAGCACTTTGATGCTTTTATAAAGGTACTCAGTATGCCAAAGGATACAGAGGAGCAAAAGCAAAAGCGCAGCGAAGCAATCCAGAAGACATTGAAAGAAGCTGCGAATACTCCGTTGTCTGTAGCTAGGCTAGGAGTGGAGATGCTTTTAGTTGCTAATCGCATGGCTGAAATAGGAAGTAAAATGGTTATAAGCGATGCGGGAGTAGCAGCTCATTTGATAGAAGCATCAATTTATTCTGCTTTGATAACAGTTGACAGCAACTTGGTACTTATTAAAGATGAGAAATTTATAAATAATGTTGATAAAGAGAAGAAAGAGCTGCAGGAAAAGGCAGTACATTTAAGAGAGAAAACTGTTGAAGCGATGAGGAAGAAGATGGAGAATTGATGAATCATCATTTGATAAGAAGGAGCAGTTTTAAGTGCCAGATTTTTTACAACAGTTAAAACAGTACTCAAAGTTAATAAATGAAGCTTTAGATGACCTGATCCCTCCATCTTCTGATTATCCTGAGCTGATTCATGAGGCTATGCGTTATAGCCTCATGGCAGGGGGTAAGCGGCTTAGACCTGCATTGGTTATAGGTGCTGCACAAGCTGTAGGATGTAACTATGAAAGAGTTTTGCCTACAGCCTGTGCTTTTGAGTTGATCCATACTTATTCGTTGATACATGACGATTTGCCAGCTATGGATGATGACGATTATCGCAGAGGCAAACCTACCTGTCACAAAGTTTATGGTGAGGCTATGGCGATTTTAGCTGGCAATGCGCTTTTAACACTTGCGTTTGAACTGATCGCTAAGAATGCTGATACTGTTCCAGCTGAATTAGTTTTAAGGGTAATCAGAGAAGTTGCAGTTGCTGCTGGTTCTAAGGGATTAGTTGGCGGTCAAGCAGTGGATATTGTTTCTAGCAGTGAAAATGTGAGCAAAGAAGTGTTGGAATACATACACAGGCATAAAACTGGTGCGCTTTTGCGTGCAGCGGTTCGCTGCGGCGCTATTTTAGGCGGTGCAGATGAAAAACAGCTAACAGCGCTTACAACTTACGCAGAAAACTTAGGTTTAGCTTTTCAAATAGTGGATGATATACTGGATGTAAAAGGTGATTCATCCAAAATTGGCAAGTCTGTAGGCAGCGATGAGAAAAACAAAAAAGCAACTTATCCAGCTGTTTATGGTTTAAAAGCTGCTGAGCAAAAAGTGATTCAGCTAACTGAGAATGCTATTAAAGCTTTAGAGATGTTTGGAAAAGAAAGTGATTTTTTGAGATCCGCTGCATATTTTAATGCTAATAGGGATTTTTAATGTAACATGATATAAGATTATCTCCGAATGAGTGCTAACTACTATTGAAGAGATTGAACGATGTGTTTTGTGGATAGCAAGCTTTGCAGTTCTAATTTTGAACTTATTGGTTAGCTATGATATTTGTAGATATCTGTTTAGAGTGATATAA
>JAJOKN010000096.1:0-577 GCA_021129815.1 Desulfotomaculum sp. | reverse complement strand
AGTCAGAACCACTTTTTCGAAGGCGGGCCTAAAAATCCGTCAAAGGCGTATCGATGAAGTCTCTGGTGCTGGCTTTTGACGCCCAGTCGAGGGCTGGTGCTAGGGGTTAAGGTTGAAGGGCAGCCTGCAATGGCATGTAGGTGTTGACCCTTCTTCCGCGGAGACACAAGTTAAGAGCGTAAGCTCTTAACTTGTGAACACTTGCACGCTGTTTGCTAGGGTTAGGTTTTGCGTGCAGTGTAGCCTGCCTTGAGTGGTAATGGTGGATTCCGAAAAAAACTAATCTGCCCGAAAAGGGCCCAATTCGGGCAGATCAGGGATGAAACCATTGCTGCAAAAGAGGCTAGAAAAAGTTGGTTCTGTCGGGGAAAACCCCTAGGCTGTCCGCTTTAAGCGGGGCTAGCTGAGGATTGCAGTGCGGACTGAGTGGCGATCTGGAGCCGAAAACCCTTTTGGTTTTCGGAGAGCGCTTTAAAGGGAAACCGCCTTGATGGCGACACAAGGTAGCGCTCTGGGAAAACCTTCCAGACCTAAGCCGCAACATTTACTCAGCTAGCTGTCACTTTTAACCTTTATA
>JAJOKN010000032.1 GCA_021129815.1 Desulfotomaculum sp. | reverse complement strand
TCCTTCTGAAGCAGCAGTTATAGCTGTAAATTGGGCTTTGATAGTAAGTGTTTTTATATATAGAGATATGAAACTGAAGGATATTTTTAATATTGTGATTCGATCTGCTATTACTACATCCGTAATAATGTTTATTATTGCTACTTCTAGTGCTTTAAGTTGGATTTTAGCTAGATGGCAAATTCCAAATATGATTGCTGATTATATATTATCTTTATCTGATAATACATTAATAATACTTCTATTAATAAACTTAATTATTTTAGTTACTGGAATATTTATGGAAACAGCATCAGCTTTGATAATTCTTACTCCAATATTTTTGCCATTGTTAAATGAACTGGGAGTAGATTTAGTGCATTTTGGTATTATTATGATGTTAGGATTGGCTATTGGAATGATAACTCCACCTGTAGCTATAAATTTATATATAGCTAGCATTATTTCTAATATTTCTGTTAGTGATATAAGTAAGGCAGTATTTCCTTTAATAGCAGCCTTAATTTTGGTTTTACTGATAGTAACTTATGTGCCACTATTTTTTGAAGTCATTTTGTAATACTTATTTTTTATATTATTATTGATGTTGTGATAGCTGTGTATTTTGTTTGCTGTAATTGTTTGATATACTCTTTAAACTATTATATAATCTTTATGTTTGTATTTAACATAAAAAACTGGAGGAAGAAAATTGGCAAAAGAAACTATAAAAAAACCTAGAGGCACAAATGATATATTGCCTGGTGGAGAGGTTGAGAAATGGCAGTACGTGGAAAATACAATTAGAAAAATTGCTGCTAACTATGCCTATAGAGAAATACGCACGCCTATTTTTGAACACACAGAGCTGTTTGAGCGTGGAGTGGGTGAGACAACTGATATAGTTGGTAAAGAGATGTACACGTTTAAAGATCGCAGCGGGCGGAGTATTACGTTGCGGCCAGAGGGCACAGCGCCGGTTATGCGTGCGTACTTGGAAAACAGCCTTTTTTCTTTGTCTAAACCGATAAAACTGTATTACATAGGGCAGATGTTCAGGTACGAACGAGCGCAGTCAGGAAGATACAGGCAGTTCAATCAGTTTGGGGTAGAAGCAATTGGTGTTCATTCTGCTGACATGGACGCAGAGGTAATTGCTATAGCTGTGGAAGTGCTTGAAAAACTAGGTTTGAAAAATTTAGAGATTCACATAAACAGTTTGGGATGTCCGAAGTGCAGAGTTGAGTTTAAAGAAAAACTCAAGAGCTATATCAAACCTAATCTTGATGATTACTGTCCTGACTGCAAAGAAAGATTTGACAAAAATCCACTCAGGATAATGGATTGCAAAAACGATAAGTGTAAGGAACTCTCATCTGATGCGCCTGCTATTTTGGAGCATCTGTGCAGCGAATGTGAAGATTTTTTTGATCAGTTGAAACAAAATTTAGATGTTTTGAATATAAATTACATAGTTGATAAAAATTTGGTGAGAGGCTTGGATTATTATACTCACACGGCTTTTGAGATAATGGTTTGTGGGAATTTTAAAAGTGCGATTGGCGGTGGAGGGCGATACAACGGGCTTGCAGAAATGTACGGTGGAGAGCCTGCTCCATCAGTGGGGTTTGCGCTTGGTTTAGAGCGCGTTCTTTTAGCGCTTGAATCTCAAAATGTAGAGATACCAGTACCTGAAGGAATTGATGTTTTTGTGGCTACTGCTGATTTGGGTGCAAACGTTGAAGCAGTTAAGCTTTTGGCATATGTGCGACAAAAGGGCTATAAGGCAGATAAAGATTATGCAAATCGCAGTTTGAAAGCTCAAATGAAATATGCAAACAAGCTAAAAGCGCGTTATGTGGTTATAATAGGTGAAGATGAACTAAAAAACAATAAGCTCATAGTAAAAAACATGCAAACAGGAGAGCAGTTGGAAATTGATAAAAATAAATTACTAGAAGTTATCGGAGGGAAATTAAATGAAAGATAAACGCACACATCATTGTGGAGAGCTCAGCACAGATAACATAGGAGAGAAAGTGGTGCTCATGGGCTGGGTGCAAAGGCGAAGAGACCATGGAGGACTTATTTTTTTGGATTTGAGAGATAGGTCTGGAATAGTTCAAGTGGTGTTCAGCCCTGAAGAATCTGAAGACGCATTTAAAGTAGCAGAGACTGCGCGGAGTGAATGGGTGCTGGAGGTAATAGGCGAAGTTAAAAGGCGTCCTAGCGGTACAGAAAATCCTAAAATAGCAACGGGTGAAATAGAGGTATATGCCAGCGATGTGATTGTGTTGAATAGGTCAAAAACTCCGCCGTTTTATATTGAAGACAACATCGATGTAGATGAAAATCTGCGTTTAAAGTATCGCTACCTTGACCTAAGAAGACATAAGATGCAAAACATAATGATGTTAAGACACAGAGCAGCAAAAGCAGTTAGGGATTTCTTGGATGAAAATGGCTTTTTAGAGATAGAAACTCCTATACTTACAAAGAGCACACCGGAAGGTGCAAGGGATTTCTTGGTTCCAAGCAGGTTAAATCCTGGGGAGTTTTATGCGCTGCCTCAATCTCCACAGATATTTAAGCAAATACTGATGCTTGCTGGTATGGAACGCTATTTTCAAATTGTGCGCTGTTTTAGAGATGAGGATTTGCGCGCAGATCGCCAGCCAGAGTTTACTCAAATAGACATGGAAATGTCATTTGTGGTTCTAGAAGATGTGATAGGTCTGTCAGAAAAAATGATATGCCACTTGTATAAGAAAATCAAAGGAGTAGATTTACAAAGGCCTTTTGCTGTGATATCTTACAGGGAAGCGAAAGATAGATTTGGCACGGACAAGCCAGATATGCGTTTTGGGATGGAGCTTAAGGATATTTCAGAAATAGCTAAAAAGTGCAGTTTTAAAGTGTTCAATAATGTAGTTAAAAATAACGGTGTGGTAAAAGGCATAAACGCAAAAGGATGTGCGCATTTCAGCAGAAAAGAGATTGACGATCTAACTGCTTATGCAGCTATCTATCAGGCGAAGGGACTTGCGTATTTGATCATAACTGAAAACGGCATCAAGTCTCCTATAGCTAAGTTTTTCACAGAAGAGGAATTGTTCGAAATCGTTAAAACATTTGATGCAAAAGCAGGGGACTTACTGCTTTTCGTGGCGGATACTTATGAGATAGCCACAACAGCTTTGGGAGCGCTTAGAATTCATTTAGCTGAAAAACTAGACATAATTCCAAAAGATGTGCTGAATTTTGTTTGGGTAGTGGATTTTCCATTGCTTGAATACGATGAAGAAGAAAAGCGCTACGTAGCTGTTCACCACCCATTTACTGCTCCTGTAGATGAAGACATTGAATACTTGCTCACGGAGCCTTACAGAGTGAGAGCAAAGGCGTATGATTTGGTGTTAAATGGAGTGGAAATAGGTGGGGGAAGCATAAGGATACACAAGCGCGATGTGCAAGAAAAACTGTTTAAGGCTATTGGCTTGAGCGGGCAAGAAGCTAAAGAGAAGTTTGGGTTTATGCTTGAGGCATTTGAGTTCGGCGCTCCTCCTCACGGTGGAATTGCGTTTGGATTTGACAGGCTCATAATGTTGCTTGCTGATACAGAGAACATAAGGGATGTAATTGCTTTTCCAAAGACCTCTAGCGGAAGGTGCTTGCTCACAGAAGCGCCGAGCAGCGTGGATGAACAGCAGTTAAAAGAGCTTTATATCAAGAGCTTTGGAAGGACTATAAGAACGGGAGATAAGCTAAACGTTGAGCTTAAAGAAGAAAGTTCAAAAACCGAAGAGTAAAAATTAAACAGTGTTTTTAAGTATTGAAAACTAATAAAAAA
>JAJOKN010000075.1 GCA_021129815.1 Desulfotomaculum sp. | reverse complement strand
TTTTATGAACAAAAGATTTACTAGAAGAGATTTTATAAATGTTTTTATGGGTGCGAGTGTAAGCTTTTTTTGTCTTTCTTTGTTTGGATGTGAGAATAAGAAGGTATTTAGTGATGACAATGAAGTAACAGGTAATTATGATGTAAAAGGTGATAATATGGGCGGTTTTATCAATGCTGCTAAAGCCAATATAGTTGATTTGCCTGCTCCTTCTGAAGATGGTGCTATGAGTGTAGAGCGCGCTATATCAAATCGCAGATCGAGGAGAAGGTATTCTGATAGTCCAATTACAATTGAGCAGCTATCGCAGCTCTTGTGGTCAGCACAGGGGATAACGGATAAGATACGCAACTTCTTTAGAGCTGCTCCAAGTGCGGGGGCGCTGTATCCTTTAGATGTTTATGTGGTGGCTGGAAATGTGAGCGGTTTGCAGCCAGGGGTTTATTGTTACCTTCACAAAGAGCATTCTTTAAAACTGCACAAGTCAGGCGATGTTCGCACGGAGCTTGCACATGCGTGCTTGAATCAAATGTTCATCGCTCCTGCTCCAGCGCTGATAGTGATAACTGTAGAGTATAAGCGAATAACAAAACGTTATGGGGAGCGCGGCATAAGATATGCGCACATGGAAGTTGGGCACATAGGGCAGAATTTGCACTTGCAAGCAGAAAGTTTAGGACTTGGCACGGTGGTGATAGGTGCTTTTAAAGATGATGAAGTATCAAAAGTGATGAGCTTGCCACGGCAGCATGAGCCAATGTATGTTATGCCTTTTGGATATACTGTATAAAGCTGAATTGAGAGGCAAGAAGCGCATAACGGAGGTCAGTCTCAGAGGTCGGAAGTCAGAAGACAGCTGAAAAGATTAAAAAAAGAGATGAAGGTGGTTTGAGAGGCTGAAAGTGAGAAGTGGAAAGTGAGATGTGAGAGATGAGAATGGGAGGGTTGTCTGTTTTTTCTCATTTTTTACCTGTAAGGTTATTTTGTGCAAAGGAGTGGGAAAATGAAGAGAATTGGAGTGCTTACAAGCGGTGGAGATGCGCCGGGGATGAATTCTGCAATTCGCGCAGTAGTTAGAAAATCTATTTACAATGGTATAGAAGTTATTGGAATTAATCGTGGATACAGCGGATTTATTGAGGGAGACATGTGGCCGATGAGTTTGGGTTCTGTAGCTGATATCATACATCGTGGAGGAACTATTTTACATACAGCAAGATCAAAAGAATTTATGACAAAAGAAGGAAAAGCTAAAGCTTATGAAAATGCTAAGCGCTTTGGCATCGAAGGGTTGGTGGTAATTGGGGGAGATGGTTCTTTTAAAGGGGCGTTGGAATTTTATAAAGAGTATAAGCTACCAGTGATAGGGGTGCCGGGTACGATAGACAACGATATTTACGGAACAGATTATACTATCGGATTTGATACAGCAGTAAATAATGTTGTAGACGCGATCAACAAAATAAGGGATACTGCTACATCTCATGAGCGCACTTTTATAATAGAAGTTATGGGTAGAGACTGCGGGGCTATAGCTCTTATGGCAGGGCTTGCAGGTGGTGCAGAATCGATAATAATTCCTGAAGTACCTTTTGATATAAACGAAATATGTGAAAAGCTCATGCGTGGTGTAAAACGCGGCAAGCTTCACAGCATGATTGTAGTTGCAGAAGGTGCAGCTAGCGGGCTTGAAATTGGCAGAAAGATAAAAGAGATAACAGGTGCTGATACCAAAGTAACGATACTTGGGCATATTCAAAGAGGTGGGATACCTACAGCATTTGATAGGATGTTTGCTGCGCGGCTGGGTGCTAAAGCTGTTGACTTGTTAATAGCTGGAGAAGCTGGAAAAGCTGTAGGTATTAGAAAAGAAGAAATTGTTGGATACGATTTGCAGGAAATATTTGAGAATAAAAAGCAACTTGATTTAGGAGTGTTAGAGTTAGCTAACATACTTTCAATATGAAAGGTGAGTGTTTGTTATGTTAGAATGCCGCATATCACCAGTAAGACGCACCAAAATTGTTTGCACGATTGGACCAGCAAGTGAAACAGAAGAAGTGCTCAAAAAAATGATAATTGCAGGTATGAACGTAGCGAGGATGAATTTTTCACATGGCACACATGAAGAACACGCTAGAAGAATTGCAACTGTACGCAAAGTAGCAAAAGAGCTTGGGAAAAATGTTGCTATTATGCTGGATACTAAAGGTCCTGAAATAAGGCTTGGAGTTTTTGAAAAAGAACCTGTTCTTTTGCACACAGGTGATGAGTTCAC
Source organism: Desulfotomaculum sp. (assembly GCA_021129815.1). Classification (GTDB taxonomy): domain Bacteria; phylum Bacillota; class Desulfotomaculia; order Desulfotomaculales; family Desulfohalotomaculaceae; genus JAJOKN01. The sequence goes on along the minus strand of JAJOKN010000075.1, from coordinate 1,554 downwards.
ACTCACAACTAAAGATATTTTAGGGAATGCTTCCTGTGTTTCAGTTTCTTATGAAGATTTGCCAAAGGATGTGTCTGTGGGCAGCAAGATATTGCTATCCGATGGATTGATTGAGCTTGAGGTGTTGGAAGTAACAGATACAGATGTGCGCTGTCGAATTGTGAATGGTGGAGAGCTAAAGAGCAGAAAAGGAGTGAATTTGCCGGGAACACGAGTGAATTTACCTTCTCTTACCGATGATGACATAAAGGATATTTTGTTTGGCGTCGAGCAGGGAATAGATTTTATCGCTGCTTCGTTTATACGCAAAGCTTCTGATGTGCTGGCTATTAGAGATATTTTAGAGGAATGTGGAGCTCATGACATAGATATTATTTCTAAGATTGAAAGCAGCGAAGCAGTAGACAACATTGAAGAAATATTGAAAGTATCAGATGGCATTATGGTAGCGCGCGGTGACTTGGGTGTGGAGATACCTGCTGAAGATGTTCCGATGATTCAAAAGATGCTCATAAACCGCTGCAATTTACTTGGAAAGCCTGTAATAACAGCTACTCAAATGTTAGAATCCATGATTTATAATCCAAGACCTACCAGAGCGGAAGCATCAGATGTTGCAAATGCCATATTAGACGGAACAGATGCAGTTATGCTGTCTGGTGAAAGCGCTGCTGGAAAATTTCCAGTTGAGGCAGTGGAAACAATGAATAGGGTTGCTGTGAGGGTAGAGTCTTTGTTTCCGCATAAGGAGTATTCTAAAAAATATGAAGATGTTGTTGCTAAAACAGTGACGGATACTATTAGCCGTGCGGTGAATGATGTAGCGAGAACATTGAATGCTGAAGCTATTATAACCATAACCGCGTCGGGGCATACGGCTAAGATGATATCGAGAATGCGACCTACATGTCCTGTTATAGCAGTTACGCCTAAACCTGATGTGGTAAGAAAAATGTCAATTGTGTGGGGAGTAGAGGCAGTTTTAGCAGAAAATATTTCTGGTACAGATGAAATTTATTCGCAAGCTGTGCAAGCGGTGCTGGATTCTAACTTAAATTTAATAAAACCGGGTGATCTAGTTGTTATAGCTGCAGGGTTGCCTGTTGGAATACAGGGCACTACTAATTTATTGAAAGTTCACACCGTGGGAAGCATTTTGACAAAAGGAATAGGTGTGGGGACTAAAGCAGTGAGCGGTACAGCTAAAGTTTGCTTGAATGTTGAGGATGCTAAGGAAAAAATCAATGATGGTGATATTATGGTTGCTGTCTATACAAATAAGGAATTCGTGCCTTATATGCAAAAATGCAGCGCAGTGATAACTGAAGAAGGCGGCATAACTTCTCATGCAGCTATTGTAGGTTTGAACCTTGATATGCCAGTTGTGGTTGGTGTAAAAAATGCTACGCAAAACATATCGGATGGAGAGTTTGTTACAGTAGATGCACAGAGGGGATTGATATACAGCGGCATAGCAAAAGTATAATGAAATATAAAAAACAAGGAGTGTAAAGCACATTGAGCAATAAGATTTTAAAATCAAAAGAGAAAGTA
>JAJOKN010000112.1 GCA_021129815.1 Desulfotomaculum sp. | reverse complement strand
ACAATTTTTGAAAAATCTGCTACATGCTTAATCCTGCTAGCTATCTTGTACAATAATGCCAAGCGATTTGTAGAAAGCTCTTTATCCTTCACCATCACCATAACGTTATCGAGAAAATTATCCACAGGCTTACATAACTTGCCTGTTGCCTCCAATATTTTGCTGTAATCCTTGTTTTGCAAAGCGTTTGATACAAGCTCATCGAATTCAAGATAAGCCTCATACAGCTTGCGCTCAGCATCTTCCACAAGCAATTTTTCATCTATATCCATATCCCTTCCAAGCTTTTTGGCTAAGTTATTAGTTCTGTTGAACACGTTTACTACATCTGTAAAATCCTCTCTTTTCTTAAATTCAGCAACAACATTTGCACGCTCAAATACGCCGTTTATGTCATTTACATCAACAGCCATAATTGAATCTATAACATCATGTTCAAAACCCTTATCCAAAAGCATATTTTTGATGCGCTGTTTTATGAATTCCAAAAGTTCCTCTCTAACTTCCTTTGCGCCGTCCGCCAACTTTCCTTTAAAGTTATCAAATGCCGCATCCATCATATCTTCCAAAAGAAGATTCAGCCTCTTTTCAAAAATTATGCGCAACATGCCGAGCGCCTGCCTTCTCAAACCATAAGGATCCTGAGAACCCGTGGGCTTTATGCCAGCAATAAAGCACCCCACAAGCGTATCTAGCTTGTCCGCCAAGCCCAACACGTTACCTGCCATGCTAGCAGGTATCTCATCATCAGAAAAGCGCGGCAGATAATGTTCATAAATCGCCTGTGCAACAGCTCTGAACTCCCCTGTCTTCAAAGCGTACTCACAGCCCATAACTCCCTGCAGCTCTGGAAATTCATAAACCATACTGGTGACCAAGTCTGCCTTGCATAGCTTTGCTGATCTTGCAATCACAGCTTTCTGTTCATCATCTAAATTCAGCTTGTGTGAAAAAAACAAAGAAAGCTCTTCAATTCTCAAAACTTTTTCGTACATCGTTCCCATACCTTCAAGCCAGACTATATTTTTCAAATCATCTACCCTGTCTTCAAGCGCTACCTTCAAATCTTCATCATAAAAAAACTTAGCATCAGCAAGCCTTGCAGCGATCACTCGCTCATTGCCTTCCACAACTGTATCCAAATGTTCATCTGTACCATTTCTCACACCTATAAATTTAGCAATCAAATTTCCACTCTCTTTGTCCAATAGATGAAAATAACGCTGATGTTCCTTCATAAGCGTTTTTATGACTTCCTGCGGCATATCCAAATACTTTTCATCGAATTTTCCTATAAAAGCCTTAGGATACTCCACTAAGTTTGTAACCTCATCTAAAAGCTCCTCATCATAATGAGCGATAGCATTTGCCTCATCTGCAAGCTTTTTAACTTCATCCCATATCATCCACCTTCTCTCACTGTTATCAACTATCACATAGCTTTTGCGCACTGTTTCAAAATACTCATCTGCGCTCTTAAGAAAAACCTTAGAATTTTTTAAAAACCTATGTCCGTATGTAAAGCTATCGCTTGTTACCCCTGCTATGTTAAACGATATTTTTTTATCTCCAAACAATGCCATCACCCAGCGCACAGGCCTTATGAATTTAAAGTCCCAGCTTCCCCACCGCATGCTTTTAGGAAAGTGAAGCTTTGAAATCAAAAGAGCTATTATGTCAGGAAGCACTCTTTCAGTTTTTCTTCCAGGTTCACGCACCACTGCAAACACATACTCTGTGTCCTTTACCAAACGTATTTCAAGCTCTTCTATTTCTACCCCTTGACTCTTTGCAAAACCATAAGCAGCTCTTGTAGGGTTGCCGTTTTCATCAAAAGCCACCTTCTTAGCTGGACCTTTTGCTTCTCTTATCAAGTCCTTTTGAGCCTCGCTCAAATTTTTGACAAACAGCACTAACCTTCTTGGAGTTGCATAAGTAGAGATTTCTTCATATTCAATCCTGCTTTCATCAAAAGCGCTCCTTGCTGCTTCTTTTAACTGTTTTAGCACGGGATTTATAAAGCGCGCTGGCATTTCCTCTGTCCCTATTTCCAGCAAAAAGTTTCTACTCATTTGTACACCCCTTTTGCTCGCTCCACGCATTCATCAGCGGATAGCCAAGTTCTTCTCTCTGCTTTATATACCTATCTGCACACCTTTTTGCCAGGTCTCTTATTCTTGCAATATATCCTGTCCGTTCAGCTACGCTTATAGCACCTCTTGCATCTAAGAGATTAAAAGTATGAGAACATTTCAACACATAATCATACGCTGGCAGCACAAGTTCTTCTTCTATGCACCTTTTAGCTTCTTTTTCAAACTCAAAAAACATTGAAAATAACATCTTCACATCTGCAAGCTCAAAATTATATTTGGAATGTTCTACCTCTCCTTGATGATGGACATCTCCATACTTGATATTGCCCGTCCATTTTATATCAAATACGCTGTTTACTTTTTGAATAAACATAGAAAGGCGTTCTAACCCATAAGTTATCTCAACTGACACAGGCTTAAGATCAAATCCACCGCATTGTTGAAAATAAGTAAACTGTGTTATCTCCATGCCATCTAACCACACTTCCCATCCGAGTCCCCAAGCACCTAGCGTTGGTGACTCCCAGTTGTCTTCAACAAAGCGGACATCGTGCTTTAAAAGATCGATGCCAACAGCCTCAAGGCTCTTTAAATATGTATCAACTATATCCTCGGGTGAAGGCTTTATTATAACCTGATATTGATAATAATGCTGGAGCCTATTTGGATTCTCGCCGTACCTGCCATCGGTAGGCCGCCTAGAAGGCTCCACGTAAGCCGCTCTCCACGGCTCAGGTCCAAGCACTCTCAAAAAAGTAGCAGGATTCATAGTGCCTGCACCTTTTTCAACATCATAAGGCTGCAGTATCACACAGCCTTGCTTTGCCCAAAACTCATTCAAAGCAAATATCAGCTGCTGAAAGTTCATTATAAAAATCAACCTCTCCTATTGAATAATTAATTCTTTTGCATCGCTTAAATCGCGCTAAATCTTTATGTTATCCAACGCCTCCCCATATCAGAAGGCTTAAGCTTCATAGATAACCTTCCCCTCTTCTGCAATTCTCTTCACAAATTCCAAAATTCTCTTCCGCTCTTTGTTTCCATAAAACGTCACCTTCAAAATCAGACAACTCCCGCGCAAGTTATACAAGAGCAAAGCTTTAGTTGCTTTTGATTTTTTTATCCAAATGATGAACTGTAAACAAGTTTAAAATTCTCTTGATTCGCTTTAAGCTCTCATTTGAGACATCTATATCCTTTAACTTTCCAGGTGCAGTAGTTATAAGCTCCTTCATAGTCAAAAGCTCTCTTTCAGATATTGTAAGCGCACTCTCATCTGCATTATTGCATTCTGTACACAATATACCACCCATTTTGTAGCTAAACTTAAGTGGCAACTTTGCTCTTTCACCGCAGTTCACGCATCTTGTAAGCTGCGGCATGTACCCACACAGCCCAAGCGCTTTTATTTCAAAACCTGCTGTTATTTTATCAAGTCCAACCCCATTCACCACATTTGAGTTCAACCACTTCAAAGTAGTGAGCAATAAAATGAATAAAGGTTCATTTGGCTCTTTTTCAGCAGTGAGCTCGTCTGTAAGCTCACACACATAAAGTGCACTTGTAAGTCTTTTTAATTCATTGCGCAAATTCAAAAAAAAAGTTATTGCTTCGCACTGGCTTATGGAATCCAGCTCCCTGCCTTTTCTCAATAGAAAAGCAGAATGGGTAAACGGCTGCACAGCTCCTCTCTTTTTGCTCTTGGCTTTTACAACGCCATGTGCTGCTGTTCTTATTTTACCAAGTTCACGCGAAAAAAGCACCGCTACCTTATCTGCGTCTCTCATGTTCTTATAGCGCAGCACAACAGCTTCAGCTTTATACAACATAAGTTAGCACCCTATGCAAAAACA
>JAJOKN010000007.1 GCA_021129815.1 Desulfotomaculum sp. | reverse complement strand
ATACAGAAAGGCAGGATAGAAGGGATGAAAGAGAAAGCTATAAAAGTAGCGAGGAAACTTTTAATGAAAGGTATGAGTATAGAAGAAGTAGCAGAACTCACAGAACTGCCAGAAGAAGAAATCATAAAACTTACTCAACCCAACTAACAACCCAACTAAAATGAAGGTGTATAATGACAACTGCTCTATATTTTATAAGTTTTATTTGTTTATAGGTTTGTTATGTCATTACAAGTTTTGATTAAAGCTAAGACTAGGAGGTGAAGCCTGGTTTTAAAACCAGGAATACTTTGGGAAGAATTATTGCTATTGCAAATCAAAAAGGTGGAGTAGGAAAAACAACAACAGCTATTAACCTAGGCGCTTCTCTTGTTGATGAGAAAAAAAGCGTTTTATTGGTTGATATGGATCCTCAAGCAAACACTACCAGTGGATTAGGCATTGAAAAAAAAGACATTGAAAAATGTATTTATAATACTTTAATAGAAGGCACTCCTATTTTGGAAGTGAGAAAATCCACACTGCTGGAAGGGCTCGATGTTATACCATCTACTGTGCAGCTAGCAGGTGCTGAAATTGAAATGGTATCTCGCATTGGTAGAGAAAAAATACTTAAAATTGCACTGTCGCCTGTGGTAAACATGTATGACTTTATTTTAATTGATTGCCCGCCTTCATTAGGACTTTTGACCATCAATGCTTTAACGGCAGCTGATACATTGTTGATACCTATTCAATGTGAGTATTATGCATTAGAAGGGTTAGTACAGCTGATGAACACTTATAACTTAGTTAGAGAGCGTTTAAACCCAAATTTGGAGATAGAAGGAGTGCTTTTAACTATGTTTGATGCTAGGACAAATCTGGCAATTCAAGTTGTGGATGAAGTAAAAAAATATTTTAAAGAAAAAGTATACAAATCTATTATACCAAGAAATGTTCGACTTAGCGAAGCGCCTAGTCATGGAAAGCCAGTCACTCTCTATGCTGCAAAGTCTAAAGGCGCAGAATTATACAAAGAACTGGCTAAAGAAGTTATTCAGTATTCTAAAAAAAGAAATTAATTTTGTTGAATTTAATTTAAATTAACTTATAAAAATATAAAACTTAAAATTTTTATACATATCACATAAGAAAAGATTAAAATAAAAGATTTTAGTTTAACTTGATTAAAAACGTCGAAAAAATCAAAATTATAAAGATTGTAGGAAACCCCATTAGTAATTTGTAGTAATTTGAATGATAGATAACTATGATTAAGTGCAAAACTGAGAAAAGGAGAATTTCAAAATGTGTGCTTTAAAGAAAAAGAGCAAAGGACTTGGAAAAGGGCTTGAAGCGTTGATATCTGTAGATGATATTTATGATATGGACTCGAAAAATAAAGAACAAAAAGTGCAAGAAATTTTGCTTGATGATATAGAGCCTAACCCAAATCAGCCTAGAATTGAAATAGATCAAGAAAAATTAAAAGAACTTGTAAACTCTATAAAAAAACATGGAGTTATTCAACCAATAATTGTATGTAGATTACCAGATAATAAGTATCGAATAATTGCCGGCGAGCGTCGCTTTAGAGCTTGCAAGCTAGCAGGCATGAAGACTATTCCTGCCATAATTGCAGAATATTCAGATGTTGAAGCTGCAGAGATTGCTCTGATAGAAAACTTGCAACGAGAAGATTTAAATCCATATGAAGAAGCACTTGCATATAAAAGACTGATTGATATTTTTAGATTGACACAAGAACAGCTTGCAGAGAGAATTGGAAAAAGCAGGTCTGCAATTGCAAATATGTTGAGATTGCTTAACTTACCTGAAAAAATTTTATTGATGCTTAAAAAAGGCGTTTTATCCACCGGACATGCACGAGCTATCTTATCTTTAAAAGAAGAAAGGATTCAGCAAAGCGTTGCCGATGAAATAGTAAAAAAACAACTTTCTGTAAGAGAAACAGAAAAATTGATAAAGAAACTGGAAAAACAAAAACAAGACAACAAGAAAAAAGTAGAAAAACAATCCCCAGAAATTATGGATTTACAAGAACGCTTGCAATTAGCTTTGGGTACTAAAGTTATTATAAAGGGAAAAGGAGGAAAAGGGAAAATAGAAATTGAATTTTACAGTACAGATGATTTATCTAGAATATTAGATATAATATTTCAAGAAAATTGAACAATGTTTCACGTGAAACATTGTTTTTAGATTTGGAGTGATATTGTTGCTTGGAACGATTGTGAACGTTGCGGCAATCGCTGCAGGTGTAATTATAGGTTTAGCAGTTTAAAAAGGCATTTCTGCAAGAATACAAGCTACTATCATGCAAGGTCTAGGGCTTATGGTTTTACTTGTAGGCTTGAAAATGGCTTGGCAAACACAAAATGAAATAATTTTGATATTGAGTCTAGCTGTGGGCGCAGTCTTGGGCGGACATATAGATATAGAAAACAAATTAGAGAATTTTGGTAAATGGTTAGAAGCTAAAGTTGGAAGCAAACGAGAAAACATTTCTAAAGCTTTTGTAACTGCTAGCTTGGTTTATTGTGTTGGAGCAATGGCAATTATGGGTTCAATAGAAGATGGTTTAACTGGAAATCCTAAGATTCTTTACATAAAGTCTATGTTAGATGGCATAGCATCTGTGGTATTCACTATAGCTATGGGTATAGGAGTGGTATTTTCTATAATACCTGTATTTATATTTCAAGGATCGATAACTTTGTTTGCAGAAAGCATAAAAGAATTTTTGACTGACGAGATGGTGCTAGAAATGAATGCTGTTGGTGGCTTGTTAATTGTTGGAATAGCAATTAACTTGTTGAATATAAAAAAAATCAATGTTGCTAACTTATTGCCTGCTATACCTTTAGCAATTTTATTTACGTGGTTGGTGAATAAAATAAATAATCTAAATTAAAACTAAACAGTACTTTATATAGACAGCTTTTAAGGAATTTTTTTAAAATAAAAAAGGAATTGAAATGTTATGCATAGATATAAAAACCGTGTAGAAGCAGCAAAGGTATTATCTGATATATTAAAATCAGATGAATATGAAAATGGCATTGTTATAGGTGTGCCGAGAGGTGGGGTTGTTTTAGCAAAGCACATTGCTGACGCACTGAATTTGCCATTTGATATAATAATAACTAGAAAGATAGGTGCTCCTAGCAATCCTGAAGTAGCTGTTGGATCGGTGACTCAAAATGGAAACTTGATGCTAAATTATGAAATAATGAGCAGATTGGGATTGACAGAAGAAGATATCAAAGAAAATATTAAAAAAGCACTCAGAGAAGTAAAAGAACGTGTAAAAAAATATCGTGGAGATAAACCTTTACCAAATCTTAAAGGGAAAGAGGTAATTATCTGTGACGATGGTATTGCTACAGGTTATACTATTAAAGCTGCTATAAAATCTATTAAATGTGAAAATCCTAAAAAGATAATTTTAGCTGTACCAGTTGCACCCCCTGATGCTCTAAAAGAGTTAGAAAGATATGTAGATAAAATAGTTTGCCCTTTGGTACCGGAGTTCTTTGTAGCAGTAAGCCAATTTTATAAAAATTTTAGACAAATAGAAGATGAAGAAGTTATAGAACTGCTGGAAAACAACTCATAATCATCTATTGTCTTTAATAATCCGTCTTTAATTAAAATCAGCTATTTTCATAACCAAATTAAGAGGTGTGTTTTGTAATACTAAGTATTCCATAAATTCGCCAACATTTACTATGCCTTTTATATGTACATCCCCAACTTCTGGTAATGATTTATTAACTCCGGTGCCGGGTTTTAATGGTCATAGTTCTATACGAGTACACCCAACATTTTTTAACTGCCCCAGACATGCATCTATAGCGATTATAAAGGGATAACTTATCATTTATTTCTGATAAAACTTTTTCTAAATTCACAGCATGGACTGGATTTTCAAGTGTTCCGTAGACTTCGTAATA
>JAJOKN010000054.1:1284-3988 GCA_021129815.1 Desulfotomaculum sp. | reverse complement strand
AACACCGTGTGGGTTCGAATCCCACCTTCGGCACCATTTTTTTGGGAGAGTAAAAATTAAATATGATCATAGGTTTAACAGGCGGCATTTGCAGTGGAAAAACCAAAATTTCAAACTACTTATCTGAGCTGGGAGCACGCATAATCGATGCAGATGAAGTAGCACGTGAAATAGTAAAACCCAAAAGTGCTGTGCTAGACGAGCTGGCAAAACACTTCGGTAGCGATATACTGTATCCAGATGGTACGTTAAATAGGTCAAAGCTAGCCTCTATTGTATTCAGCAATCCAACTGCACTACAAAAACTCAATCAAATTACTCATCCCCTAATTTTAAAAATAATAGCTGATAAGATAGAAGAACATCGCAAAAAAAAGAATAAAGAAATCTTGGTATTATCAGCTCCTCTCTTGATAGAAACAGGTTTGCATAAACTAGTTGATAAAGTATGGGTTGTAAATGTAGATTTAGAAACTCAAATAAAGCGGTTGATGGCAAGAGATAAATTAACAAGGGCAGAAGCTCTTAAACGCATAAACAGCCAGCTTCCAGCGTCCGAGCGGTTAAAGTTTGCTGATGAGGTTATTGACAACAGCGGTTGCTGGAATGATACGCGTATTCAAGTTCTAAATCTATGGAATAAATATAAGTTATAAAATCTTCAAGAGGTGACGTTGTTGATCAGGCGCATATTGTATATTTTTGTACTTATAGCAGTATTTCTTCTCGCTTTTAATATAGAAAAAATAGGAAAAAAACTTTACCCATATCATTACCACAATATAATAACACACCAAGCAGCTATACATAATTTAGATCCTTTATTTGTGGCCGCGCTTATAAAAACAGAAAGCGATTTTAATCCTAAAGCAATATCTGATGCTGGAGCAATAGGATTGTTGCAGATAATGCCCGATACAGGAAAATGGATAGCAAAAACAAGAGGGATAAATGACTTTACACCAGAAAAACTCTATCACCCATCAACAAACATTGAAATGGGCACATGGTATCTTTCTGATTTAAACAAAGAGTTCAACAATAATAAAATACTCGTTTTAGCAGCCTACAATGCTGGAAGAGGCAATGTAACTAAATGGATTAAAGATAAAAATCTAAACGGTGAAATAAACGAGATAAATCAAATACCTTTTCCCGAAACAAGACATTACATAAGAAAAGTACTGTTCAATTATCAGATTTACAGATATTTATACGAGTAAAAATATATAAAACTGCATTGTATTAAAATATTTTTTAACAAAAAACTGTTTACAGTTGTGTACATACTTTGTTATAGTTAGCTTAAAAGGTAAAATTAACTTGATTTTAGGAGGTTTTTTATTATGGTAGTAAAGGTTGGAATCAACGGTTTAGGGCGCATAGGGCGTTGTGTGTTGCGTGCAGCTCTTGAATACCCAGAAATAGAAATTATAGCTGTAAATGATTTAACGGAACCTAAAACATTAGCACATTTATTAAAATACGATTCAGTGCACGGCACTTTTAACGCACAAGTGGAGTACAAAGAAGGTGAAGTTGGCTTTTACGTAAATGGGAAATTTATAAAGGTATTTAAAGAAAAGGACCCCGAAGCACTGCCATGGAAAGATTTAAATGTACAAGTAGTGCTGGAATCAACAGGTAAGTTTAGAACAAGAGAAGGTGCTGAAAAACATATAAAAGCAGGCGCAGAAAAAGTAGTAATAAGTGCTCCAGGAAAAGGTGTGGACGCTACTATTGTGATGGGTGTAAATCAACAAATATACGATGCTAATTATCATAAAATAATCTCTGGTGCTTCGTGTACTACAAATTGCTTAGTGCCTGTTGTTAAAGTGTTACATGACAACTTTGGTATAAAGCAAGGGCTCATGACCACAATTCACGCATACACCAATGACCAACAATTGCTAGACCTTCCTCATAAAGATATAAGGCGCGCTCGTGCTGCAGCACTATCCATGATTCCAACAACTACCGGCGCAGCAAAATCAGTAGGGCTTATAATTCCTGAGTTAGAAGGCAAATTGAACGGCTTCGCAGTTAGAGTTCCAACCCCAAATGTATCTGCTGTAGATTTAGTGATAGAATTAGACAAAAAAGCGAGCAAGAAAGAAATAAACAGCGCCTTTAAAGAAGCTTCTGAAAACAGCTTAAAGGGAATATTGGGCTACACAGAAACACCTTTAGTATCAACTGACTACAACGGCAATCCATATTCCGGCATTGTAGATGGTATGCTTACCACAGTGCTTGAAACTGGACTCGTTAAGGTATTCGCATGGTATGACAATGAGTGGGGCTATTCAGTCAGAATGCTTGATTTAATAAAGCACATAGCATAAAGTTTGATAGGGGGTTGCAATTAGCATCTATTATACTTGAGAAAGTTTTCGTATATGGTACCTTGATGAAAAATAGAAGCAACCATCACTTGCTAGAAAACCAAAAATTCATCGGTACTGCCATAGCAGAAGGCATAGCGCTGTACAACGTCACTCCCCACTACCCCGGAGCAGTGCGCAAACCCAACAGCAAAGTGTTGGGAGAAGTATATGAGGTTGACGAAGTTACCTTTTCAGAGCTCGATGAACTAGAAGACAACGGAGTACTGTACAAAAGAGAGCTCATTCCAGTTATCGTGCTGAACAGCAAGAACACACTAAATGCATGGATATACTTATGGTTAAGAGAGATAAGC
>JAJOKN010000054.1:0-1184 GCA_021129815.1 Desulfotomaculum sp. | reverse complement strand
CCATGCTCTCTTTGCACTTGCTTTAAAATATTTGCTGAGTTTATGAGTTCTTGCTCTTCTTCTTGAGATAGTGAAATGCCAAGCACTTCTATGCGTCCTTTTTGCCCTATAACCGTTGGTAAGCTAAATGCTGTGCCTGTAATACCATACTGGCCATCTATCAAACCTGACACTGTCAGCACGCTGTTTTGGTTTCGTATAATAGCTTCACATACTCGCCTTATACCAAGGCTTATAGCGTAGTACGTTGCACCTTTCCTAGCTATAATCTCAGCTGCAGCTCTCTTTACTTTATCTGAAAATTCTTTTCTATCAGGAATTGGTATTCCTCTATGTTTACAAAATTCATCTATATGCACACATGCAATGGTATTCGAGCTCCAAACGCATACGCTAGAATCCCCATGCTCTCCTAATACATAAGCATGCACATTTCGCGCATCTACTTTACAATGCTTGCTGAGCAAATATCTAAAACGCGCTGTATCCAAAACTGTGCCAGTACCAATCACCAAGTTTGACGGCAAATCTGAAAACTTTTGTGCTGCATATGTCAAAACATCTACTGGGTTTGTAACTATGAGCAGCACTCCCCCACTCCAATATTTACATAACTTCTCAATTACATCACGAAGCACATTGAGGTTGCGCCCTGCTAGATCCAGCCGTGTTTCCCCTGGCCTCTGATTTGCGCCAGCAGCAAAAACCACTACCACAGCATCTTTTGTGTCTTCGTAATTTCCTGCATACACTTTTACAGTCCCGCTAAACACTGTGCCATCAGCGATATCCATTGCTTCTCCTTCAGCCCTATTTCTGTTTATGTCGATCAAAACCAACTCATCCACCCAATCAGCCGACGCAAAATTATAAGCAGTAGTTGCACCTACTGAGCCTGCTCCAATGACTACAACTTTTTTAACTGGCACCTTTTCAATGCCTCCTTTCAAAATCACTAAAACACATCTAAAAAAAATTATAATTCCAGCTTATTTTAACATAAAATTGATAATAATATACAATGGTTTTTCCTAAAAATTAAAAAGTTGATTTTAGTGTAGAAACAGGGTTTTAGACAGCATCTATCTGACCTTTGAAAATTTCATAAACAATAATATGGGAAATATTTCAGAATTCGGCAGTTAAATCAACCATAATTACCTCTATGATTGGTATTTATCTTT
>JAJOKN010000042.1 GCA_021129815.1 Desulfotomaculum sp. | reverse complement strand
TTTTTTGTTTCTTTATTACGCTACATTGACTGTATTTTGCGTTCAACTGTTTTCATCAGAGTATCTATTTCATTCTCCAAGATATCCGCATTCTTTAAGCGAAATTCATCACCCACTACTTCTACAAAATCGTCAATCTTAAGCTTGCGATAATACTCATTTCTGCCAATATCAAAAAAGCCTGACAACCCCTTTTTCACTTCTATTTCAAGGTAAGGATATTCATGTTCCAGCTCAACGTACACTTTTGTTCCATACACTTCATAGACTATATCTTTTTCGGTGCTATCTGCAAGTCCAATTTTACCGCTTGCTACATCTACTTTTATATCCCCTTCGCTTTTCTTTTCGCTTATTTTTTTCCACCTAGTTTGAAGCATTTGATCTACTACATCCATCAAAAAGTCATCTTTTTTTAGGTCAGCAGAGAGTTTTTTTGCTGCTTTTTTGATCTTATCGAAAAGCCCCATCACTTATCCCTCCTTTAAAAAATTTAACTTGGAAAAGAATTCCTAAGAAACTTTTTACGAGATTAGAGATCCAACTCAATTATAACAGAAATTCCAAGCAATTGCAACAGTGGGTGTAAAAGATGACAATTCCTTGTAGGAGTTTAAAAAACCTTATTAGTTATATTTCCATAATATGTATTATATATTCTTTATTGGAATTTGTTAAAAATACAAGGAATTTTAAAAACCTTGTAGAATGATTATTTAAAAGTTTAAAAAACTTAAAAAGCTTTAAAATTTTTTTATAAAAGAAGTCAAATCAAGTGTTTTTAACGATTACTTTATGACTTGAGGTGAGTTGTTATTCAGATAAAAGTAATTTTAAGTTCAGGCGAAAAAATCGTAACTCTACCCATTCACTACAATCATATTTTACAAGCTGTTGTTTACAATATGGCGAGTAAAGAAGTGGCGGGCTTTTTACATGACAGAGGCTTTGAAGTGAGCAACAGAAAATTTAAACTCTTTACTTTTTCTAAAATCTATGGGAAATACCACATAAACAGCGAAGAGAAGACCATTTCTTTTTCAGGCGTATTTTCGTTTATAGTTTCATCTCCACTAGAGGAGTTCTGCAGGTCAGTAGTGAATTCGCTGATTGACAAGAGTTATGTTAACTTGGGCGGCTATGAAGTGCCTATAATTGGAATTGAAAACGTATCTCAACAGGTTATCAGCAACAGCATAATAATCAAGACCCTTTCACCAGTGGTTGCGTACAGCACCATGCTAAAGCCAAATGGCAGAAAATACACGTGCTATTTTCAACCTGGAGAGCCAGAATATGAAAAGTTGATAGCAGAAAACTTGCTGAAAAAATACAAGCTGATTTATGATAAGACGCTCTCAAGAGATGAAATAGAGATTAAAGCAGCAGGGCAACAAAAGCTTGTAGTTATAAATTATAAAGGCACTGTGATAAAGGGCTATTCAGGAAAGCTAAAGCTTTCTGCTCCAGAGCTGGTTTTACAAACAGCAATAGATGCAGGTCTTGGCAGTAAAAACAGTCAGGGGTTTGGGTGTGTGAGGATTTGTGAATAAAGAGGTGCAAATTATGAATATAAAAGATAGCGATCTCATAGCGCTTGCAGGACTTCTGCACGACATAGGAAAGTTCAGGCAAAGGACTGGTAAAGGTGTAGAAAATTTTGACTTAAACTTTTCAGTTTGTGATAGCGACGGAAGATGTTACTATTTGCACGCAGCACATACTAGCAGGGCATTAGAAGAGATGGGGTTTGCTGACTTAAAAAACTTGATTTACTTAGCAGCTTCGCATCATAAATCCAATTTAAGCGGTCATGAGGAGATAATAAAGCGAGCTGATATTTATGCGAGCTGGGAAAGACAGGAAGGCGAAGGCGGAAACTTTAAAAGAAGCAAGCTCATATCTATTTTCAGCGAGGTTGGGTTAAAACACAAGCCAAAAAAATATTATTTTGAACTGCAGAAGTTCACTGAGGATATAGCGATGTCGAACAGCAATAAAGAGTATAAAGACGAGAAAGAGGCAGAAAAAAGATACAGCGACCTGTATGAAGAGTTTTTGAGAGATATAAAAGAATTGAAACTTAAGTTCACTGATAACAGCATGCAGGATTTTTTAAACCTGGTGTCAGTTTTAGAAAAATATACCACTTTCATACCAGCTTCAAGCTATAAATCATATCCTGACATTTCTTTATTTGATCACATGTTAGTCACTGCTGCGATAGCTACAGCTATGCTGCAAGATAAAGAGAAGTTTTATTTAATCCAAGGAGATTTCACAGGGATTCAGGATTTCATTTTTGCTAAGGAAGGCAAGAGCAACAAATACTTGGCTAAAATTTTTCGTGCAAGGTCGCTGTTTGTTTCGCTGGCTGTTGACTTCATTGCTTTGAAAATTTGTAGCATGCTGAATATCACTCCGCTTTCAATCATAATAAACGCAGGTGGTAAGTTTACAATACTTGCGCCGAAAGTTGATGACATTGAAAAAATTTTGAATGAAGTGAGAAGTGAAGTAAATGAGGAATTTAAAAAGATAAATTATTTGCAAACAAAGTTTGTGATCGATTATATTGAAGAACGATTCTCAAATTTAGCTTATGGCAAAGCTTCTGAAGTTTTTAAAAAGCTGGCTGTGAAGTTTGAACAAGCAAAGCTCAAAGTTGACGTGAGAATTGATGTGTTTTGCGATTATATAAATTCATTTCGTGAGGGGTATGAGAGATGCGATATCTGTGGAACTATACCAACTAAGATTCCTAGCGAAGAAGGTGAGATATGCATTTGTTTTTATTGTAAGAAGTTCAAAGAATGGGGTGAGAAGATATCTAAATTCAATTATATTGAATTTGACTTACAAAAAGGCATTTTGGATGGAATAGATATAGTTGAAGAGAAAAAAGAGGTCGGCAAGGTTTATTTTTCTGTAAATGAAAATGAGAACTTCGCGTTTAAAAGAGTAGCAAATTATCTTCCAGAGTTTACTGAAAAAGATAAAGACGATAGCAGGTATCAGCTGGTGGAATGGCTGGAAGAAGAAGATTTTAAAGGAGTTAAGAGTTTTGACTGCATAGCAGTAAGCGGACTTGAGGCAAGAAGTGATGGATTTTATGGCAGAAAATATCTTGCTATATTAAAGGCAGATGTGGATAATTTGGGCAGCATTTTTGTGAACGGATTTAAAAGGCGAATAGTAAACGGAAAAGAGCTGGCTATCATAGGGGAAGGAAGAGCTGAAAATGGCGAGTTAGTGGATAAGTCAACTATTTCTAGAATAGTGTCGCTTTCGAGGCTTATGGATTTCTATTTCACTACTTTGCTCAAGAAAATGATAAGGGAGCGTTACAAAAACATTTATACGGTGTTTGCAGGGGGAGACGATCTGTTTTTAATCGGTCACTACAAGGACATAATGAAAATCCAAAAAGACATAGTGAGCACTTTTAAAGAATTCACTAAAAACGATGACTTGCACTTGAGCTTTGGAATAACTCTTACTAACTACAATGCACCGATTACACAGATGGCTTATAAAGCAGAAGAAGATTTGCACAAAGCTAAAACACATGGAAATAAAAACAACAGTACAATATTTGATATAGTTGTGAGAAATGAGGAACTGGATGAGTTGCTTGACAAAAAAGAAGAGTTTTCAAAGCTGTTAAATGATCTGTCTATGGGAATTATGTATAAGCTATATGAGTTCATAAACATGAAACAGAAACTCACAAGCGATGCTTCAAATGAAACTATATTGATAAATGCTAGGTGGAAAGCGCTTTTGAGATATACGTTGGCTAAAAAGCTCTTAAAAGAAAAAGGTCAGGACTATACAAATGCGTTGGCAGGAAAACTGATAGAAGACATTGAAAAGTTTGGAGAAAAGCTCATAATTCCACTTAATTTAGTTCTGTATGAACAAAGGAAATACTCAAAGAAAGGTGTGAGTTCTTGATGACGTATAACAGAGGCACTCGTAGTAAGACTATGAGATGCG
>JAJOKN010000078.1 GCA_021129815.1 Desulfotomaculum sp. | reverse complement strand
AAGCTTTCGCTCTACTGACTTCAACTCATCGTAATTTCTTTCTATTTTTCTGTCAAATTTTTGATCTATCACATCAACACGACGAGCCACTTCTTTTACTTCTTTATATATCCTGCAGCTCTACTTGCACCCAGCTGCCAAAATAAAACATCTTTTGGATATCTATATTCCTGCTTTTTGCTCTCTTGTTCTTCATTTTTCTCACTGTTGTCTTGTTCTTTTTTTCCATGTTCCAGCATAGCTAAAACACTACCTTTAAAGTTAAAGCTCTACATCTAATTATATCACAAGATCTAGTTATATCACAAGAAATCCCAAATGCCTTATCTCTTACTTTTCACTTTTCAAATCCCCTTTGCGCCGTCGCATAACTTTATTTATGAAATAAAATTTTAGCTCTCAAATCACCTTCGCCTCTCTATCTCTTAATCTTTTAACCTTTCTTATCTTGCGTCAATCACTTCTGTTTCTCACCCACGTTCAACACTGCCATGAATGCTTCCTGCGGCATTTCAACCCTTCCAAGCTGCTTCATGCGCTTTTTGCCTTCTTTTTGCTTTTCTAAAAGCTTTCGCTTTCTGGTCACATCTCCTCCATAGCACTTTGCCAGCACATCTTTCCTGAGCGCTCTTACAGTTTCACGCGCTATCACTTTATTGCCAATGGCAGCTTGTATAGGTATCTCAAATTGATGACGCGGAATGAGTTCCTTTAACTTTGCTATGAGCGCCCGTCCGTGATAATATGCTTTATCCCTATGCACTATACATGAAAGCGCATCCACCGTCTCACCATGTACAAGTATGTCCATCTTCACAAGTTTGCTCTCTCTGTAACCAATCATCTCATAATCAAACGAAGCATAGCCTTTTGTCCTCGACTTGAGCTGATCAAAAAAATCAAAAACAATTTCAGAAAGTGGCAGTTCATAAGTGAGCATAACTCTTGAAATCCCAACATATTCCATATTTTTAAATACTCCCCGCCGCTCTTGGCACAATTCCATAATCGAACCCACAAAATCTTTTGGCACCATTATTGTAGCTTTTACAAATGGCTCCTCTAAGTGGTCTATCTTTCCAGGTGGAGGCATTTTAGATGGATTTTCCACTTTTACCACATCACCTGCCGTGGTATATACGTGATACACCACGCTCGGCGCGGTAGTGATTATGCTCAAATTATATTCGCGCTCCAGCCGTTCCTGAATTATTTCCATGTGCAAAAGGCCTAAAAAACCACATCTAAATCCAAATCCCAAAGCTTCAGAAGTTTCCGGTTCATAAACTAAAGAAGCATCATTTAAACTCAATTTATCAAGGGCATCGCGCAAGTCGTCATAATCAGCATTGTCAACAGGGTAAAGGCCGCAAAACACTACAGGCACAGCTTTTTTGTAGCCCGGAAGGGGTTCTTCAGCAGGATTTTCTGCATCTGTTATAGTATCGCCCACTCTACACTCTTTTACATTTTTAATGCCAGCTGCTATAAACCCAACTTCACCAGCTGTAAGGCTTTCGGTTTCAAAAAGTTTTGGCTTAAATACACCTACTTCATCCACTTCAAACTCTGATCCAGTAGCCATCATCTTTATCTTCATACCCTTTTTTATCGTTCCTTCAAAAATGCGCGCGTACGCAATCACGCCTTTATAAGGATCATAATACGAATCAAATATCAGCGCTTTTAACAGCGCAGATGCATCTCCTTTGGGTGGAGGAATTTTCTTCACTATCTGTTCAAGCACTTCAGGTACACCCTGCCCTGTCTTCGCAGAAACTAAAATCGCATCTTCAGCATCAAGCCCTATAGTCTCTTCTATTTCTCTTTTAATTCTCTCTGGATCAGCACTAGGCAAATCTATCTTATTGATTACAGGAATTATCTCAAGATCGTGTTCCAACGCCAAATAAACATTAGCAAGCGTCTGAGCTTCTATCCCCTGCGATGCATCTACTACCAAAAGCGCACCTTCACATGCTGCAAGGCTTCTTGACACTTCATAGGTAAAATCCACGTGTCCCGGTGTGTCTATTATGTTCAGCAAGTACGTGTTGCCATCTGAAGCTTTATATTCCAACTTCACTGGCTGCAGCTTTATAGTGATGCCGCGTTCCTTTTCCAGCTCCATCGTATCCAGCACTTGATCTTCCATTTCTCTCTTATCAATGGCACCGGTATATTCAAGCAGCCTGTCTGCCAGCGTAGATTTGCCGTGATCTATGTGAGCTATTATGCAAAAATTGCGTATTTTTAATTGATCTACTGCCATTAAATTTAAAGCCCCCTAAACGTTGTTAAATATTCTTTCTGGGCTTTATTTTACCATATTTTCTAGTATAAATCTCCTCAACAAAAAGCTACGGTGGCAATCTACACAGAGAACTGCCACCAATCAATTAACATATTTTTTTGCGATACACATTTTTATTCAACTTAACCGATCTCATACTCCGCATCCACAATTGCTTTTTCTATGTCAGCACGTGAATTCGCTAAAATTTATCTCATAAATTAAAAAAACTCACTTCTAACCTTAATTAAAAAGATTTTATTCCTTTATCCTTATTAATTTTTTCACTTTTTTCACTTTTAACCTCTTAAACTCTTTACTTTTTCTTAATTTGCTTCAAATATCATTCTTTATACATTTATCCTTATACGCCATTGCAAGCCCCAAGATTATCCAAAATATCGGCACAGTCATTACTGTCTCTATATTGAAAAACCCTTGAACCAAGTAAGAAACTATGACTAGCCACAACAAGAAACCCATATACCCATACCTATGCAAGCGGTAAAGCACCACTCCCATAAATACCAAATAAAATGCAAGCGCTAGCACTCCTTGCGTTACAGCTCTTTCTAAGAAAATATTATGTGCTTTGTCAACAAGTCCACCGGATAATGTAAGAATTTTAAAGTATATCAAATGGTCTGGTCCCACGCCAAAAAGCGTCACATCCCAGCTGACAGTGAGCACTCTTAAAACTTCTTTCCAGATGTATATTCGCTGTGAGCCTGCGTAATCATCGCCTTCCACAGCACCTGCAATTTCTCCCGGTACCGTAGCTGCTCTGCCAAGCAGCCTGAAATCATCCACAGGCACTAAAACTGCTGTGACCAATATAAATGCAACTACTACAACTGCAAAAGCTTTTTTGAGATTCAAGCCGGCTAGCCAGCTGTTTGCCTGATTAAGCAAAAGAGAAAAGTTATCAAAAATACCCTTTTGAGCTTTTTTTCTTTTTGCAATCAAGTCAGCACCAGTTTTTAAATCAAAGTTCTGTCTGTTAAAGAGCACATAAGCAGCAGTTATCACAAACATAAGGCATCCTGTAAGCCACACACCGCGCGTAAGCGACACCAAAAGTCCCGCATAAATAAGCATTGTAATCAAAAGCCACTGCAAAGAACGGTACTTGTATAAAAACAGCATCCACGCAGCAGGAAGAGCCATTACCACAAAGGTGCCATAAAAGTTTGGATTTGCCATAGTGCCAAAAGGTGTGTTGCTCTTGACAAACATATCGTAGCGAAACTCTTCATAAGGAACTAAGTATATGCCAAAACAGTACTGCAATAACGCTAAAAATGATACCACTGCCGCTGATACACAAAACCATTTAACTAATGAGTTTAATAATCCTTCTCTATTAATAATATACCACGCCAACAAAAATAAAGCAATACAAAACAAATCCACTGTAAATCCGCTCCATCTCATCGGTGTGCCTACCCACGCTGTAACAGGATAACCGGCAAGGGAAGCAGATATAAAACCAAAAAGCAAAAACAAAACAAGCGGCAAAAGCTCCCATCTTCTCTCAAGCGGCAGAAGCTTCTTGTAGCTCATATAAAGCAATATCCAGAGCGAACAAAGCGCAGCAGCAGCTAAAATAAAGTAACGCGGCATATAAAAGTAATTCGGCGGTACGTTGAACATCACTTCGCTATCTAACCTGAATTGAAAGCTGATATCGTTCGGTATAACTATAAGCGGATAAAGCGCAACCATAAACCACAATATCCAAAATGAATACTTTTCACATTTTTCT
>JAJOKN010000137.1 GCA_021129815.1 Desulfotomaculum sp. | reverse complement strand
GAATTTTAAAAAGGGACACGGGGTAGAAGTTAAACATTGAACCTGAAATGTATAACGTCCCCCTCTTGCACGATATAATCTTTTCCTTCCAAACGATATTTGCCGCTTTTTCTAGCCTGCTGTACAGAACCTGCAGCTATTAGGTCATTATAAGAAATCACTTCAGCACATATAAATCCCCGTTCAAAATCGGTATGGATTATGCCGGCTGCTTGTGGAGCTTTTGTGCCTACAGGAGTGGTCCATGCGCGCACTTCTTTTTCGCCTGCGGTAAAATATGTGCACAGTCCTAGTAGACGATAAGATGCGCGTATTAAACGATCAAGCCCTGATTCTTCCAATCCCAAATCTTTTAAAAACAATTCTCTTTCTTCAAGCGGTAACTCTGCAATTTCCGATTCCAATTTAGCAGATATTGCAATTACGGAAGAGCCTTCTTTTTGTGCATATTCTTTTAATTTGTTCACCAATGGATCATTGCCAATGTGGCTTAGCTGTTCTTCTCCTACATTGGCAGCATAAATTACAGGTTTTTTAGTGAGTAAATGTAGAGGTTTTATTATTTGTTGTTCTTCATCATCTAAGCTTAAATTTCTAACAGGGAGCCCTTTATCCAATGCTTGTTCTTTTATTTTTTGTATAAGTTCATACTCCTTTTGAGCTTGTTTATCTCTAGCTTTTAATTTAGTTTTTAATCGTTCGAGGCGGCGCTCAAGGCTTTCTAAATCGGCTAAAATTAGTTCTAAATTTATTATTTCCACGTCACTTATTGGGTCTGCTTTGCCACAAACGTGGGTAACATCGCTGTCTTCAAAACACCGCACTACGTGTACAACCGCATCTACTTCGCGAATGTGAGACAAAAACTTATTGCCCAATCCTTCACCGCGACTTGCGCCTTTTACTAACCCTGCTATATCTACAAACTCAAAGGTAGTTGGAGTTGTTTTTTGAGGTTTTATCAGTTTTGTGAGTGCATCAAGCCTTTTATCAGGAACTGTTACAACGCCTACATTTGGCTCTATAGTGCAAAAGGGATAATTTGCTGACTCAGCTCCTGCCTGAGTAATTGCATTGAACAGAGTTGACTTTCCTACATTTGGTAAACCTACTATTCCGCATTTTAAAGACATATCTAAAAAACTCCTTTTCCATTAGTTTTTTAGTAAACATCAAGGTAATTATAGCGCGTGTCGTTTTTATAAGCAATAATATTAAAAAAACTTGCACATGCTCTTATTGTTTAATAAAATTCTCAGTAGATATGATAAACTATGGTTTTTCAACTAGAAAAGGAGTGTTAGCAACTTGGACTTAAATGATAAGAATGAGCTAAAAAGCTTGCTAAAAGAGCTCTATGAAGCACAAAAGCGAGCCTCTTTTGCCGATAGAACGATACAGGTGTTTACTGAAAAAATAAAGCTCACAGAAGAAGAAGCAGTTGAAATGCTGCATAAGATGATTGAAGAGGGTTGGTTGGTAGTCAATAAGTACAAGATAAAGTTTTTAAAAAGACCTGGATATGCACTCAATTTTCCAGTGGTTATAAGCAAAAAAGGATTGAAAATAGTAAAAGAAGGGAAAGAGGATACATAAAAGCCTAATTTCATAAATTTATAATCATAGCCTGCTCATCACAGTTAGGAAACTGAGGGCAGTTTATGCACTCTGACCACACTTTTTGTGGCAGTTCATCTTTAGAAATATACTTAAAACCACAGCGTTCAAAAAAACCAGGCTGATATGTCAGCGTGAAAACCCTTGCGATACCCAATTCTTTAGCTTCCTGCAAAAATAGCTCTACGAGCCTTTTACCTATGCCTTTTTTTATATAATTTTCATCCACAGCTAACGCGCGAATTTCAGCCAAGTCCGCCCATATTATATGCAGCGAACCCGTGCCAACGATTTTGTTGTCATGTTCTGCTACCGTGAATTCACGTATTCCTTCGTATAGTGACGACCTCGAACGAGCTAACATCAAATTTTTGTTAGCATAATAAGTGATCAACTTATGAATATCTTCCACATCTGAAATTTTAGCTTTGCGATACCTTATATCCAATTCATCTCAACCTCGGCTTGAACTTTATTTTGAGTAGAAAAAGATCATTCTTCCATCTCTATATGCAACTGGAAGTGTATGAAAAAATCTATTCATCGAGTTTATATCCGTAAAAAACAAAGCACCGTTTGTAGGGTCTCTGCCATACAGCGATTCTTTTGCAGCACTTATGCTTGAGCTTGCTGCAGGTCTGTTTATATGACCATTGCGCACAGGCCCAAATTGACCTTTTTGATATATAACTCCTTTTATTGTATTGGGAAACTTAGGACTCAATACCCTATTTATTACTACTGCACCCACAGCTACCTGTGCAGTATAAGACTCACCCCTTGCTTCTGCTGAAATCAACCGAGCTAACAAATCGAATTCTTCATGTGTATATGGAATTCTAGGTCTGCTGCTGTTCATATCCGCAGAACGGCTTGTCAAGCCATATTGACTTACATTATTTGGGATTTTCAATACCTGCCCTGGGTGTATGATAGTTGTGTTTAAACTATTGAATTCCATCAATTCCCTGACAGTTATACCGTGTCTGCGCGCAATCCTGTACAAAGAATCTCCTGGTACTACAACGTATCTTTCTATCACAACTTCATCTGAAATAGCTTTAGAACTATTGTTTTCTGTTTTGGCTGCATTTACCGCTTCCTTCATAGAGCTGTAGCACAAACAATTAAAATCTATAAGCGCCTTAACGATTGCACAGTGCTTTGCTATAACGAATGACACAGCAAAAGATCTATCAACACCTGCGGCAGTGGCTGGTTTCTTTGCTGCAAATATTACAGTGAGTAATAGCAATATGACTATAACTGACTTTGCAAGTATTGCTTTTACATATTTCATAGCTTGTACACCTCAAGTTTTTAGATTTTTTACATTTTAGCTGTACTTTATATTAACAGTTATATATTTTACTAAATTGTAAAAGAAAATACCAGCTCAAAAATCAAAAGGCAAAATAGGAAGTGTCAATTTTTTGTAGGTAAGATGCTTATTTCGAATTATAAATTATAACCACTTTGCCCACAAATTTTTGCATATATCTAGCTGTTGTTGACACGTATTATCAAGCGTGTTACACTATTCAAAAATTAAATGTTTAAACTTTGAGTATTTCTAAAACAAGGGAGCTGCCAAGCATGCAAAACGAGTATGCTGTTTTGAAGTATATAAAAGATAATCACCAAACCTCCCAGCGAAAGATTGCAGAGAACACTGGCTTGTCAGTTGGCACAGTGAACTTGTTGATTAAAAAAATGGTGAGAGAAGGCCTGATAAAGCTGGAAAGGATAAACGGCCGCACCTTGCATTATATTTTAACTCCAAAAGGCATAGCTGAAAAAACAAAACTTACTTATGCTTATTTGAAAATGTCTTATCAACAAATTATTAGAATTAAAAAAGCACTAGAGCGAATATCAACCAAGTATAAACCTGACCTGTTGGTGTTTTATGGTTCTCAAGACGAAGTGTTTGAAATATTAAAAACAGTAGCAGCAGATAAAAAAATGAGATATATTGTAGTAAATAAAGAAAAAAAGCTTGAAGATGAAATTGCTAAAATACAAAAAGACATTTTACCGCTTGTAGTAACATGGGATTTAGATATGGATGAACGTTTGAGTAAATGCAGTTTGAATATAACAAATGTAAATATTTTAGAAGAAATATAATATTTGTATTCATCTAATTCATCTAAAAAGTTATCATAAAAACATACAAGTGAAGGAGATGGAATCTACCTTAATCTATCTTGATTTAAAATATTTGTGGTAAAATTATTATAATAGCTTTACAAAGAAGGTGACTTGTTGTGGAAGATGCGAATATACCTATAGAAAAGCTAAAGCCTCTAGTGAAAGATTTAGTTATTGAAACGATAACCCAACTCACTCATGAAAAAGGGGTAAAAGTCAGCGACTATTCACTTGCTATGCGCATGGTGCGGGTGGAAGAAGAGTTAAAAGCATTGAAAGAAGTGCAAGCGGCTATGTTGCGCGAGATGACAGCGCGCTTTGAAGCAATGGATAAGCGCTTTGAAGCAATGGATAAGCGCTTTGAAGCATTGCA
>JAJOKN010000129.1 GCA_021129815.1 Desulfotomaculum sp. | reverse complement strand
GTAACAATAACTAAATAAAGAATTGTTGAATAATAAAATAAATTAGAAGCAACTGAGGTTTAAGTAAGCTATTTATCAATTTTTACTTGTAGCCTCCTAAATGTGTGATGTGTGCATATTTGGGAGGCTGTGTTATTTTTTTGAAATATTGAGTTTTAGGGAGTATAATCTTATATGTGAAAATTGAATGATGTAAAAATTGGGCTGTGAGAAAAAATTGAACTTTATGGGAAAGAGGGAACGTTGGAGTGCAGGATAAAATTATAGTAAAAGGTGCGAGGGTTCATAACCTTAAGAATATCGATGTAGAAATACCGCGCAACAAGCTGGTGGTGATAACAGGGCTTTCAGGTTCAGGCAAGAGTTCGCTTGCATTTGACACCATATACGCAGAGGGGCAGCGCAGGTATGTGGAGTCTCTTTCGGCTTATGCGCGCCAGTTTTTGGGACAGATGGATAAACCTGATGTGGATTCAATTGAAGGGCTATCGCCTGCAATATCTATAGATCAAAAGAGCACAAGTCATAATCCGCGCAGTACTGTAGGCACAGTAACAGAAATTTATGATTATTTGAGGCTGTTGTATGCACGTATAGGGAAGCCGCACTGTCCAAAGTGCGGGCAGCCAGTTGCCAAGCAGACAGTAGATCAAATGGTGGATAGACTGATGGAGCTTGAGGAAGGCACAAAGATACAACTTTTAGCTCCTGTTGTGCGTGCAAAGAAAGGACAGCACGCAAGTGTTTTGGAAAAAATAAGAAAAGATGGATATGTGCGCGTTCGCATAAATGGGCAGGTGTTTTTGCTTGATGAAGAAATAAAACTTGAAAAAAATAAAAAGCACACTATTGAGATAGTTGTAGATAGACTAGTTATGAAGAAAGGGATAGAAAAAAGACTTGCAGATTCTTTAGAGACGGCTCTTAAAGCTAGTGATGGCGTTGTACTGGTGGATATAGTCGGAGATAAAGAAATTATATTCAGTGAAAAATTTGCTTGTGTTAATTGCAACATCGATTTGCCTGACATAGAACCGAGATCGTTTTCTTTTAATAGTCCATTTGGAGCATGCCCAGTTTGTACAGGGTTGGGTGTGAGAAAAGAAATAGATGTTGATTTGATCATACCGGATAAAAACAAGTCAATCAGAGAAGGCGCTATAGAGGGCTGGGTGCGGACGCTGGACAGCAACAGCTTTAATATTTTAGAAGCAGTAGCTGATTTTTATGGGTTTAGTTTAGATGTTCCAGTTAAAGACATGAATGAAGAAGATTTAAAATGTATTCTATATGGTACTGGTGGGCAGCAAATATCAGTTGAATATATCGACAGCTATGGCAGGACGAGAAGGTATTTTACTGTTTTTGAGGGCATTGTAAATATTTTAAGCCGCTGGTATATGGAAACAGCTTCTGAATACAGGCGAAAACAGCTAGAGCAGTATGTGATAGAAAAGCCCTGCAGTGCGTGTAGTGGTACGAGGCTCAGAAAAGAGGCATTGTCTGTGCTGATTGGTGGCAAAAATATCTTTGAACTGTCGGATATGACAGTAGTTAAGTTGCATGAGTTTTTGACGAACTTGGCTCTTACTGAACGCGAGCAGTTTATCGCAAGGCAAGTGCTTAAAGAAATAAACGATAGGCTTATGTTTTTGGTGAACGTTGGATTGGATTACCTTACTTTGAATCGCGCTGCCAGCACTCTTTCTGGTGGAGAAGCGCAGCGCATTCGACTGGCTACTCAAATTGGATCGGGGCTTACAGGTGTTCTGTATGTACTCGATGAGCCGAGCATAGGTCTCCATCAAAGAGATAACTCTAGGCTCATTGAGACTTTGAAGCGACTGAGAGATCTTGGAAATAGCTTGATAGTGGTTGAACACGATGAAGACACAATTTTGTCAGCAGATTATGTAATTGATATCGGACCTGCGGCAGGTGAGAACGGCGGTAAAGTAGTGGCAGCGGGAACGCCGCAGCAGATAGCTGATAACCCTAATTCAATAACAGGTCAGTATTTGAGTGGCAAAAAGTTTATTCCAATTCCTGAGAAAAGGCGAAAGTGGAATTTATTCATAAAGATTATGGGTGCAAGTGAAAATAACTTAAAGAACATAGATGTTGCTATTCCATTGGGCGTATTTACTTGTGTAACTGGTGTCAGCGGCTCGGGCAAGAGCACTCTTATAAATGAAGTTTTATATAAGTACTTGGCAAAACATTTGAATAAAAGCCGTGTGCGTCCTGGGAAATGTAGAAAAATAACGGGAATAGAGCATATAAATAAAGTGATAGTAATAGATCAGTCACCGATAGGTCGTACACCGCGCTCCAATCCAGCTACTTATACAGGCGTGTTTACTTATATACGCGAACTCTTTGCTAGGACGCCTGAATCTAGAGCAAGGGGGTATAAGCCGGGCAGGTTTAGCTTTAATGTGAAGGGCGGCAGATGCGAAGCCTGTCAGGGAGATGGCATTATCAAAATAGAGATGCACTTTTTGCCGGATGTTTATGTGCCGTGTGAAGTGTGCAAAGGACGGCGCTATAATCGAGAGACGCTGGAAATACGCTACAAAGGCAAAAATATAGCAGATGTGCTGGATATGACAGTAGATGCTGCAGCTGATTTTTTTCAAAATATACCGAGTATATATAAAAAACTAAAAACTTTGCAGGATGTAGGTCTTGGATATATTCGATTGGGACAATCAGCGCCTAAACTTTCTGGCGGCGAAGCACAGAGAGTAAAGCTAGCGACAGAGCTTTCAAAAACAGGTAAGGCAAATACTTCTGGAATTATGTATATTTTAGATGAGCCGACTACCGGACTGCATGCAGATGACATAAACAGGCTGCTGAAAGTGCTGCACAGATTGGTGGATAGCGGCAACACAGTAGTAGTTATAGAACACAACTTGGATGTAATTAAAACAGCGGATTACATAATAGATTTAGGACCAGAAGGTGGGGACAAGGGCGGCGAAGTAATAGCAGCAGGAACGCCGGAAGAAATAATCAAAGTAGAAAAATCTTATACTAGCCAGTATTTGAGGAAAGTGCTTGAGAAGTAAAATAACTAGCGTTTTTTGTTTATAATATCATCGTAAGCCCATTTTTTTAGCGTTTTTTCTATGACTTCCTCTGATAAAGAAGGCTTGTCGTACATTCCCTTTAATGCTCTCTGGCGTTGAGCTTCATATAAAATCACGGCATTTGCGACTGATACATTGAGGCTCTGTGTCATGCCATATATAGGTATGATGATTTTCTTGTCAGCATACTTTAAGCTGGTTTTGCTCACTCCATCTACTTCATTTCCTAACACTACAAGCGTAGGCTTTGTATAATCCACTTTTCGAAAATCAACAGCATCTTTGCTGAGCAGGGTTACAAGCACTTGATAGCCTTTTTTCTTTATGTCTCTGTAAAAGTTATCAATATCTTTTACATATTCTGTAAATATCCATTTATGAGCACCCAGCGCAACTTCTTTGTTGAGCTTTATCTCTTTTTGATGCCTGTAATAAAGCTTGCCAACATTTACAGCATCGCAGGTGCGCACTATAGCTGAAAGATTGTGATGGGAATATACGTAGTCCATAAAAACCCTTAAAGTGTCCTGACGATACAGGAGAACTCTTTTCATTTTCTCTAGTCTTTCTTTGCTTACTAGATACATACTGCTCCTCCAATGAATTTTTTGACATAACAAATAATAACATATATTGTGATCCTGTCCCGCACTCACTTGGTATGTTTATATTTTGAGCCTTGCAAGTGAGTGCGGGACGGGATTTCGCTAGACATCATATCATATAGCAAAAATTTATAAAATAGCAGGATTTTATTTTATGAGGTGAATGTGATATTATGAAAACTAAAATGTGGCAGAGCAAAAAGGCTGGTTTGTTCAATAATATTCCTAACTGTGAGCTTAAAAAGGCTTACAGTAAATGTGAAGCAGAGAGTAGATTTAAGCTTACCTGTCAAAAATCAGGTAAAAATGCTTTGACGTATGAATCAGCTGATCAAATAAATAAAGTTGGTGAATATATAGGCCATACAGCTAAAAAAAACGAGATAGAATATTAAGAAAGCATTTGGAGGGATTCTTTTTATTGATGAAGCGTATTCGTTTTATACGAACACAAGCAGTTAGGCTTGTAAAAACTAAGCCTTTAAATTATA
>JAJOKN010000128.1 GCA_021129815.1 Desulfotomaculum sp. | reverse complement strand
ATTGCAAAAATTATCAAATATAGACATCCCCACAGTAGTAATTATTTTTATCTCCATACTATATCTCACCTACCAAAGCCAAACCAAATCCTTGTTCTGCTTGAAAATCAGATACAGATTTACCATGAAACACATCAACCACTTTAGTCAAATTTCCATCTACAAGTTCAAAATAATAAACACTGCCTGCTGGTACTGCTTTATACATTGTTTTGGGTTCTTTCTTACGCATATCAAACCCTCCTATGGAAATATATTTACCTATTGCAGCAGTTAATAGCTTTAGTTTGTTCCCTTTATATGTGCCAGTTAAACTTTCCTCATCAACCCAGCCTGGTAACCATCCCTTTTCAAGTATCGCTGGTGTAGCTAAATAAAGCTTGAAAACCTTATTTTTTAGTTTTGGTGGCTCTATGCTAATCCCATCGATTTCTTCGTAATATACCGCCTTGTTTTCTCCACCTAGTTTCATAAAGCCGTTAGATGGTATATCAATTCCAGTAAACTCAACAACTATGGAAGCTTGTTCACCGATATTTGCTGGACGTATCATTTCCACTCTATAAAGCTTTTGTTCATCCGATGTGGTTTGTGTTGTTTTATCTCTCCCAATGCCTATTTTAGGCTCTAGCGTAATGCAATCAGACAACTGTCTCACTGTTACAGAATCACTACCCCATTTGGAGTATAAGTATTCTCGTAGTGTATATTCATCCAATATCCCATCTGGCACATTATCAACTTTTTGATTTTCAGGTCCTTCAGGTAGATGTAACAAATCAGTGCAAGGATAATTAGAAACAATATCTTCTCTTATTTTACTGTTCCTTTTTATTAAAAAGACTTCTATCAAGCCATCTTCTGCTTTTTCCCCTTTGATTTTCACACAATCAAGTGGTAGTGGCCAATAAAAAGTATCATTTATTTTTAAATAAATAGCTTGTATTTTTAAACTAGCTGTAGGATCACTTTCTGTATTAGCAAGGCTTATCTTGGAAACATTATTTGCAAAATACGTTGCCCTCAACGCCCCATAAATAACCGAGGGATAACATGGAAATATACTGTTTGCCCAAGTATCTTCTCCCATGGCAAATGGTCTGCCATCTCGAAAAAACAATGTATCCAGTGCGTCTATTTTAATTATCACTTCTTTTCACCTTCTTTTTGTTAAATGCAATAATACTCAAAAGCTTTAAAAAATTTGCTGTACTGCCTTTATTCTCATAGAGTGGCTTTAATACATTCATCAGCCCTTCTACTCGCTGGCGCTTTTTTGTTTCCTCACTTTTATCTCCTAAATATGCCCTTGCTACTAACCTCCTAAGTTCTGAATCTAACAAAAGATCCTCATCAACGTACCCCAATCTTTCAATTTGTTCATTAAAACCTGGAGTTAAGATAGACCCTTTTTTATCCAGAGACTTACTTAACACTGCATTAAGGTTTTTAATAAATGCATCTGAAAACTCTGAATTCAGCTTTTGGTTTATAACTTCTAACAAATCTGTCGTTAATTTATCATCGCACTTCCATTTATAAACCGCTTGTACCGTCTCACCAGAACGTTTCAGCACAGCTAATCCCAAAGCATCTTTATCAGCATCTATCTCTTTAGCTGCTTTTTCCATTTCCTTAGCTTTCTTCAACACTTCTAGCAGTGGCATCTTAAAATGAGCTATCACTACACCAGCAGAAAAAGTCAACTTTTCGTCTGTAAACTCTGTTAAATCAATCTCGTCAAATTTTTCACGCAGCTCTTTTAATACTTCAAGTAAATAATGAAGATTTATAAATCCTAAAAAATCATCTCCACCTGCATATACTACTTGCCCTTTGGGTTCTTCAAGAATTTGCTTGGCTTTTTTAGCGTAATCTGCTAACTGTTCGCTTAATGTTTCATGAAAATTTGTTAAGTCAACGCTTTCCTTAAGTTTATCGCCTGATAAAAATGCCCCCATGCTATCTGCATCAAACATTATCAAAGCATAATAAGATGTAAAGTCAATTTTATTTTCTTTTAATTTTTTATAAACTTTTTCTGCATTTGATATTTGTTCTCCAGTTAAATCATCGGGCATTTTCTGGTTATCCAAATCAAAAATAGCTTGAGGTTCAAAATCTTCTCTTAATGCAATTTCAAATGTCGGTTCATCAATTTCTTTTAGTTTATAAAGCGCATCAAGCAAAGCCACTTTAGCAGTAGAAGGGAAGTGAGTATTAAAATCATGAAAGTCTTTTTTAAGATACATCTCTGCAAATCGCTTGATAAGCCCCACTGCTCCCAGCGCTTCTCCTTTTTTTAACATCTTATTCGGCACTGCATTTGAAATATCTAAAGCATAAGGCACAATGTGACTGGGCTTTTTCCCCTTTTCTGTTCTTCTATAAAACAAGGCGTTGTGTTCACCAGTCAGTGAACATTTTCTACCTTGTTCAGGTAATTGCTGAAAGATTCTTGTATTTTTAATACTGCCTAACAAATTCTCTATATCATTATATGCCTGCTTATAGCTTTCAGTCAGCTTTTTAAATACCCAATATACTTGAAAATAAGCGCACAACTGATTTTCAAATTCTTTTAATAATTTTTGTGAGTCTTCACTGTTATTGCTATTATTAGCGTTGATCAAAATTTGTTCTAAAATATTCCTTCCGATTGTTAAGAATTCTTGTTCTACCGTTTTTTGTAAATCCCACCCCATTTTTTCTAACTCTTTTTCTTCTGCTGACAAAATAGCTATGAAACGGTTAGGGTAAGACTGCGCATTTGCTTTTGGATAAATAACTTCTGCACCGTAATCTTTCTCTGCTTTTTTCAAAGCTGTTTTGCACAAATGTGAAAGAATATAGCTGCCAGCATATAAATCCTGTGTTTTTCTAGCCTGAGAAATAAATTCCTGCACCGGTGAAAAAGTAAACAATAGCAAATATTTCATAAAAACAGCACCTTCCTTAAAATATTATGTATCGTCAGAATACGTTAGGTCTTTTTATATCTTTTGAATAAAATTATGTACTGCTACTAAGGTTTACGACAAAATTTCTTCTATAAAGCTTTTTTGCTTTCTTATTTCCTCTTCTTTTTTCGCACAAAATTCATAGCTCAAAATTTTCTTTTCATCAAAATTTAAAACAGTAACCAGAGGAATTAATCTATCAGAATTCCCTATTGCAGAAACATATACCGGTGAAGCAAAGCGTTTTTTACCCTTTGCAAATCCTGTAAAACAGCAGTCATTCTTATGTGCAGCTTCTGCTATCTTTTTAAAAAAGTTTTCATATCCCTCATAAACAGTTTCTCCTAACATTATTTCTCTTATAAATGTGCCTTTCTCTGTTTTTTGCAATTGACTTTTGAACTCGATTTTTCCTTCATGTTTTAAAAAAATATAATTTTCTTTTTCAGATATTTGATTTAATATTTTTTTTATGTTTGTTAATATCTTTCTTTTATCAAAGCCTTCTTCATCACTAAACAAGCTAGATAACAAAAACTTATCTTGTTCTAAGAAATTATCTTCTTTTTTTCCGTTATTTTCTCCAAGCACTTTTCTATCTATGTTTGTTATTTTCACACATCCCATACCTCTGCGACTTCTCTTGCCAAGCCCTCCTAATATTAGAGTAGCTGCCAGTACATATTCGTATAACATAATTTGTTTATTATCATTGCTCATTAGAGTTATTCTAAAAGTACCTGGATAAAAAACTTTTGACTCAAATTCTTTATACCCATTATCAAAATTCTTTCCAACTTGGATTTTTATTTTTTTCTTTTTTTCTTCTATGACATTCAAATCTAAAACTCTGATATTAACTTTTGATTTATGCCCACCACAATCTTTACTTCCAGCAGTACCAAAAATTTCAGCCTCTTGCTTTTTTAAAGTTTCCAATTCTAGGTCTCCTCTAATAGCACGCCACCAAAACCGCATCAATCCCTTTATTGATGGTGGTCTTATTTCTAAATAATTTCTATTAGCACCAGCTATGTTGATAGGTGTTATAACTACACAAAAAAATGTAGTTGTATACAAATTTCTTTTACTCCCTTCTTAAAATTGAAATATCTTGGAAAGTATTGTAATTTTCTTTTCGCAAGCTTCCTTTTTTTATTTCATCTTCATATTCATCATGCATAAATATATCGCAAATCTTAACTGCTTTGTTTTCATCATCTATATAATAAA
>JAJOKN010000010.1:1954-4339 GCA_021129815.1 Desulfotomaculum sp. | reverse complement strand
AATTCTTTTTAAAAAAGTGGAGGAATTAATATATTTAAAGCAGTTTTATTTAGGGAATTTATTAGAAAGGGGTGTATAGTTAGCTGTAAGTGGAAGGGTGTTTGGCTGGTAGAAGTTGTGAAATAAAATACAAACAGAAGAGAGGTGTGTTTTATGACTTATTTTATCCTACAAGTTATGCCGTATATTGCTGTGACAATTTTTGTACTGGGCATGATTTATCGAATTGCGAGATGGTTTAAAGCTAGGATAGTGCACAACATAGTTTTAACTCCTGCTCCTGAAACAAAAGCTGGTGCAGCTGGTAGGTATATTACAGAAATTGCGTTTTTTAAAAGTTTATTTAAAGGCGATAAGAGTTTGTGGGCAGGAGCATGGATTATGCATGTTACGCTTGCCGGAATTATTGCAGGGCACATAGTTGGGTTTGCATTTTTAGGAAAACAATTTGTGTACGTTGGGCTTAGTGAAGGAGCTAGCAAGTATTTATCTGAGTTGTTTGCAACGGCATTTGGTATTATAATTGCGGTGGCACTTTTGTATTTATTATATCGCAGAATTGCTATAGAAGAAGTTAGAATTTCTTCTTATGTAGCGGATTACTTGCATTTATTGCTTCTTCTGGGCATTGTTTCAGCGGGTAATTTTATGCGTTTAGTGCCAGGATATAGCGTAGATTATGAGGTAGCAAGGACATATATTGCACAGCTGTTGACAT
Source organism: Desulfotomaculum sp. (assembly GCA_021129815.1). Taxonomy (GTDB): domain Bacteria; phylum Bacillota; class Desulfotomaculia; order Desulfotomaculales; family Desulfohalotomaculaceae; genus JAJOKN01. The sequence continues at coordinate 3,621 of JAJOKN010000010.1, read as the reverse complement.
TTCAACCGATAACTATTGATCCGCAGGAAATAAATATAGCGTTTGTAATCCATGTGTTTTTAGTACAAATTTTGCTCATAGTATTTCCATTTAGCAAGTTGTTGCATCTACCTGGAATTTTTGTTAACAGATGGATTATCGACAGGCCATATGTAGAACCTGCGCCAGGACTTCCAGGGGCAAAACCGGGGTCTGGTGTCAGTGCTTCTGGCAAGAGTACAGAGGAGGTGTAAATTATGGCAGAAATGAAATATAAAGCTCCACCTATGGCAAATGAAAAAGAAATGAGAGCGCTTTCTATTGTTCCTGTCCCAGATGACCGCAAAGTGGAAGAAGCTCTTAAACACTTAAAATACTTAGTTGAAAAGTATAGACCGCTTATGTTAGCTATGGAATCATGTACTAAGTGCGGGCACTGTGCTGAAAACTGTCATACGTATTTGGGAACACGTGATCCAAACAATATCCCCACTAATAGAGCTGATTTATTCAGGAAAGCATGGAAAGCCGCATATACTTTGGAAGGCAAGCTGTTCGGTAAATTAGCAGGGGCAGAGCCTTTGACGCTGGATACCATAAATAAAATGTATGCTTATTTTTATCAATGCAATGAGTGCAGGCGATGTGCACTTGTGTGCCCGTTTGGCATTGACACCTGTGAGGTTACATTTGCGGGCAGACAGCTTTTACACTGGCTTGGAATGGTGCCCAACCTTCATGCACAGGTAGGAGCAGCTATGTATAAAACGGGAAACCACACGGGGCTTCCAAAAGCAGGATTGGTTGATACTTGTGAGTTTTTAGAAGAAGAGATGAAGGAAGAGACTGGTGTGGATATTAAGATTCCTATAGATAAACCGAACTCTGATATATTATATATTCCTTCATCTGCTGACTTTTTGTTGAATCCTGAAACGATGATGGGGGTAGCTAAGTTTTTCCATTATCTAGGGGTTAACTGGACAATGAGCAGTGAGATTGCAGAAGCAGGTAACTTTGGCTTGCTCTTTGATCAAAGGTATACGCTTAGACATAATATAATGAGGCTTTCTGATGAGATTGTAAAGCTGAACGTTAAAAAAGTGGTTTGGGGCGAATGCGGACATGGTTGGCGTGCAGGTAAAATGTATGTTCCGAGCATGACAGATAGACCTATTAACGTGCCAATTGTTCATTTGCATGATGAAGTTTCTTACTATATCCGCACAGGGCAGCTAAAATTAAACCCTGAAGTTAACAACAGGCCTGTTACGCTGCATGATCCTTGTAACTTTGTGCGTGCTTGCAACCTTGGAAATAAACTGCGCGAAGTGCTTAGAGCGTGCGTAACTGACTTCAGAGAAATGACACCGAATAATGAGCGGAATTTTTGTTGTGGCGGAGGATCTGCTATTTTGTTTGATGACCCAGTTATGTATGACTTGCGCATTAAGTTTTCAGCTAAGAAAGCAGAACAGGTTCGTGCTACTGGCGTTGGTGAAAATGGAGAAGGCATACTTGTTGCTCCTTGTTCTATATGCAAAGCACAGTTTTATCCGATGGTGGAGGAACACCAGCTTGGTGTTGAAGTTAAAGGTCTTATTGACTTAGTAGGCAAAGCGTTATATCCACCAATAAATAATTAATTAAAAAGTACTAGCTTATTTAAGAAAAATATATTAAAATAT
>JAJOKN010000010.1:0-1854 GCA_021129815.1 Desulfotomaculum sp. | reverse complement strand
CTTGAGGTTGATGAAGACGGTTTTCTTGTCAATATTGACAACTGGAATGAAGATGTAGCTAAGTACTTTGCGAAAGAAGAGGGAGTTGAAGAATTAACTGAAGAACATTGGAAGGTAATCAATTACTTGCGCGATTACTTCCAGCAATTCGGAATAGCACCAATGATTCGTAAGCTTTGCAAAGAAACCGGATTCAACCTCAAGAAGATCTATCAGCTGTTCCCATCAGGCCCAGCTAAAGGTGCGTGTAAAGTAGCTGGCTTACCCAAGCCTACTGGTTGCGTGTAATTTTGATGAAAATTTTAAAGGATTCACCCTCACCATATGCGTTGGTGAGGGTGAATTTTTGTAGTTGGTGTTTTTTATTAAAATTGTTAAAATAAAGATACATATTTAATAATTCTATTGGGGATTGTTGTTATTATGATGTATAAAAGTGTACCTAGGTTATTAATTGCAGCGCCGAAAGGCAGATCTGGAAAAACAACCATTACTATGGGTATTATAGCAGCGCTTGTATCCAAAGGCGTAAAAGTGCAGCCGTTTAAGAAAGGACCGGACTTCATTGACCCAAGCTGGTTGACTTTTGTTGCAAAAAGAGCCTGTAGAAATTTGGACAGCTTTTTAATGGATAAGGAGAAAATAAAGGCATCTTTTGTAACGCATAGTCAAGGCGCAGATGTGAGCATTATTGAGGGAGCTATGGGTTTATATGATGGAGTTGATGTTGAAGGAAGTGGCAGCGCTGCGGAAATTGCAAAAACTGTAAAAGCGCCTGTAATATTGGTTGTGGACTGTACTAGGATTACACGCAGTGTTGCAGCTTTAGTGCAGGGGTTTAAAAATTTTGATAAAGATGTAAATATTGCAGGTATAATATTGAATAATGTAGCTAGAAGTCGACACGAAAATATGTTGCGCGCTTCCATAGAAAAGTACTGTGACTTGCCGATTTTAGGAGCAGTGCCTAAGAATAAACGCTATAACATACCTGATCGCCATTTAGGGTTAATACCGGCAGGGGAAGATGAGCTCTTGCATAAAGCTGTGGAACAAATGGAAAAAGCAGCAAAGCACTATATTGATATTGATGCGCTCTTGAATATTGCAGCATCTGCTGGAAATGTGGATGTACAGGAGATATTACCTTCATCATTAAATATAGTTAAAAGACCTAATGAAGTAAATAGCTCTTCTGATCGGCCTATTATAGGAGTAATACTGGATCAATCGTTTACATTTTATTATCCAGAAAACTTGGAAGCATTATACAATGCAGGTGCAGAGATTGTAAGTATCAATGCTATTGATGATACAGAGTTGCCGATGTTAGATGGTTTATTTATTGGTGGAGGCTTTCCGGAAGTAGCTGCAGCAAAACTGGAAAGAAATGAATCTTTGAAATTGAGCATTAAAAACAGCATTGAACGAGGGATGCCGGTTTATGCAGAGTGTGGAGGTCTTATGTACTTAGGAAGAACTATTGCTTGGGAAGGCGATGTTTATCAAATGGTAGGAGCATTGCCGTTTGATGTAGAGATGACTGACAAACCCCAAGGGCATGGTTACATGGAAGTAAAAGTAAGCAAGGAGAACCCGTTTTTTCCAGTAGGCATGGTCATACGGGGACATGAATTTCATAACTCTAAAATTGTTAATATTGATATGAATAAGGTTGACTTTGTTTATGAAGTAAAACGAGGATGGGGTATAAATGGGAAAAAAGATGGCTTAGTGTATAAAAATGTACTGGCGTCATATAATCATCTTCACGCTTTAGCAATACCGTGCTGGGCAGAGAATTTTGTCAGATGTGCAAGAAAGTATAAAAAATTATTTAAGTTAACTTAACTG
>JAJOKN010000036.1:1173-4472 GCA_021129815.1 Desulfotomaculum sp. | reverse complement strand
CTGTGTTATGGGATATCATTTTGGACATGGTCCCGGGATTTGAAAAGATTAAAGAATGGGCGGCGTATCATCATGAGTGCTTGGATGGAAGCGGTTATCCTTTTGGTAAGACTGATGAAGAGCTCAGCTTTGAAGCGCGTTTACTAGCAGTTAGTGATATTTTTGCAGCGTTAATAGAAGATAGACCTTATCGTCCTGGAATGAAAAGAAAACAGGTAGAAGCCATATTGAAAGACAAAGCAAAGAAAAAGCACTTAGATAGGATGATAGTTGAATCTTTTTTAGATAACTATAAAGAATTGGAAAGATGTAAAGAAGAATTGCAGTTAAGAATGGCTTGAATAAAAATAAAGCAATTTTTTATTGCCTGCTACACTTAGCTTCAATAATTTTTATCCCTTCTTAAGCTTAATTTTTGCTGACTTTTCCTTATAGTTAAGATCTAAAGAGTTTAATTTTTAACTTAATAGCTTAGGATAAATGTTTATTTCTGTGTTTACAGCTTAACTTTTATGAAATAAATGTTTGTGAGCACACTTTATTAGTAAAACAGATAACAGGTGTTGCGTTGCATTTGAGTATCTGTCGGGCATTTGTTGTTTTGTCAGTAAGCAAATTGAGTTAATAAAATTATTTGTTTCACAATTGTCTTAAATGGCAATTTATGAATGCCGAACTGCAATAGTTTTTTAAATCAAACTTATAATTTATCTATATTTTTTTAAAATTGACTTTTGCTTGTTGAATTCAACTGCTTAAAGATTTTCGTTGACGTTTTTTTTTAAAATTGTTAATATATTAGCACTATATAGAATTTTCAGAAAATACTTTATGAAGGAGGTGATTTTGAGTGTATAAAAAAGTGCTCGTTGCAGTTGATGGCTATGAGCCATCACTTGGAGCAGCTAAAAGGGCAGTAGAACTAGCAGTTCAATATGGCTTAGAAGTCATAGTGTTGCAGGTTGAAGAGGATATACCACTTCTTCCAGGGGAAAAAATATTAGAAAAAGTTTGTAAGCCGATTACTGATAAGCCGCTTGAATTAGTAGAGTTTTACGCTAAAAAGCATGGTGTTGATATAACAACAATCAAAGAAAAGGGTGGAATTACTGCCTGTATATTAAAAGCTGTTGAAAAATACAAAGTGGATTTAATTATAGTTGGGGATTCAGGAAGAAAGGGATTGGAGAAGTTTTATTTTGGGAGTGTAGCTCAAGCAGTATCTGAAAACGCAAAGAGTTCGGTGCTCATAGTTAAAAGGGGCTCGGTTAACATTTCAGACATGGTTGCGCTTTTGCCTCTTTTGCCTGAATTAGAAAAACTTAAAAAAGTAGAAATACCAGTATTTAGTCCAAAAGCTTTTAAGCAGAACAGGAATTTTATAACAGGCTTGAGCATTGCTTTTATTGTATTGTATGCTATTGCAGTTGCACTTACATCTGAACCATTAAAGGAATTAGCAGTTTTTATGGTTTTTGGCTTACCACTTGCAATTTGGGCAGGGTTGCTACTATTTGCTGGTGGTTTAATTATCATAAGGCTTAAAATAAGCAGAGGAGGCGGTGGTTAATTTTGGAAAATCCTATAGCTTTTGCGATTGTTGTTGCGAGCGTTATCATAACTTTTTATATAAGCTATATAAACAGGCGGCATACTAGAACAACAGCTGCTTTTTACGTAGCAGGAGGCAGCATACCTTGGAGGATAAACGGACTTGCGTTGTTTGGTGATTTCTGCAGTGCAGCTAGCTTTTTAGGCATTGCTGGAGCTATTGCGATAAGCGGGATAGATGGATGGTGGGTAGGCACTGGATTTTTTGCAGGTTGGGTTATGCTGCTTTTGGTTATTGCAGGTCCGCTTAAAAGTGCAGGGAAGTTTACAGCTGGAGATGTACTGGCAGCTCGTTTTGAAGGCAAGGGAGTAAAGCTGTTGGCTATGCTTACTACTATTGTTCTGGGAACTCTTTATTTAGTTCCGCAAATAGTGGGCGCAGGGCATTTGTTTAAGCTGCTGCTCGGTTGGGATTTTTTGCCTACAGTTATTACTACAGGGGTTTTGATGGCGCTTTTTGTACTGTTAGGAGGCATGCGCGGTACAACTTTTAATCAAGCTGTTCAGGGTATAATGCTGTGGCTTGCGATGGTATTATTAGTAATTATAGGGAGCGCAGTTTACTTTGGCTGGAATCCTTTTGGGGTTATAAAAGCAAGCCATGAAATGGTACCACCAACAGCAGCGGTAAAACTGCTTGATGGAAATTTGCCAGAGGAAGTAACAAATCCAGAGAATATTGAACACTCTATTGCAACAGTAAGAGAGATGCTTCCAGATGCACCTAGCGCGCTTACACCGGGAGTTGCATTGAAGGATTTGTGGAACCAGTTGAGCTTTGTGTTGGCGTTGTTATTTGGTATTTTTGGATTGCCGCATTTGCTTGTACGATGTTATACAGTAAAAGATGCTAAAGAAGCACAGAAAAGCATAGAGTTTACTATATGGGGACTTGTGAGTTTGTATATAGCAGCGCTGCTTGCAGGTTTGCTGGCTATGTATATGCTTTATCCCACACTGCTTGAACTTTTGGCAAAAGGCGAACGAGGGGTGGCGACTAACATGGCGTTACCGATGATGGGGCAACTATTAGGTGGTGAAATTCTTTTAGGTGTTATTGCTGCTGGGGCATTGGCAGCTATGCTCAGTACAGCTACTGGATTGTTGTTATCAGCTATTACCAGTTTAGCTCACGATTTTTACGCTGGCATCTTAAAACCTAACAGCAGCGAGAAAGAAAGGTTGTTGTTTGCCAAGGCAAGTGCCATAGTGCTTACGGTATTGGCTATAGCTATGGCAATATGGCTTAAAGACATGAATGTAGGTATATTGGTAGTTATGAGTTTAGGTATAGCTGCTAGTACTTTTGCACCAGCGTTGGTGTTAACAATATGGTGGAAAAAGCTTACAAGGCAAGGTGTTATAGCAGGAATATCTGTAGGTTTAATTTGTTCTTTAGCATTTACTTTTGCTCGTTTTTTTGAAATGCCAGATTTATTTGGTATACCTGTACTTATAAATCCTGCGCTTTATAGTATTCCAGTTGCGCTTGTTGTTATGATTTTAGTTAGTTACTTGACAGATGATGTGGGGAAAGTAGAGGAATTTATGGCAATTGCTCAAAAAGATTACAAGGCATTAAAATGAAGATTAGATTGTAACAATATGAGGAATAGTAAATTGTATAGCATATAAATCTCATTTAAGCGCTTGCTTAAAATAAATACTTTAAAAAAATAATTTTAATT
>JAJOKN010000036.1:0-1163 GCA_021129815.1 Desulfotomaculum sp. | reverse complement strand
TAAATTCAGCGTTTTATATAATTTGTTGTACAAAATTTTCAGATAATACAAAATATTAAAAAATTAAACAAAGGGGTGTTTATTATGAGTGTATGCTTGAATCTTAAAAGAGAAGATTTTGCAAACATTGGTTGGTATGGTTTTAAAGGTGGAATTTGGCAGTCAAAGATTGATGTGCGCGATTTTATTCAAAAGAATTATACACCTTACCATGGGGATGCTTCGTTCTTAGCTGAGCCTACGAATAGAACAAAGAAGTTGTGGGAGAAGTGTCAAAAACTAATTATGGAAGAGCATAAAAGAGGTGGTGTTTACGATATTGATACAAAAACTGTTACTACAATAACAGCTCATGCTCCTGGGTATATAGATAAGGAAAACGAAATAATAGTAGGATTACAGACAGATGCGCCGCTTAAACGGGCAATAAATCCATGGGGAGGCATTCGCATTGTAAATACTTCTTGTGAAGAGTATGGGTATGAACTGGATGATAGTGTTAAGGAGATTTTTACAAAATACAGAAGAACTCATAACGATGGAGTCTTTAGGGTTTATACTAAAACCATGAGACTTATGCGCAAAACAGGTATTTTGACAGGTCTTCCAGATGGATATGGGCGTGGAAGGATTATAGGTGATTACAGGAGAGTTCCGTTGTACGGTGTGGATCGTTTGATACAAGAAAGAGAAGAACAGCTGGAAAGTGATAAGTTGCAAAAAATAAATGAGAATACTATACGCTTAAGGGAAGAGATAACTGACCAGATAGATGCTTTAAAGGATTTAAAAAAGATGGCAGAAGCTTATGGTTTTGACATTTCTAAACCTGCTACCACAGCAAGAGAAGCTGTGCAGTGGCTTTACTTTGCATATCTTGGAGCAATAAAAGAACAAAATGGAGCAGCGATGTCGCTAGGAAGAGTCAGTACTTTTTTGGATATTTATATAGAGAGAGATTTGGCTGCTGGGATTATTACAGAGCAGGAAGCGCAAGAGTTGATAGATGATTTTGTTATCAAGTTGCGTATGGCGCGACAACTCAGGACTAAGGAATACAATGCGCTGTTTGCTGGGGACCCAATGTGGATTACAGAATCTATAGGTGGAATGGGGTTGGATGGAAGAACTCTTGTTACAAAGACATCGTTTAGATTTTTACA
>JAJOKN010000063.1 GCA_021129815.1 Desulfotomaculum sp. | reverse complement strand
TCATATTTTATTTCTACCAGCTCAAACCAAAGATCTTTAGGGACAGGTACGCAGTTGTGAATTTCTCTTAACAAGCCAGACCATGTTTTTCTTATGCTTATCAAGTGATTAAAATTTTGAATCTGAGCTTCCCACTCTTCTCTCTCTGCTATTAAACTTTCTATTTGATAAGCAACCTGTCTCTCCATCTCATATTCTTGCTGTAATGTGGGTATTTTTTCCTGGAGCTTTATATTTTCCTGATAAATTTTCCATGTATGCATTCCTATTGATACCGCTGCAAGCACAAAGAAAGAAGTCAAAATAAACACTGCAGCAAACAATTTTACATTAATTTTTTTCGGCTGCAACTCGAGAGGCAATAAATTTATTTTATATTTCAACTAACTACCTCCCTTAAAGCAAGTCCAACTGCCACAGAATACTGTGCAGGAATATCATCCGCGATTACTGGATATCCCAACTCCACCCTTAAACCTAGTTCTTGTTCAAAAAGCGCAGCTATACCTTCAATTCTGCTTAAGCCCCCTGTTATTACCATTATCTCTATCTGTTCATTTACTTTATTTTGCAAGCGATAAAAATCTATCGAGCGTTTTATTTCGCTTATTATTTCTCCCATACCATCGCTGTACAAAATAAGCTCTCTTGCTTCATATTTCTCTTTAGACGCAGCTGCATCTAAAAAAGGCTGTTCACTTTCGCTGTGATAAATGTTATACAAGTAATTCCTCGCTTCTTTTGAGGAATAACCTCTATCAATTATACTGTTTAAAATTTGCACTGCACCCACAGGCAGAGTCCTCACAAAAGATATCACCGTGTCATTTAAAACAACAAAATGACAACTTTTAAATCCCATATCAATTATAATTTTATTCCCCTTCTCTTTTATATTGGAATAATTAACAAAAACCCGCCACAATGCTATGGCAGGTAAATCCAACGCTACTAACTTTAAATTTGCACTCTCAAAAGCTTCGTAATACAATACTGCGGTATCTTTTGGTACTGCAACTAGTAAAACGTTATATTTTAGTATATTATTTTCCTCACTTTCATCCAAAGACTCATTTAATATAACATGACGAATTTCTAAGTCATCTACTGATATCGGAAGGAGTTTCTCTGCTTCCCAGTATACAGCTTTTTCTAAATCTTTTTTCGGCATTCTAGGAAGTTTTAAGTGCCTTATTATAACTTTATCACTGTTAACCGCAGAAACAACCTTTTCTCCACAAATCCCAGCTTTTTCAGCACACTCTCTAAGTTCTTTTGAAAATGTGTTTATCTCGCCCTGCTCTAACATTTCAAGTCCTGGACTAGGATAGCTGGATACCGCACAGCTAAGCTTCCCGTTGCTCTTTTTTGTAATAACCGCTGTTTTTAAAGAATGCTCTCCTAAATCAACTGCATAAATTTCTTTTCGCAAAAAAAACATAATTTACCTCTCCGAGTAATTTAAAGATATATTAACTGTTTTTTTATTTTTTTTCAACTCAAGGTGACCTATACTATTCTTTACCAGCACACTCCTTACAAGTTCCTTGTAAATATACATCAATTTTTGAAACTATATGCCCATCTACCATTTCTCTATCAGGCAACAGCGTTTTATCAAATACATCAAAGAGCTTGCCGCACTTAACACATTTAAAGTGAGCATGCGGCTCGACGTTGATGTCATATCTCAATTCATGCTCATCTATATTCAGCTCTCTTACAATACCTTTTTCCGAAAAAATTTTTAACGTATTATAAACTGTTGTCTTAGAAAGAGTGTGTATCTTAGCAGATATGTGCTGGTAAATCATGTCAGCCGTAGGATGTACTCTGTGATTTTTTAAATAGCTGAGCACCTGCAGCCTATGGTGTGATGGTTGAATGGAATGACTGCGCAATATTTTTTTTAGTTCCGTTACATCTGATTGATAAGCTTTTTCTGACATTGTTTTCTTCCTCTCTAGAGTAATATAGTGATAAACTCATTAATAAAAATGTTAGATTTTTTATAAATATTATAATCATTACAATATTATTATTGCTACAAGTAATTATATATTGCAATAGCCTAAAAATCAATACTCAAAATTTCAAACGCTTAAGTCGAAGTGCGTTAGTAACAACTGACACTGAACTTAATGACATCGCTGCTCCTGCTAGTATAGGGCTTAAAAATCCTGCAGCTGCAAGCGGTATGCCTATAGTATTGTATATCAACGCCCAAAACAAGTTTTGTTTTATATTCCGTATAGTTGCTTTAGATAATTTGATGCTGTCCAACACTCCTTTTAAGTCACTTTTCATAAGCGTTATATCAGCTGCTTCCATCGCAATGTCTGTACCTGTTGCCATAGCAAACCCTACATCTGCTGTGGTAAGTGCAGGTGCATCATTTATGCCGTCACCTACCATTCCAACTTTTTTACCCTGTTCTTTTAATTCCTGTATTTTTTTCGCTTTATCGGCAGGCAATACTTCCGACAATACATTTTCAATACCCACTTCAGCTGCGATTGCTTTAGCTGCACGATCGTTATCTCCTGTAATCATCCAAGTTTCTATGCCTGACTTTTTAAGTTCAGCTATGACTTCATTTGCGTTTTCTCTAACAGTATCAGTAATTGCTACTACACCTATGAGCTCATTATCTTTAGCAATATATATGGTTGTTTTCCCTTTTTCTTCGAAGTTTTTTGCATTTTTATATAAATTTGCAGATTTTTTTACATCTATGTGGTTTTTATCCATAAGTTTTTTAGTTCCTATACACACACTGCTGCCATTTATATTTGCAGTTATCCCATAACCGGGAATTGCTTTTAAATCAGATACATCAATTATTTCAACTCTCTGCTCTTTAGCTTTATTCACAATTGCCTGTGCTAGAGGGTGCTCTGAATGTGCTTCAACTGATGCAGCTATCTTAAGCAATTCATCTATTGATATTCCTTCTTTAGAAATAATATCAGTAACTGTGGGTTCACCCCTCGTAATGGTACCCGTCTTGTCAAATACTATGGTATTTAAATTATGAGTATTCTCTAAGTGCTCTCCACCTTTAATCAAGATGCCATATTCTGCTCCTTTACCGGTAGCTACCATTATCGAAGTAGGCGTTGCAAGCCCCAATGCACACGGACAAGCTATGACTAGAACTGCAACAAAGCAAATCAATGCTTTAGTAAAGTTGCCCGCGTCAACCCAAAAGTACCACACTAGAAATGTAACAACTGCTATTGAAAACACAGCTGGCACAAAATAGGCAGATACCACATCAGCCATTCTTTGTATCGGTGCTTTAGAAGCTTGAGCATCTTCTATTATCTTTATAATTTGCGAAAGCACTGTATCCCTGCCAACTTTTGTTGCTCTAATCTTGAGTGTGCCGAATTTGTTAACGGTAGCACCGATGACTTCATCGCCTACAGATTTATCAACTGGCATGCTCTCCCCTGTAAGCATCGACTCATCTAAAGCGGAATTGCCCTCTATCACTTCACCATCAACAGGAATTTTTTCGCCAGGCTTTACAATTATAACATCTCCAATCACAACTTCCTCAACAGGTATTTCTACTATATTGCCATTTCTAACTACTCTAGCTGTTTTAGCTCTTAAATCCATGAGTTTTTTTATAGATTCAGTTGTGCGCGCTTTAGCACGCGCTTCAAGCATCTTACCAAACAACACAAGCGTTATTATCATAGCAGAGCATTTAAAGAAATAAGCTTTTTCCAATCCCAACTCATCACTGAAAAACACAACAGCAGCACTGTAAAAGTACGCGGCACTTGTTCCCATCGCTACAAGCACTGACATATTTGCACTTTTGCCTTTTAAACTTTTATACGCATCTTTATAAAAATACCAGCCGGAAATAAACTGCACCAATGTAGCAAATATAAACTGCACTTTTGGATCAAATAAGATAAAGTGGTAATAATCAAGTCCAAACACTTTTATGATCATATATGCAAATAACGGCAATGAAAATACCAGCGCAAATGCAAAGTTAAAAAGCTGTTTGTCTTTAAATATTTTTTGTTTCTCTCTAACATCTATAGCATCTGTTTTCGCATCTTTTAAAGCTTTAAACCCCAGCTGATTTATTCTTTGCTTTATGTCTTCCAAATTTATTTTAGCAGGATTGTATTCAACAGATGCTTTTTCTAACACCAAGTTCACAGATACATTGAATATGCCATCAAGTTTTGATAGCTGAGTCTCAATCCGCCGAGCGCACGCAGCGCATGTCATGCCAGTTACTGCTATATCAGCTTTTTCTACTCTTACATCAAATCCAGTTTGTCTTATTTTGTCTAAAATTTCTTTAAAATTAATTTTTTCTTTGTCATATTCTATAACAGCTGTTTCAGTCATCAAGTTGACCTTAGCAGAGCTAACTCCAGGCAGTTTTGACAACACTCTCTCAAGCCTGCCCGAACACGCTGCACAACTCATACCTGTGATTTTTAATGTTAAAGTTTTGATAAAAACACACCCCCTCCATCAATATCAAGAAAATGATACATGTAATAATTATCAGGTTTATTTTAAAATACCTC
>JAJOKN010000134.1 GCA_021129815.1 Desulfotomaculum sp. | reverse complement strand
GAACACTGCAGCTATAAAACTTCGAAACCTGTTTTGAAGGAATTTCCTACACAAGGCGATCAAGTTTTGCAGGGACCAGGAGAAAATGCCGGCATTGTGGATATAGGGGAAAATAAGGCAGTGGTGTTCAAAATTGAGAGCCATAATCACCCGACAGCGATAGAACCTTATCAGGGAGCAGCGACGGGGGTAGGTGGCATATTGAGAGATGTGTTTACAATGGGTGCGCGGCCAATTGCGCTTTTAAATTCTTTGCGTTTTGGAAACTTGGATAATGCACGCAGCCGTTTTTTATTCAGCGGTGCAGTAGCTGGAATTGCTGATTATGGGAACTGTATAGGAGTACCCACTGTGGGGGGAGAAGTATATTTTGAAGCTTGCTATCAAGAAAACCCGCTTGTAAATGCGATGTGCGTGGGTTTGATAGATCACAACAACATAAAAAAAGGCATGGCAAGCGGTGTTGGCAATTTAGTTATGGCAGTAGGCGCGCGTACAGGAAGAGATGGAATACACGGTGCTATTTTTGCGTCAGAAGAGTTATCTGAAGATTCTGCATCAAAGAGGCCAGCTGTACAGGTGGGCGACCCATTTATGGAGAAGCTCCTTATGGAAGCATGCCTTGAAATGATCGAAAAAGGCTATGTGGTAGGAATTCAAGATATGGGTGCTGCAGGGCTTACTAGTTCATCATGTGAGATGGCAAGCCGTGCTGGAACTGGCATAGAAATAGATTTGCTAAAAGTGCCAAGACGTGAAGAAGGCATGACAGCTTATGAGCTCATGCTTTCAGAATCTCAAGAGCGGATGTTGGTAGTTGTTGAGCCGCATGCAACTGATAAGGTTAAAGAAATCTTCGATAAATGGGATTTAGAGGCTGCAGTAATTGGCAGAGTTACTGATGATGGAATGTTAAGGTTGTTAGAGGGGAAAGAAATTGTAGCAGAATTGCCTGTTAAAGCTCTTACCGATGAAGCTCCTGTTTACAACAGGCCTTCTGTTGAGCCTGAGTACATAAAAGCAGTTAAAGGCTTTTCTCTTGATGAAATTCCACAGCCAAGCGATTACAAAGAAGTGCTGATGAAGTTGTTATCGTCACCTAACATCGCAAACAAGCGATGGGTTTATGAGCAGTACGATCACATGGTGGGAATAAATACTGTTGTAAGGCCTGGATCCGATGCAGCTGTATTGCGCATAAAAGGCACTAACAAAGGCATTGCACTTACCACTGATTGCAATTCGCGCTATTGTTATTTAAACCCATACTTAGGAGGCATGATAGCAGTAGCTGAAGCTGCACGCAATTTAGTTTGTGCAGGTGCACAGCCTCTTGCTATTACCAACTGCTTGAATTTTGGAAACCCTGAGAAACCAGAAATTATGTGGCAATTTAAAAAAGCAGTGGAAGGCATGAGCAAAGCTTGCAGAGCACTTAACACTCCAGTGACAGGTGGAAATGTAAGCTTTTACAATGAAACAAAAGGTAAAGCTATATATCCAACGCCTGTGGTGGGAATGGTGGGATTGATTGAAGACATAAATATGTGCTGCACTCAGGCTTTTAAATCAGAAGGGGATATTATATTGCTCATAGGAAAAACTTTAGAAGAATTAGGTGGCAGTGAATACTTAAAAGTTGTCCATGGGATTGAAGCTCTTGGTATGCCGCCGAAACTGGATTTGGATTTAGAAAAAAAAGTACAGGAAAGCGTGCTTTATTTGATAAAAAATGGCTTTGTAAAATCAGCTCATGACTTATCAGAAGGAGGGCTTGCTGTTGCGCTAGCTGAGAGTTGCATCAGTGGAAATATAGGTGCAGATGTATTTTTGGAAAAAACTATCTTAAAAGAGATGAGACTTGATGCGTTTTTATTTGGTGAAACACAGTCGCGCATTATTATCAGCGTTGGCAGAGAGAATTTAAGCAAAGTAAGAGATTATCTTTCTGACAGCGGTGTACCTTATGCTGTTTTAGGGAACGTAAGTGGTGTTAATTTAAAAATATGTGCGGATTGCTTAGATACACCAATTATTGATGTTGCTGTAGATGAGTTAAAGTGCAGCTGGCAGGAGGCAATAGAATGTTTGATGAAGTAATGCGAGAAGACAAGCTTTCTGAAGAGTGTGGAGTAATTGGAGTTTATGCTCCGGGAAAGGATGTAGCGCATATTACATATTTTGGGCTTTATGCGTTACAGCATCGCGGGCAGGAAAGCGCAGGGATTGCAGTAGCAAATGATGGAAAAATAAATCTATATAAAGGCATGGGGCTTGTTGCTGATGTGTTCAATGAAGATGTATTAAAAGATTTAGATGGATTTGCAGCAATTGGGCATGTGCGTTATTCTACTACTGGATCAAGTGAAATTGTAAATGCACAGCCGTTGGTATTTAGGCACAAAAGCGGCATGTTGGGTTTAGCGCATAATGGCAACATTACAAATGTGTCTGTGCTGCGCGATATGCTTTACAGCCATGGAGCTATATTTCAATCTACTACAGACAGCGAGGTATTGGTAAATTTAATTGCGCATCACAGCCGGCGTGACATAGAGTCAGGAATTAAAAAAGCAATGATAGATATAGAGGGAGCTTATTCGCTTACAATTTTAACAACGGATGCACTGTATGCAGTGCGTGACCCTTATGGGTTCAGGCCGCTTTGCATAGGAAAAATGGATGATGGATGGGTAATAGCGTCAGAAAGCTGTGCCTTAGATACAATCGGTGCGAAGCTTGTAAGAGACGTAGAGCCTGGAGAAATAATACGCATAGATGAAAGTGGTCTTGTTTCCATTGCTCCATCAGAGAATGCGAAGCGCAGGGCATTTTGCGTTTTTGAGTATATATATTTTGCAAGGCCAGACAGCATCATAGATGGATTTCATGTAAATCAAGTCAGAAGAGAAATGGGAAGGCAGCTGGCCAGGGAGTTCAAGGTGGATGCTGATATTGTAATTCCTGTGCCAGATAGCGGCACAGCAGCAGCTAGGGGATATGCACAGCAGTCGGGCATACCCTTTGAGGAAGGACTTATGAAAAACCGCTATATTGGACGTACATTTATTCAACCAAATCAGAAAATGCGAGATTTAGCTGTTCGTTTGAAGTTAAATCCTATGCGCGAAGTTTTGGCTGGTAAAAGAGTAATAATGGTAGATGATTCTTTGGTGCGCGGCACTACAAGCAAAAAGATTGTACAGATGCTAAGAGATGTAGGAGTAAAAGAAGTTTATTTGTGCTTGAGCTCTCCACCAGTTGTAGGAAGCTGTTATTATGGCATTGATACCAGCAATAGAAAAGAGTTAATTGCTGCTACTAAGTCATCAGTTGAAGAAATTTGCAAAGAGGTAGGAGCGGACAAGTTGTATTATTTGAGCTTAAAAGGGCTTTTGAATGTTTTTGGTAAGTCATCTAAAGATTTTTGCAGCGCGTGCTTTGATAGAAAGTACCCTATACCTGTATATGATGTAAACAAATTTAGTTTAGAGTGATGGTGACAGTTTTTTGTAAGATGTTTTAGTTTGAATATAAAAAATTAAAAAGGAGCATAGTTTTATGGAAGAAAAAAAACAGCCGCTTACTTACGCACAAGCAGGAGTGGATATAACTGCTGGAAACAAAGCAGTAGAGATGATCAAGAGCTTTGTTAAAAGCACATATCGACCGGAAGTGCTGAGCGATATCGGAGGTTTTAGTGGGCTGTTCTTATTGGATATAGCTAAGTATAAAGAACCTGTATTGGTGTCAGGCACTGATGGAGTTGGCACAAAACTCAGGATAGCACACCTGATGGACAAGCACGATACAATTGGTATTGATGCAGTAGCGATGTGTGTAAACGATATACTGGTACAGGGAGCAGAACCGTTGTTTTTTTTAGACTATATTGCAATTGGGAAATTAAAGCCAGAGAGAATTGCTGAGATTGTAAAGGGTATTTCAGAAGGGTGTAAACAAGCTGGCTGTGCGCTCATCGGAGGGGAGACGGCAGAGATGCCGGGATTTTATGCACCTGATGAATATGACATTGCAGGATTTGTAGTTGGGATAGTTGAAAAGTCGAAGATTCTTGATAAAACTAAAGTGTCTTTAGGAGATGTGCTCATTGGAGTTAAATCTTCTGGTGTTCACTCCAATGGGTATTCGCTTGTGCGCAAGGCGCTTTTTGAAGAAGCTGGTTATGACATAGATACTGCTTTTGATGAATTGGAAACTACATTGGGAGAAGAGTTGTTAAAACCAACAAAGATTTATGTTAAGAGTATTTATCCGCTGTTTTCTAGCTTTCAAATAAAAGGAATTGCACACATAACAGGTGGAGGGATTACTGAAAATGTGCCGAGAGCGCTGCCACATGACCTGTCAGCAGTTGTTGATTTGAATACTTGGGAAGTGCCGGCAATATTTGATATAATCAAAAGAGCAGGCGACATTGCAGAACAGGAAATGTTTAGAACTTTTAACATGGGCATTGGAATGGTGATTATTGTGTCGCAAGACGAAGCTGATGATATAGTAGCTGAACTTAAAAAATACGGAGAAGATGCATGTATAATTGGTGAAGTTGTAAAAGGGGATAAGAAGGTTTTGTA
>JAJOKN010000101.1 GCA_021129815.1 Desulfotomaculum sp. | reverse complement strand
ATTAAAATTATAACAGTTTTTGCTTGTTTTAGCTAGCATAAAACTCACGCTATCTCTCTAGATGTTTCTATCAACAACAAGCTGCCGTTTTTGACTTTTATCTCTGCGCTGTTCGATACGAGTTCATTGCTTATACCAAATGGATTTCCAATGCTAAATTTATGATTGTTCAACTCCCATTTAAGCCCCTTGCTCGACACTCCACACACTTCAGTGCTTATAGGTAAAAGAGATATTAACCCCCCCACATTACCGATTATCCTTGCTGGAAGCTCTTTTGTTATAAGTGAGATTTTATGATGCTCGTCTATTATAAAAGCGCGCACACCAAAACTGGCTGCTGGCAGCAGCAAATGAACATTTGCCAAAGTATGATCCAATCTGCTTCCAATAGCACCCAATATCAAAATTTCACTGGGATTTAAATTCAAAGCTTGTTTTATTGCAAGCTCAGTGTCAACTTTATCTTTATCACAAGGATATTTTTTTATTATCACACCTGACTTTCTAAAGTGTTCCAAAACTTCCGGTTTCACCGAATCCATGTCGCCGATGATTAAATCAGGCTTTAAACTCATAGCATAAGCGTGATTTGCCCCGCTGTCTGCGCAGATTATAAATGAATTTTTTGATAATACTCTTTTTATCTTGTCATAGTTTTTTATCTGTCCACCAGCAAATATAATGACTGTCATTTATCTTCCTCCTAAAAAGCAACAGTATCAATTTTACTTAAGATATTTTAAAAGCTATAAATTTCAACCACTTTGCCGTTAATTTTTTGCATACATCGTTACTTTTTATAAAAATTTTTATTTTCTCTGACTTCAAATGTCCAACGATTGACATCCGTTACATTGTAACTTGCTTTTTAAGTTAGTATAATTATACTAGATTTTTTAAATAACTCACATTTCTATTGCCACAAACAAGTTTTTGTAAAAAACAAGAAAATTGCAAAACAGGAGTGTTGTAAATACTTTATGTCAAATTCAATGCCAATAGGTATTTTAGATTCTGGAATAGGTGGGCTTTCTATTGCAAAAGAAATACGAAAGCTCATGCCTTATGAAAACATTATATACTTTGCAGATTCAGCTTACTGTCCTTATGGAGATAAACCAAAAGAGTTTATAAAACATCGCGTTTTCACGCTTTGTGATTTCTTAATTCACAAAGGAGCTAAGATATTAGTAATTGCATGCAACACTGCATCAATTGTATCTCTTGATGATTTGAGAAAACATTATGCCATTCCAATAGTAGGAGTAGAACCTGCTGTTAAACCTGCAGTACAAGCTACAAAAACAGGAGTTATTGGTGTGCTCGCTACAAGTGTATCGCTATCAGGCAACAGGTTTGCATCTTTAGTAAAGCGCTTTTGCACTAAAACGCGTGTAATAACACAGCCATGTCCCGGGCTTGTTGAACTGGTAGAACAAGGAGAAATAAACAGCATTAAGACCAAAAAATTGCTTCATAAGTACTTAATTCCTCTAATAGCTGAAAATGCAGATACAATAGTTTTAGGGTGTACGCACTATCCTTTTTTAAAGCCGCTTATATATGAAATAATAGGAAATAATGACATAAAGGTCATTGATACAGGCAAGCCTGTCGCAAAGCAGACTTTAAGAGTATTAAAGCAAATGAACTTACTAAACGCTGAACACAATCATGGAAAAGAAATGTTTTTTTCCAGCAAAGACTCTAAACAAAACAAAGATCTGATTAAATATCTATGGGAAAATAGTCAATTATCCCAGTAAATTTCTATAACATCTCCATCTTTTAACGGTGTAGTGTACCCCGCAGGCGCTCCATTTACTTTGAGCATCAAAAAGCCTTTTTTGTCTGATGGATTAAAATCTATTGCATTAAATATGTCCACCAAGATAGGTTTATAATTGTTGTTAAGCTCCACAGGTCTTCCATTTACAGTAACAGTCATCCTGTTATTGCTGAGTACTTTGGATTCTGTCTTATTCTGAATACTAGCTTCTTGGTCAGCATCTGTTTTATCCTGTACAACTGTGAGCTGTGCATCAGAATTTTTACCAGCATCTTTTGATAGCCCAAAGCTATTAGCTTTTTTCATTATTTTTATATTATCGCCGTTTTTTATCAAGTAATCCTCTGGTTTTTCTTCTCCATTTACTGTTATTATGCAATTTTCTTTATCTATTTTTTTATCCAGCACTCTTTCCAGGTCTCTTAAAGCCAGCACTGCATCTCTGCCTGCAACAGCTTCTTTTACAACAACTTTATCGTTGTCTTTCAAAACTGTCTGCAGATTTGCTAAAACACCATTTACCATAACTTCAGCAGGTTTGCCTAACTCTCCAAATATCTTCTTTTCCACTCCATTTACAGTAAAAATCAAGTCTTTACCATTTACAGGAATTAAATTTTTAGGACTGTACCCTATCAACCCAAGCGCATTAGCCACAGTAATCTTTTTGGTATCAAAAAGCCTATACTCCTTTCCGTTTACAATGATAGTCATAAAATTGTTCGATGACTTTTTGTATGCTACGCTGGCAATCCCTAAAACAGTTATTCCTTCAGAACCACCAATGGGATCTTTGGGAATTTTAACCACATTTTTAAGCATATCTCTGCCACGCACAGCCACACGTTGGCTTGGTAAATCCAGCTTTTCTGCAATTTTTTTACACAAACCCGGCAGCTGTGCTCCTCCACCTATGCAAAACACTGTTTTAGGCGGTTTATTTTGATTCAAATTCAATATTTCAACTGCAATTTTCTCTGCTAACTGCTCTATAGAATTATTTATCGTTTGTATAACTTCTTCTGGCGTTACCTTGTGAACAATCCCTAAAATATCCTTGTATGATATTTCCTTTCCCTTGCTCAACTGTTTTTTTATAAATTCCGCAGTTGAAAAATCAACTAAATAGTTTTCTATAATTGCTTCTGTTATCTCATCTCCTGCTATCGGCACCATTCCATAAGCGCTTATAGATCCATCACGTGTTATTGCAATATCAGATGTGCCCGCACCTATATCGACTAGTGCTAAATTCAACATCCTTATATCCTCTGGCACTGCTATATCGATAGCTGCTATTGGCTCTAAAGTCAGATTGATAGGTTCCAATTCTGCTCTGTGTAAAACAGAATATAGGCTGTTTACTACTGAATCCGGCAAAAAAGTAGCTAGTATTTCCACGCCTATCTTTTTTCCATGATGCCCTATTAAACTTGATATTGGATATCCATTTAATTGATATTCCACTACACTATAACCTACGCAATAATACTTTTCACCTTCATTGTCTGTACTGTCTATTTCCTGTTGAATTTTTTGCAGAGCAGCTATTTCAAGGCTGCCAACTATAAAAGAATCTATCTCTGCTGCATCGTCAATTTCCTGTTCTATGCTGCACTTTTTAGTTTTAAGAGACCTACCTGCTGCAGCTATTGCTACTTTATCGAGTTTATATCCCACTTTATCTTCTAAAGTTTTTTTAACTTTTATTACTCCGTCTGCAACTTTGGGTATATCGTGAATTTGTCCATCGTACATTGTCCTGCTGTCATGCTCTAACATAAACTGAGCTTTTATCTCCATAGTTTTTTCTGCAAATTCAACTACTGCTCCAATTATACTGCGAGTGCCAATATCCAAGCTAAAAACAATATTATCCATGTACCATTCACCAACTTTAAAAATGCTTTTGTAAAACATTTGAATTTCAAAAACTGTAAATTATCTTTAAAAATCGGCATTTCAATATGCTTAAAACTTTAAAATGAGCAAAATATAGCCTTAAAACTCAAGTTAATTATAACTTATCCTACTTTTATCTACAATACTATTCAAATCAGTTGTTATACTGTAAAATTATAAAAAATTTTGCAGCTTTAAAGGCGTGATGGTAAGAATGGAAGGTTTGGTAAATTTAGAAAATTCAATATTTAATGCAAAAAAATTGAGCGATGAAGATATATTAAAAATAATAAGCAAAATAATTGAAGAACGAAATGAAATTCAAAAGCTTTTGCCAACAGAAGATGCAATCAAAAACCCTAAAAAACTGTCGAAGCTTTCAAAAAGATTAAACGAGTTAAATGAGATTTGCTCCCATGCAGAGCAATTAAAAAACAATCTAAATAATTTAAAAGAATTAGAAAAAATACTAAAAGAAGATTTATCAGAAGCTGATAGAAAAGAGTACACCGCCCTTTATGAAGATTATCTTTTGTCAGCTAAAGAAATTGCAAAAGAATTATATAAAGAACTGTTGAATAAAGGGTATTTAGAACAAGAAAAAGAAGATGAAATCGATATAGAAATCTTAAAATTTATAGATTATGCCGGGCCAGAATATGCTTGGCGACTCAGCATTAACATCAACATAAGCTGGGAAGAAGCAAGGGAACGTTTAAAAAACCTCATGGATAAAGGTTTTTTGGAGCGCGTCCCCGGCAATATGTTAGAAAATTACCATAGAGAAAAAAACTGGACAAAACACATGAATCATACTTATTATCGCATAACGCGAAAAGGACGATTGTATCTAAGAGAATTACGACAAAAACAAGATGAACATTAAGGGAATTTTATGAAAATCTTCAATGTATTTGAATTA
>JAJOKN010000132.1 GCA_021129815.1 Desulfotomaculum sp. | reverse complement strand
ACTCATATTTTTATAACTTTAAGAGGAGCTACGAGTATTGAGTGATAAGGAAAGATTGGATGTGCTTTTGGTATCGAGAAATTTTTTTGATAGCCGTGAAAAAGCACGTGCTGCGATAATGGCAGGTGTTGTGTTTGTAGATGGGGTTTTAAAGCACAAGCCGGGTATTAAGGTGAAAAAAACAGCTAAGATAGAAGTGAAGGCAAATCCACTGCCGTATGTGAGCAGGGGAGGATTAAAGCTTGAAAAAGCAATACAGGCTTTTGGCATCGATTTAAAGGGCAAAATTGTGTTAGATGTAGGGGCATCTACTGGAGGGTTTACTGACTGTGCATTAAAGCACGGCGCGCGCAAAGTGTATGCGGTTGATGTGGGGTATGGTCAGCTTGCGTGGCAGTTAAGACAAGATCCACGAGTGGTGGTATTTGAGCGCACGAACATTAGGCACTTGACGCTAAAGCAGCTTAAAAAATATCAAGACTTTGAAATTCCGAATTTTGCAACTATAGACGTTTCTTTCATATCGCTTGCAAAAGTTATGCCTAAAGTGTATGAGCTTACAGAGGAAAATGCAAAAGGGGTAGCGCTGATAAAGCCGCAGTTTGAAGCTGGCCCTGACAAAGTTAAAAAAAAAGGAGTAGTAAGGGACGTCAACGTGCACAAGGAAGTGATAAAGAGCGTTGTAAAAGCTAGCTTAGCGCTTTGTATCGAGCCGCTCATGCTTGACTATTCGCCGATAAAAGGCCCAGAAGGAAATATTGAGTATTTGTTGTATTTTACGAAAAGACAAGAGGATCCTAAAGCTGATATTTTAGAGAAAATCGATGAAGTTGTAAAGACTGCTCACGAGGAGCTTTAGCAGATGACACAAGTTGATTTTTGGATACTGGGAATAATATGCGGGTTGGTTTTGGCTTATTACCTGCTGAAATGTTACCTTGTGTATCGCACAGATGGAGCGCTGCTTTTGGATATGACGAATAAGAAGTTATATAACTTGAAGTTTGATATTGAAATGCCTCATAACTGTAAGGTGTATTTGGCTATTTTAGTTGCTTTTGTATTTGGCTTTGTTGTGGCGTTTTTCTTGTTTGGAGGGGGAAAATTCTTTTGAAGAGAATTGGCATATGGCTGAATAAGAGAAAGTACAGTGTTCTTCCTACTGTGAAAAAAGCGTATTCATGGCTAAAAGAGAAAAATATCGACATTTTGCTGGGAAATGAATGTGCAAAAGCGCTGGGAGCAGACAATGGGTATTCTTTAAAGGAATTGGCGGAAAATACAGACTGCGTTATGGTGTGGGGCGGAGATGGTACTATTTTAAGCTGTGTGAGGACAGTTGCACCTTTTGGAAAGCCGGTATATGGGGTGAATGCTGGCAGATTGGGTTTTTTAACTGAAGTGGATATTCCGGACTTATTTGTGGGCATGGAAAGACTTATAAACGGTGAGCATGTTATTGAAGAGCGAATGATGATTGAATCAGCAGTGTACCGTGAAAATAGAATTATAAAAAAATTTTGGGGATTAAACGATGCGGTTATCTCTAAGAGCGCTTTATCGCGGCTTATAAGGATTAAAGTATATGCAGATGGGGAACTTATAAATGCTTATCCAGCAGATGGAGTTATAGTAGCAAGCCCTACAGGTTCAACAGCTTATTCGCTTTCTGCAGGGGGACCGCTTGTAGCGCCGGGGCTTGATTTGATGATCATCACTCCGATTTGTCCTCATACGCTTTCTGCAAGGCCTCTAGTTGTTTCACCTAACAGCACAATTTCTGTGATTCCACAAATAAAAGACAATGCGTTTGATGGAGAAGTTATGCTCACTGTAGATGGTCAATGCGGCTATGTATTAAAGCCGGGAGATGAAGTGCGCGTGTGCTGTGCTCCGTATAGAGCAAAATTCATAAGAACGCAAAAACGCAGTTTTTACAAAATACTGCGGGATAAGCTTGAGGAGTGGAACAGGGTAGATGCTTGACATAAAAAAGAGCGCTGTGCAGATTGCGCATGAATTTATCGCTGCAAAAGGTGTTATAACTGGCATAGCAGTTGATGCTACCTGTGGGAATGGGAATGACACTTTATTTTTAGCTAAAATGCTGTCAAACAGTGCAAAGCTGTATGCATTTGATATTCAAAAACAGGCAATCCAAAAAACAAAGGCATTATTGAATCAGCACGGCTTGTTGAGTGACAATGTTGAGATCATAAAAGATAGTCACCAAAATATAGACAAATACTTGAAAAGCATAGAAGTGGCTATGTTTAATCTAGGCTACCTGCCCGGCAGCGATCACAGCATTACCACAAAGCCTAACAGCACAAAAAAAGCGCTTGATAAAATGATAAAGTTTTTAGAAGTAAAAGGCAGGATAAGTGTAGTTGTTTACATAGCACATGAAGGGGGCACACAAGAGCTTTTTGCGGTTGAAGAAGTTTTAAAGGAGCTTGATTCAAGATTTTTTTGTGTAGCCAGCGTAAAACATGTAAATCGAAATGCAGCTCCTATAACTTTTTTGATAGAGAGGATAGCGAAGGATGAAAGCAAAGCGTCAGTTTAAAATATTGGAGATTATAAAAAACAATCACATAGAGACTCAGGAAGAGCTTGTGGCTAAGTTAAAAGAAGAAGGCTTCAACGTCACTCAAGCAACTGTGTGCCGCGACATCAAAGAGCTTAATTTAATTAAAGTGCTGGGGGAAAACAATAGATTTAAGTATGCGCTTCCACATGCTCATTTTGTCTATAACAGCAACGAGCGGCTCAAAAGGCTCTTTAAGACGTCTGTTCTCAATGTGGATTATAGTGAAAACCTCATAGTTATAAAAACGCTTCCTGGTGAGGCTATGGGTGTAGCTGCTGCTATAGATGTGGCGGGTTTAAAAGAAGTTATAGGAACTATAGGTGGAGATGACAACATCTTGGTGGTTGTAAAACCTAAGGAAGCTGTAAAAAAAATAGTTAAAATGTTTGATGAGTTGGCAAAGGGGTGATAAGTTGCTAAAGCTTTTGCACATCAAAAACTTTGCTTTGATTGAAGATATGGAAGTGGAATTTGATGCAGGATTTAATGTCATAACAGGTGAAACAGGTGCAGGAAAGACAATACTGTTAAATGCAATAAAAGTAGCGCTGGGAGAGCGTGCACATACTGAATACATACGTGCAGGTGCTAAAAAGGCTTTGGTGCAGGCAGCTTTTCAAGTGGAAAGCAGCTTTATATCAGATTATTTATCTGACTTGGGGATTGAGCTTTCAGATGAAGATATGCTTGTGTTTTCCAGAGAGATAAATTCAAATGGGCGAAGTTTGTGCAGGATAAACGGTCAGGTGGTGACGCTTTCTTCCTATAAAAGAGCAGCGAGTCAAATGATGGACATGCACAGTCAGCATCAGCAAAGCGTAATGCTTACAAAAGAGCACCATATAGAGCTGTTGGATGCTTATTCAGAAAAAGTGCTTAAGCAACGCGACATAGTGAAGCGCTGTTATCATGAATGGAAAAAAAAGCATGAAATGCTGGAAGAACTAAAGAGCAAAACTAAAGACACAGCGCGTCAAATAGACCTCATCAAGTTTCAAATAAAAGAAATTGAAAGTGCGAATTTAGAACCAAATGAAGACGAAGCGCTTACAAATGAAAAGAAAATGCTGGATAATGCAGAAAAGATAACACTGCTTGCTGATACCGTATACAAAAATTTGTATTCAGGAGATGGAGAATGCAGGCTGCCTGCTGTTGAACTCATATCTGAAAGCATAACTGCTTTGAGCGAACTTTTGGAATACGATGAAAGCCTGTCGGGACAACTTAAGTCTCTAGAAGAAGCTATGTATGTGGTAGAGGATGTTGCAAGAGAGGTTGTGAGCTTTAAGGATAAAGTGGAATACGATGCAAACCGCTTGAATTATGTAGAAATGCGGCTCAGCGAAATAGAGAAATTGAAGAAAAAATACGGCGATTCAGTAAGCGAAATACTCGAGTATCATAAAAAATTGTTAAAACAATTAGAAGACTTATCTTTCAGTGAAGAGAACATAGAGAATTTGAAAAAAGAAACAGATGAAAAGTTGAACATATTGAAAGAGGAAGCCAAAAAGCTCTCTTTGTTGAGACAAAAGGCAGCCGATGAGCTTAAAGCAAATATTTTGAAAGAGCTAAAGGACTTGGGAATGGAAAAAGTGCAATTTGAAGTGGGTTTTGATATGAAATCAATTGCTGACGATGGGCTTGATGATGTGCAGTTTTTGATAAGCGCAAACCCAGGTGAGCCTCTTAAACCCTTGCATAGAATAGCTTCTGGCGGAGAGCTGTCGAGATTTATGCTGGCATTAAAGCGTTTGTTTTCAAACAAAACTGGTATCTGCACAATGATATTTGATGAATTGGACACAGGAGTAGGTGGAAATATTTTGTATGCAGTAGCCAAGAAAATGTTTCAAATAAGCAGGCATGTGCAGGTGATTGCAGTGACTCACTCGCCGCAGGTAGCTGGCTTTGCAGATGCTCACTTTTTGATAAAAAAGCAAGTAGTTGACGGCAGCACATATACAAAAATTTTCAGATTGAATGAAAAGGAAAGATTATATGAATTAGCGCGCATGTTAGGCAGCAAAGAAGAAAAAAGCGCTGCGCTGAGTCATGCAAGAGAGATCCTTGAGGTGAGCAGAAAGCTTAAAGAAAACTAATTGTTTTATTTTAGGAAAACTGCTGCTTATC
>JAJOKN010000039.1:3510-4756 GCA_021129815.1 Desulfotomaculum sp. | reverse complement strand
GTCTTTTTCACGTAATTTGTTCACAGCATCCTTTAAATCCAAAGCTTCAATTTTTCCAGTTAAAAGCTGTCCATTTTTTGTGCGCGACTTATAAGAGTAAACAGGCACTTTAAGCTCACTCCAAAAAATCAAATATATGCTATACTGTCAGTGTTTACTACTTTGCTCTTTGCTGTTTTCTGAGTTATTATGCCTTTTTGCACGAGCTCTCTTAAGCTCATATCCATTGTGCGCATGCCGTATTTTCCGCCCGTCTGAATTTGAGAAATTATTTGGTATGTCTTATTCTCACGTATGAGATTTCTTATTGCTGGTGTGGTTACCATGATTTCTAAAGCCACTACCCTTCCCTTGCCATCTGCTCTCGGCAGCAGCTGCTGGCATATAACTCCCTGCAATGTATTTGCCAATTGAATTCGCACCTGATTTTGCTGATGCGGAGGAAATACATCGATAATTCTATCTATAGTAAGAGCTGCACTTGTGGTATGCAGAGTTGCTAGAACCAGATGCCCTGTTTCAGCAGCAGTTATAGCAGTAGATATAGTTTCTAAGTCTCTCATCTCACCTACCAATATTACGTCAGGATCTTCTCTCAAGCTTGCTCTAAGTGCTTGCGCAAAAGATTTAGAGTCTATGCCTATCTCGCGTTGATTGACTATTGATTTCTTGTGTGAATGCAAATATTCAATGGGATCTTCTAAAGTTATTATGTGATATGAATATTCGGTATTTATCAAATCTACCATTGCAGCCAGCGTTGTTGACTTCCCGCTGCCAGTTGGACCTGTGACCAGCACCAGCCCTTTGGGTTTTCTAGCAAGATCTGCAACCACATCGGGTAAACCAAGAGATTTAATGCTGGGAATTTCATTTTTAATCAATCTTATAGCTATGGCAACAGAGCCGCGCTGTTTGAATGCGTTTACTCTAAATCTTCCAACTCCTGGAATTGAATAAGAAAAATCTATTTCTCCTGTATCTTCAAAATACTTGTATTGCACTTCGTCCATTATTTCTTTTGCCATTTGCTTTGTATCTTGAGGAGTGAGTTTTTTAAACATAGATGCACATATGCCTTCTTTGTCGATGTCGCTTAAGCGTAGCAGTGATCCGTTTAAACGCAGTACTGGCATCATACCTGTTGTTATGTGAATATCTGAAGCATCTATCATTGAAGCAAACCTTAAAATTGTCTCTAAATTTACGGCTTTGTCTTTCATAATTTGCTCCTCCTTCAATATTC
>JAJOKN010000039.1:1933-3500 GCA_021129815.1 Desulfotomaculum sp. | reverse complement strand
CTGATTTGCTGAGCGCTGTTTTTGTTCTTTATCATTTCCCTGATATCTCTGCTAATTATCATTACTTCCTGTATGCTGGTGCGGCCGATATACCCGAGCTTTCTACAATTATCGCATCCAACAGCACGATAAAGCTCTATATCTTCATTTGATCCAATGCCTATAAAATCTCTAATCGGATCATCAGAAGGCAAGTGATAGCTTTCTTTGCAGTGGGGACATAAGATGCGCACCAGGCGCTGCGATACCACTCCTAAAACAGCACTGGAAACTAGAAACGGCTCTACGCCCATGTCTATCAACCTTGTGAGCGCTGTGGCTGCATCGTTAGTATGAAGGGTGCTTAAAACCAAATGCCCTGTGGAAGCAGCGCGCACTGCGATCTCTGCAGTTTCGGCATCGCGAATTTCTCCTACCATTATTATATCAGGGTCTTGTCTTAAAATAGATCTTAAGCCTGCAGCAAATGTAAGCCCAGCCTTTACATTAACTTGTATCTGATTGATGCCTTCGAATATATATTCAACAGGGTCTTCTATTGTGAGTATGTTCTTTTCAATGCTACTCAACTCCTGCAATGCTGCATACAACGTGGTAGTTTTTCCGCTGCCTGTAGGTCCAGTCACCAGCACCAAACCATAGGAATGTTTCAATATATCAGTAAACCGCTTTAGATTGAATTCATCAAATCCTAATTCCTTTATGCTGAGCATCGATACATTTTTGGACTTCAGCACCCTTATGACTATTTTTTCACCGTGAATGACAGGAAGTGAAGACATGCGCAAATCAAATTCCTGCTTTCTATATTTCACATTCATTCTCCCATCTTGCGGCAACCTTTTTTCAGCAATATCCATGTTGGACAGTATTTTAAGCCTTGCTGTAAGCGCAGATTGACTGGTTTTAGGTAAGCTCATAGCCTCATGCAGTATGCCATCTACGCGATAGCGCACGCGCACTTCTTTTTCCGCAGGCTCTATGTGAATATCGCTTGCCGCTTCATCGATAGCTTGTTTGATTATAGAATTTGTAAGCTTTACTGCTAAAGAATCATCCATCTCTTCATTTGAAAAATCCAAATCCAGATAACCTGCTCTCAAGCTTTCTTGTTCTGCAGTGTCGCTTTCCTCTTCATTTAAAAACGATAAGCTATATACTTTCTGTATGACAGATTCAATTTCCTTGCGTGATGCTAGTACTGGATCTATTTCGCAGTTTGTAGTTATCTTTAAGTCATCAAGCGCTAATACATTTAAGGGATCAAACATTGCTACAATCATGCGATTTCCTTCTTTTTTGATAGGTATCACTTTATGTCGCTTTATCAATTGTTCAGGAATGCTCTTTATGAGTTTGACATCTATTTTATCTGACAGCGTCACTTGAGGAATTCCCAGCTGCAGTTCCAATACATTTAAAATATCTTTTTCAGTAACAAGTCCCGTATCTATCAGCACTTCCCCCAGGCGCTTGCCCATTTTCTTTTGGTTGTCTAATGCCTGCTCAAGCTGCTCTTTAGTGATCAGCTTATTCTCTACCAGTATATCTCCCAGCCTTTTTCTGG
>JAJOKN010000039.1:0-1833 GCA_021129815.1 Desulfotomaculum sp. | reverse complement strand
CCTAAATACCAGTTTATTATTTTCTCGCCGTAAAATATTGAAACTACAGCCGCAGCACTTAAAAAAGGTCCAAATGGTATGGCAGATTTTAAGCTTTTCTTTTTGACATGTGCCCACATAAGCCCAAAAATTGAACCTGCAGCAAAAGCTATAAAGAACACCAGCAGTATTTTCTGCCACCCCAAATACAGCCCTAACACTGCTGCGAACTTTACATCTCCGCCCCCCATGCCGCCTTTAGATAACAGTGCTATTATGAATAGTAATCCTCCACCCAGCAAAAAGCCTATTATTCCTGAAATTAAGCTTTCAATTGATTGAATGACTAAAATAGGCAGCACTGCTGCTGTCAACACCACAAGCACGCTGTCAGGTATAATCTTGTGATCGAAGTCTATCATGGAGCAAACCACAAGTCCGCTGAATAAAATCACATATTTTAAGTATTCCATGCTGAAACCAAATTTCAAAAAAAGCACTAAAAACCCTATGCCGCAAAACAGCTCCACCAGAGGATAGCGAATGGAGATCTTTGATCCGCAAAAGCGGCACTTGCCGCGCAAAAACAGGTAGCTCAAGACAGGTATTAAGTCCAGCACTTTTAGTTCTTTATTGCAACTTCCACATCTAGAAGGTGGAGTTACAATTGATAACCCTTGCGGAATGCGGTAAATGCATACATTCAAAAAACTACCTACAATTAAACCAATTGTAAATATCATCACCAGAGCAAATATGTCAATTTTTCTCACCTCTTAAAATTAAATTTTATTTTTATTTTCCTCCAGCGCTTTTAAAATTATGTCTTCTGGTACATCTCGTTTTATAACTGCATTGCCTATGCGGTTTATCAAAGCAAAAGTCAATGTATCATCCAACACTTTTTTGTCTTTGTACATAAGATTTAAAAGTTCTTTTGTATCTATATCTTTTTTCATTTGCGTAGGTAAGCCAAATTTTTTAATTATTAATTCAATCTGCTCTGCTTCATTTTTATCTATCATGTCAAGCATATACGCTATGTTTGCTTCCACAACCATACCTATAGCTACTGCTTCTCCATGCTTGTAATATCCGTATTTTGTAATTGCCTCTAGAGCGTGAGCAATTGTATGCCCAAAGTTCAATATGGCTCTAAGCCCTTTTTCTGTTTCATCTGCTTCCACTACATCTGCCTTTATTTTACAAGAGGTTTTAACAACATGCTGCAAAGCTTCGGGATTTAAAGCTAAAACTTTTTCAGAATTTTCAAAAAGCCAATTAAAAAAGGTTTTATCTCTGATAATAGCTGATTTTATAACTTCTGCTACACCACACAATATTTCCCTTTTATCTAAAGAGCTGAGCACTCCAACATCTGTAAGTACCAGCTTTGGCTGATAAAAAGCGCCAATTATGTTTTTACCCATGGGATGGTTTACAGCAACTTTTCCTCCTACGCTGCTGTCCACCTGTGCAAGCAGTGTGGTGGGCAGCTGTATAAACGGAACACCTCTCATATAAGTAGCAGCCACAAATCCTGCTAAATCACCCACAACACCACCGCCAAGTGCAACCACGGCACAGCTGCGATCAATGCTCACATCAAACATAGCATTATACAGCTTCATTGCATTCTGCATTGACTTTGCTTCTTCACCGTCTATAACTGTCGCTGTCTTTACTTTATAGCCAGCCCTCTTGAGGGATTCTTCGACTAAATTGCCATATAAGCTATGCACTTTATCATTCGTCACTAAAAAAATCTTTTTACCTAAACTTTTTATTTTTTTTAAATAATCTCCTGTTTTAGAAAGGAGCTCTGTTCCTATTATGATGTCATAACTTACTGCA
>JAJOKN010000093.1 GCA_021129815.1 Desulfotomaculum sp. | reverse complement strand
CATAATTTTTTTAAACACTTTATTATCCCTCCTCCAATTTAAAAATTATAGTTTTAAGCTGCAATTAAATTATATCATATATCAAAAATTGCACAACAGCTAACAATTATGATACCATTAGATTAACACAAAGCCTTTTACTCATCAATGTGCTAACTATGCTTTTTAATTTTAATTTAAAATCAAGGTGGAAGTATGATACACAAGCTGTTTATAAATCGAAATCTTCCTCATATAAATCGTTACAAAGAAATAATTGCCATTCTTGCAAAACACGGTTTTGACGACTTTATAACTAAGAGCAATTTGGATAAATACCTGGGTGCTGGTAAAAAAATAATTTTCCCTAAAAAACATACTTCAAGTGTACATCTTTCGCGTTACAAAAGAATACGAATAGTATTAGAAGAGTTAGGACCTGCCTTCATTAAGCTAGGACAAGTAATGAGCAATCGTCCTGACCTTGTCCCTGGAGAACTCGTTGTGGAACTCGAAAAACTGCAAAACTCCGTGCCACCGTTTGAGGCAAAAGAAGCACGAAAGCTGATCGAACAGGAGTTAAAAAAGCCAATATCTGATTTGTTTTATAAATTCTATGATGAACCAGTTGCCTCTGCATCAATTGCTCAAGTACACAAAGCTGTTCTAACAAATGGAGATACAGTAGCTATTAAAATACAACGCCCAGATATTGAGCAGGTAATCAAAATTGATTTAGAGATAATGCACCACATAGCAATGCTAGCTGAACGGCACATACCAACTGCCAAGCTGTTAAATCTTTCCAGTATAGTAAAGGAATTTGAACGAACAATCAAAAAAGAGTTGGATTTCTCATATGAGGCTTCACATATAGAGCGTTTCATTGAAAATTTTCGATACGACAAAACCGTTCACATCCCAAGAGTTTATAAGCAGTATTCTACAAAGAAAATACTCACAATGGAGTTCATAGATGGAATAAAAATTACAGATATCAATGCTATATTAAAATCAGGAAGCAACCCGAAGATACTCGCTGATAGAGGAGCAAACGCTATACTAAAACAGATATTCGAACATGGATTTTTCCATGCGGACCCTCACCCCGGCAATATTTTTGCACTTAAGAACAACGTCATATGTTTTTTGGATTTTGGCATGGTTGGTACGTTATTGCCAAAACACAAAGAATATTTAAGCCAAATGATCATCGGAATCATAACCAAAGATACAAAAAAAATCACTCACTCCATACTACAGCTGTCGCAAAACAAACATATTGAAAATATTGAAAGCCTGGAGTATCGTATATTTGAACTGCTAGAAAACTTTTTAAGTGTGCCTTTAAGAGATATAAACACTGGCGAAGTTTTAAATGACTTGTTAAAGATAATAATAGACTACAAATTAAAAATGCCTCCAAATATCTATTTATTGTTAAAAGCTCTTATAAATATAGAAGGTGTCGGCAGAAAATTAAATCCAAATTTCAACATAATGAAACACTTAAAACCAAAAGTTCATAAGATATTGAAGATGCAGTTTACACCTAAAAAAATAAGCAAGGATATGCTTTTATCTGCTGCTGACGTGTTTTTTTTGCTGCGCGATTTACCGATGGATATAAAAACTCTCACTGAGCAAATAAAACAAGGCCACATCAAAATTGAATTTGAACATCGAGGTTTAGAAAACATGCTTTCAAAACACGATCAAATCAGCAACAGGATTTCTTTTGCCATCGTATTAGCAGCTTTAATAATAGGTTCTTCATTGATTGTGCTATCTGGCATACCGCCTATATGGAACGGCATCCCCATAATAGGCATACTTGGTTTTTTAGCTGCAGGAATAATGGGGTTTTGGCTGCTCATATCTATATTGAGACATGGAAAAATGTGAAAAAGAGGCGCATTCGCACCTCTTTATTCTTCTGGCTTTATCAGCTCATTTTTTCTGCCTTCATCCACATATTTAGTCAGAGCACGATCAGCTGCAGTTACAGCAGCTATAGTTCCAGGTCCGCTTATACAGCCTGCTACACAAGCCATGCCTTCAACGAGTGTAAACTCTTTTCTCTTCTTTGCTTTGTTAGCTTCCATTTTAAGCGTGTTAAGGCTGCCTTTCAATGTAGTTGGATTTATCAATATTACGGGGTACTTTTCTTTATATTTTTCTTTTTCTAAAATCTCAGCAACTGCTCCTGCTACGCCTCCAGTGCGAGCGAACATTCTTCCAACATTTGTAGCATCTTTCATATCTACTGGTTCTTCCTTTTCAGGTTCGATACCAACTGCTTTAAACATCGCAGCTATTTCTTCAAATGTCATAACTATATCGATTTCATCTCCCCAAGACATTTCTGCCTTTTTAGCACTGCACGGACCTATAAACACATTTATAACTCTTTCATTTCTATGCTTTCTAACCCATTCACCAGTAGTTCTCATCGGAGATTTAGTATGCGATATTCTATCTGCTAACTTGGGAAGTTTCTTTTTAATAGCCATTAAATAAGCCGGACAGCAGGAGTTGGTCATTATCTTCTCATCATATCGCTCTATGAGTTCTTCTGCTTCCTCTTGTGCTACTAAATCCGCTCCTAGCGCTACTTCCACTACTTCATCAAATCCAAGCTTTAGTAAAGCTGCTTTTAAATGATGCGGCGTAGCCTTAGGTCCAAACTGGCCTGCAAGTGCTGGTGCTGGCATAGCAATGACAGGGTGTTCCTTTGAACGAATCGCTCTTATCAAATCGACTATTTGTGTATAATCATCTATAGCACCAAAAGGACAAGCCACAAGACAAGCACCACATGAAACACAAATTTCTGCATCAATCACTACCTTATCGTTATCATCAAACTTTACTGCTCCCACACCACAAGCTTGAACACACGGCCTTTCAATCTTTCGTATTGCTCCATATGGACAGTTCTTCGCACACATACCACATCCTACACAGCTATCTTTATCGATAAGCGCTCTGCCATCTACTATTTGAATTGCTTTTTTAGGACAGCTGTTTTGGCAAAGCCTGCTAGTGCAGTTCTGGCACAGCTCTGTAACAAAATATTTCCCTACACCCATACCTGCAAAACAGCTGTTACAGGCTTCTGGAATCCCATTCACTACTTGTTTCTTTTCTAGTCCCAGAGCTAAACGCAGTCGATGCTTGGTTATAATCGTCTCATACTCAGGTTCATACCTGCCATTATAAAAAGAAGAGGGTACAAGTTCCGATGCCAGCTTTTCAACTACCTCTTCATTGACTTCAATTGGCATTGGGCTTTTAAACGCCCATTCAGCTACCTTGGTGTACAACTCCATTCTTATTTTTGACACATTGGAAATAGGATTCATTTCATACACTCCTAATTCTAGTTTGAAATTTTATTATTTCAAGAAAAATCTGATAAATCCAAAGCTCCTATGCACTTTCTTAAAGTCCTCTTTGATTTACAAATCATACCATTAATTTTATAAACCTCCTCTTACCTACTCTTACAATGCTTTCATTTACAGGTATAAACCTTAAATTAGCATCTATTATCACATCTCCCGCTATTTTAACACCCCCTTGTTTTACCCTCCTACGCGCCTCGCTTGTGCTGCTCACCAAGCCTGCAGCTACTAAAAGTTTTGGCAGTACCACTTTGTCATCTTCCATAACTTCAGGTGTTACTCTAAAAATTGGAATTTCATCGGGAAGTTCTTGTTGTTGAAATACCCTCTTAAAATGTTCCTCTGCTTTTTCTGCCTGCTCTTCTCCGTGATAAATAGCAGTTACATTTTTTGCTAACTGCATCTTTACATCTCGCGGATGCAGCTTCCCTTCCTCTAAACCCCTTTTAATCTCAGCTATTTCTTCCGGCGGAAAATCAGACACAAGCTCAAAATATTTAATCATCAGCTCATCTGGTATTGACATAAGCTTACCGTACATCTCATTTGGAGGCTCATCTATGCCAATGTAATTTCCCAAGCTTTTGCTCATTTTTTGCTTGCCATCCAAGCCTTCTAATATCGGCATCATGATAGCTATCTGAGGCTGTTGACCATACTCCTTTTGCAAATGCCTTCCCATCAGCAAATTAAACTTTTGATCCGTGCCACCCATCTCTATATCTGCTTCTAACGCCACTGAATCATAACCTTGCATCAAGGGATACAAAAATTCATGTATGCTTATAGGTGAGTTTTCTTTAAACCTTTTGCTGAAATCATCTCGTTCCAGCATTCTAGCCACTGTACACTTTGCAGTTAAGTTTATCACTTCCTCAAAGGTGAGCTTTGCAAGCCACGAGCTGTTGAAAACAAACTCTGTCTTATTTTCATCGAGTATTTTACATATCTGTTGCTTATACGTATGCGCATTGCGCAATAACTCCTCTTCGCTCATAGGTTTGCGCGTTGAAGATTTGCCTGTTGGGTCACCTATGCGCCCTGTGTAATCCCCCAGCACAATGATGACCTTATGACCGAGCTGCTGAAACTGTCTCAGTTTTTGCAGCACAACTGTATGCCCAAGGTGTATATCAGGCGCAGTTGGATCTAAGCCCAGCTTTACCTTAAGAGGTTTATTATGCTTAATTGAATTTTTTAACTTTTCAACTAGCTCCGATTTAGGAATTACCTCTGCTGTTCCATGTTTTATCCATAACAGCTGTTTTTCCAGATCTCGTTCTATCTCAACCACTATATTGCGCTGCTCCTTTTTGTAAAAATTTTTTGATAATTACTATTTTAAGATTATAACAAAATCATTATACACAAACAAGTTAAAAAAACATTCAAAATAATATCAATACACAAAGCACAAAATAAAAAGGACTGTCCCCTTTTGCTAACAAATATAGCTTAAAAGAACATTAA
Source organism: Desulfotomaculum sp. (assembly GCA_021129815.1). Taxonomy (GTDB): domain Bacteria; phylum Bacillota; class Desulfotomaculia; order Desulfotomaculales; family Desulfohalotomaculaceae; genus JAJOKN01. The sequence continues at coordinate 19 of JAJOKN010000093.1, read as the reverse complement.
ACCAGGGAATACAGCCCCT
>JAJOKN010000008.1:121-4912 GCA_021129815.1 Desulfotomaculum sp. | reverse complement strand
AAATTTTTGAATTGTACAAAACTAATGTATCATCATTTAGGTAAATTTTTATTACAAATGCTGAAAAAAATGCCAGCTGCAACAGCAGTCAATGGAACAGAAAAGATAAGCCCTATGCTTCCAGTAAGCGCCCTTACAATTTCAGTGGCTATAACATCAAGATTTATAATTTTCAAGTACGGTATATCATGCGCCATAAATACCAACATGAGCGGCATAGCGCTGCCTGTATATGCTAATATCAACGTGTTAGACATAGTTCCCATTATATCCTTTCCTACATTAATTCCTGCCATTATCAATTTTCCAATGCTCACATTTTTGTTTATCTTTTTTATTTCGTCAATAGCAGAAGCAATTGACATACTAACATCCATTACAGCCCCTAATGCGCCTATTATCATACCAGCAAACAAAAGACCTTTATAGTCAAATTCAATGCCTTGAGGAATAAACAGCAACATATACATTTCTTCTTCACTAAAGCCAGTGAGCTGTGCTGCTTCTCCTGAAACTACAGCCAATACACCAGCTACAACAACACCTCCAACTGTCCCGATAAATGCAGAAAGTGTCTTTACTGTCAATCCTCCAATTAAAACAAGCGTAATCGCTGTTATAAATGTGCATGCCAGTACAGTAGAAAGAATGGGACTATACCCTTTCAATATAACTGGAAGCAATATACATATTATAACCATACCAGTAATAGCTAGAGATACAAGAGATTTAAAACCAGTAATTCCTCCAAACATAATTAAAGAAATCGCAAAAAGTATCAACAAATATTTCAAGCTTGTATCTCGAGCATAGTCAGAAATATATGCATTTACAATTTCACCATCTGTTAACACACAAAATAAAATTACCTTATCTCCAACATCCACAATGATGTCATACTTAGGTTGATTTACAATAACGTGCTCTACCTGTAAAATAGTTCCATAAAATTCATCGCTAGTTACTCTTACAGTTACAAGCTGTCTTATATCCTGGCCTCCAAAAAAATCTTGTGTACCATCTATATTTTTTAACTCTTTTACTTCCAATACCTCTGCACGCAACATTATTTCTTCGTATTCACTTACTTCATCATTATTCATTTCATCATTGGCGTTAACATAAAATGGCAAACTTAAAAAAATAATAACAGCAATACATAAAATAATTTTATTTTTTAAACGCATAATTACACCCCTGTCAAAAAACACTATAAGAAATTATTTATATTAAATATTATAACCCAAGTGTTGACATTTACAAAAAAAACTGTATTATAATAGTAAATGATAATAGTTATCGTTTTGTATTATCTTATAGAAAGGAGGTAAATTTATGTCAATTTTCATAGTAGGTGCAGACCACTTAGGTAATATTGACAAACAATTAAATCGCCTCGGTTTCAACAAGATAATACACACCAGCGGCAGAAAGAAAAAACATTATAAACTAGATCTCCCTGACGCAGCCGACTATGTACTAGTATTAACAGATTACGTATGCCACAACGTATCTAAAGAAATAAAGAAAAAAGCCAAATCAAAGGGCATCCCTGTGCTTTTCTGTAAGCGGTCATGGAGCCACATTCAACAGGAACTCAGCAAAAAGAACCTGCTCAAAACAGCAAAAAAAGCAGCTAATTAAAATACATATACCCCTTTTTACTAAAGGGGGTATAATAGTTTCTACACTGACAAGAATTTTTTTATGACTTCACAGCTGCTAAAATATCCGCTAAAACTTTATCTATTTCTTGATCTCCGTTAATATTTTTTATTATTCCTTGTTCGCTATAGTAATCAATAAGAGGTTTGGTTTTTTCCATATATGCATTAAGGCGTGTGCTTACAGATTCTTCATTATCGTCGCTTCGCTGATATAGCTCTCCTTTGCATGATGAATCGCACTTTCCTTCTTCTTTTGGAGGATTAAAAACAACATGATAAGAAGCGCCACAGTTTTTACACACTCTACGTCCTGTAAGTCTTTCCATCAATTTTTCCATTGGAACTTCTATGTTGATTACCGCATCTAATTTAATGCCAAGCTCCTTTAAAGTTTTATCCAACGCTTTTGCTTGTTCTACTGTTCTTGGAAAACCATCTAACAAAAATCCTTTTTTGCAATCATCTTGTTGCAGGCGGTCCTTTACCATTCCTATGACAACTTCATCAGGAACAAGCTCTCCTTTATCCATGTATTCTTTAGCTTTAAGTCCCATTTCTGTGCCTTCTGCAATTGCTGCCCTAAACATGTCACCTGTAGAAATGTGAGTTATATCCAACTCTTTAATCAATCTTTCAGCTTGTGTGCCTTTTCCCGCTCCAGGCGGTCCCATAATAAGTAGATTCACAAAAACCCCTCCTAAAATTAAATTCAAAATTTACTATGTGTATTATATCACAAGTAAAAATCAATTTGAATTGCATTTATTCGTTAAATACTCATCAATAGCTCTTGCTGCCTTTTTGCCTGCTCCCATAGCTAAAATCACAGTAGCTGCACCGGTTACAATATCGCCGCCAGCAAACACGCCTTGTTTTGAAGTAGCACATGTGTTTTCGTCTGCTACAATATTTCCTCTCTTACTTAATTCTAAACCTTTAGTTGTTTTGGCTATAAGCGGGTTTGGGCCTTGTCCCAATGCCATTATCACATTATCAACTTTTATTTCATGTTCTGATCCTTCTATAGCAACAGGCCTTCTGCGTCCAGATTCATCAGGCTCACTGAGTTCATATTTTATACATGTCATGCTCGTCACATTCCCATTTTCATCACCATGAAATTCCACAGGGCTTGTGAGCAAAACAAACTTTACTCCTTCTTCTTTAGCATGTTCTATTTCTTCACGGCGCGCAGGCATTTCTTTTTCCGTTCTGCGGTAAACTATGTATACTTCTTCAGCACCCAGCCTCACAGCAGTGCGCGCAGCATCCATTGCCACATTTCCCGCTCCAATGACAGCTACTCTTTTGCCAACTTTAACTGGCGTCAAGTATTCAGGAAAACGATACGCTTTCATCAAATTCACACGTGTTAAAAACTCATTTGCAGAATATATGCCGTTTAAATTTTCTCCAGGAACATTTAAAAAATAAGGAAGTCCTGCACCCGTACCTATGAACACCGCATCGTAACCAGTTTCCAACAGTTCATCTATAGTATCCATCTTGCCTATAACGTAGTTTGTCTTTATCTCTACACCTAACTTTTTTATATTTCCAATCTCTCTCTGTACTATCTCTTTTGGCAATCTGAATTCAGGTATGCCATACATGAGCACTCCTCCTGCCACATGAAGCGCCTCAAAAACCGTGACATCATAACCCATCTTAGCTAAGTCTCCTGCCGCAGTAAGACCAGCAGGACCAGACCCAACAACAGCTACTTTTTTTGACTTTTTATCGCTTACGAGCTCGCCACTTGTCTTATTCTGCTTATTTTTAAGCTCATAATCCGCTACAAAACGCTCAAGCCTTCCAATAGCAACAGGCTCACAATTTCTTGCTAAAACGCATCTCTGTTCACACTGTGTTTCCTGTGGACATACCCTGCCGCATATTGCAGGCAATGAATTTTTTGACTTAATTACCGAAATAGCACCTTCAAAGCCACCTTTCTTGATAAGCGATATAAACTGTGGAATAGGCACTTCCACAGGGCACCCCTCAACACACTTAGGCTTTTTGCATTCCAAACAGCGCTTAGTTTCCGCTATCGCTGTTTCTTCATCATATCCAAGCGCTACCTCTTCAAAATTCCTTATCCTCTCTTCAACTGGTTGCAATGGCATTTCATACTTTTGCTTTACTATGCGTGACATATGCCTGCACCTCCGCATTTGCAGTTCGCCGATGAATCTGCTTGTCTTTCCTCTTCCCTATAATAAGCCAGACGTTTCATAGCTAAATCAAAATCCACTTTATGAGCATCGAACTCTGGTCCATCAATACAAGCAAACCTTGTCTCTCCTGCTATGCTGACCCTGCACGCACCACACATGCCAGTACCGTCAAGCATAATTGGATTTAAGCTCACAATAGTTTTAATTCCAAGAGGTTTTGTAGTATTTGCAACTGCCTTCATCATAGGCATGGGTCCAATAGCCCAAAGACAATCTATTTTTTCCTCTTTTGCTACTTGTTCTATAGCTTGCGTTACAAATCCTTTTTGGCCGTAACTTCCATCATCGGTACATACAATCAAACGGTCGCTCACCTTTGCCATCTTATCTTCCCAAAATAAAAATTCTTTGCTTCTAGCACCTATAATGCCTATAACTTCATTTCCACACTCTTTAAGAGCTCTAGCTATGGGGTAAATAGGCGCTATGCCAACACCCCCACCCACACACACAACCCTGCCGTACTTTTCAATTTCACTCGGCTCTCCAAGCGGCCCAACTACATCTAAAATCTCATCACCTTCATTTAATTTGCTCATGTCCCGCGTGGTACGCCCCACTACTTGAAATATTGTAGTTATAGTGCCCTTTTTTGAATCTGAATCCGCAATAGTAAGCGGAATCCTCTCACCCTTTTCATTCAATCGAAGTATTAAAAACTGACCTGCCTTGGCTTTAGCTGCTATTTTGGGTGCTTTAATGTCAAATAAAAAAACTGCTTCTGACAATACCTCTTTTTTGACAATTGTGTACATAAACCAGTGCTCTCCTTTGTATTAAGATATTTTTCAAAATCAAAACAAACAAAAAAAGCTACGTTTAATTTTATCAAATCAACAATATAAAGCAAGTTGCAGAGATTAACTAAAACGCAAAATTATAAC
>JAJOKN010000008.1:0-111 GCA_021129815.1 Desulfotomaculum sp. | reverse complement strand
TTGCTTCATGACAACAGTGAGTTACAATTATTAAAAGCACCTGTAAAAATAAAAACAAGCCCCTTAAATCAGGGGCTTTAGTATGTTTTCAACTCTTTACTTTTCAATCAA
>JAJOKN010000012.1 GCA_021129815.1 Desulfotomaculum sp. | reverse complement strand
AGACTGTGCTTTGCCAAATTCCAACTAACCGAGTTCTTTTTTTATCCATTCCAAATAATCTTTGCTGCCAGCAGTTACCGGCACTGCGATTATTTCTGGTACTTGGTATGGGTGTATGCTTTTTATTGCTTTTTCCAGCTCTTCATACATGGATTTCTTGCTCTTGATAAACAAAAGCCATTCCTTAGAAGTTTCTATGCTTTCTTCCCACCAATATGTGCTGGTTATTGGCCCTAATATCTGCACGCATGCAGCTAATCTCTCTTCAACTATTGTTTTTGCTATTTTTTTGGCATCTTCCTCTTTCTCTGTTGTGGTAAATACTTGAATGTATTCTTCCATCATATATCACCTCATCAAAATCATATTTTTAAATTCATCTTCATCTATAATTTTAACCCCCAGCTTTTTAGCTCTTTCAAGCTTTGAGCCGGGATCTTTGCCTGCAACAACGTAATCGGTCCTTTTGCTCACCTGGCTTGACACCTTGCCTCCTAAACTCTCGATCAATTCCTGTGCCTGCGTTCTGGAAAAACTCTCAAGCTTCCCTGTCAGCACAAAACTCTTGCCTTTTAACAAACTGCTCTTAGCTTCTTCCTTTGATTCCATCGCCACCCCTGCTCGCCTCAAGCGCTCTAAGAAATTCCTATTGCTCTTATCATCAAACCAGCTCACTATGCTCTCTGCCATTTTATCTCCTATCTCTGGTATTGAAGTCAACTCCTCTTGTGTGGCTTTTGCCAATTTATCTATGCTCTTAAAATGTTCTGCCAGTTTTTTAGCAGCTGTTTGCCCTATATGCCTTATACCCAGCGCGAATATCAAGTTGTGCAGCGGTCGAGTTTTGCTATCTTCTATAGCTTTTAACAGGTTGTTTGCTGATTTTTCTCCCATTCGTTCAAGATTTACCAATTGCTCAAATTTAAGCGCATACAAATCAGCGGCATCTTTTATAAGTCCCTTCTTCAATAGATTATCCACAGTTCTTTCTCCCAATCCCTTTATATTCATAGCAGGACGGGATATAAAGTGCAGAATGCTCTCTTTTGTCCTAGCACTGCAAGAAATATTTACACACCTCGTCGCTACTTCACCTTTCAATCTAATTACAGCTTCGCCGCATACAGGGCATTTTTTAGGCAAAACAAAGTCGCGCTCTGTGCCATTTCGCTTATCCTTTACCACCTCTATGATTTCAGGTATTACATCACCTGCTTTGTGCACCCACACAGTATCGCCTATTTTAATATCCTTTTGCTTGATGATGTCTTCATTGTGCAACACTGCTCTTTTAACAATGCTTCCTGCAATTTCGACAGGTTTTAAAATAGCAGTAGGAGTCAACACCCCTGTACGTCCAACAGTTATTTCAATGTCTTGAACAACTGTTTGTTTTTTTTCTGCTGGAAACTTATAAGCAATAGCCCACCTAGGACTTTTAGCAGTATTCCCTAGTATGCGCTGATATTCTAAAGAATTCACCTTTACAACCAATCCATCTATCATATAAGGCAAGTCAAATCGCTTATGCTGCCAATCCGCTATACGCTCCAAAACACCTTTTATCCCTTTAAGCTTTGTTATATCAGTATTTACAGGAAACCCAAGCTCTTTAAGCCACATCAGCATGTCAAAATGCGTTGAAATATCGCTGTTCTCTATATGCCCCACTCCATACACAAATATATTTAAACTGCGCTTTGCTGTGATTTTAGGGTCCAACTGTCTTAAGCCCCCAGCTGCTGCATTTCTGGGATTTGCAAAAACCGGCTCTCCTTCTTCCTTGCGTTCTTTATTCAACTTAACAAATGTATCTTTTGTCATATAAACTTCTCCACGCACTTCCAGCATATTTTTATAATCCAAAGCCAGTGGAATACTTCTAATGGTCTTTAAATTCTGCGTAACATCTTCTCCCACAGAGCCATCTCCACGTGTGGCACCTCTTACAAACATGCCGTTTTCATAAACTAAAGAAACCGCAAGCCCATCTATCTTGGGTTCCAACACATACTCAACATCTAAAGTTCCAAGCGCTTGTTTCACTCTGCGATCAAAGTCTATTAAAGAAGTCTCATCAAATACATTATCCAAGCTCAACATCGGCACTATGTGCTTTACTTCTTTAAACCCTTCTTGTACCGCTCCACCTACTCTTTGAGAAGGAGATGTAGGAGATTTAAATTCAGGATATTTATTTTCAAGCTCAATCAATCTCTGCATGAGTTTGTCATATTGCTCATCTGTAATAGTTGGAGTGTTTAACACATAGTACCTATAGTTATGTTCTTCAATTTGTTTTCGTAAATCTTCTATTTCAGCTTTCACTTTTTCCTTTGTATCCATCGTCATCTCATCACCAACTCAATAATTATTATTGCTCGTTATATGATTTTATCTATGAGATAAATTTTAACCACTTTAGCCTATAAATTTTTGCATCCTAAAGCCTCATTTCGCTCCAAAATCGACCGGATTTTAGCAGCATCTCCCGCACTCATTTGATATAACATGCACTTCAATACTTTACAAATGAGTGCGGGGCTTCGTTCATTTTAAATCTCACTTATAACTCCCCACTTCTAAAATGATCACCTACGCTCTCTGCAAATCAGCATACTGCAACATCAGCACCTTTATACCATGTTCTGGAAAAGCAACTGTCGCCTGCATATCTCTTCCACCCCCTTTTATACCTACAATAACTCCTGCTCCCCACTTTTTATGCACCACTTTATCACCTAATTGAAATGATTCTTCTGTAACAGCTTGTTTGTTGTTGTAAAAAGCCTTGTTGTCAATGCTGCTGCCTATCAAATCACTGTTTTTAGCTTCATTGTCCAAGCCTTTTTGTTTTATAAACGGTGCTATTAACTCTTCAGGTATTTCTCTTAAAAACCTAGAAGGCTTATTCATCTGCGTGCGTCCATACAAATTGCGCATTTTACAATAGCTCAAATACAGCTCCTCTTTTGCTCGAGTTATGCCGACATAGCATATTCTCCGCTCCTCTTCCATCTCAGCATCATCTTCAAACGAACGAAAGTGAGGAAATATGCCTTCCTCCATGCCAACTATAAACACAACTGGAAACTCAAGCCCTTTAGCCGTATGCAGGGTCATCAAAGACACCACATTGCTGTTTTCATACTTATCTTGATCTGTCATCAAAGAAATGCTGGCCAAGAAATCTCCTAAATCTCCATCTGGATTTTCCAGGTCATATTTTGCAGCAACTGTGATAAACTCATTTAAGTTTTCCAACCTTGTACGTGATTCTACAGTAGCTTCTGCTTCTAATGCTGATCTGTAACCGCTCAAATCCAACACCATGTTTATTATGTCAACTATACTCAATTCATGTATTTGCCTATTTATGCTATCAAACACCGCAGCAAGCTCTTGAGCTTTTGTGCGCGCCTTTGTGCTTATACCTGCTATGTTTTCTGCATTTCTCAAAGCATCTATCAGCGTAATTGATTCCTCATCATCAGGTGGCATGAGCACATAGCTTATAAATTTATTTACTGTAGCGCTGCCTATTCCTCGTTTTGGAACGTTGACAATCCTCTTAAAGCTTAGCGTATCATAAGGATTTATAAGCAACTGTAAATAAGCCATAAGGTCTTTTATCTCTTTGCGCTCATAAAATTTTAGCCCACCGACAATATTATAAGGAATGTTGTTTCTTACAAATATCTCTTCAATTGCTCTGGATTGAGCGTTAGTTCTATATAATACTGCAAATTCTCTATAAGAACGCTTTGTTTGCACTCCTCTTTTTATTACCTCAGCCACAAACAAGGCTTCATCGTTTTCATCTTCACAACAATGCACTGTAATTTGCTTGCCTTTGTTATGTGCAGTCCACAGCCTTAAATTCTTCTGTAAGTCTTTATTTTTTAACTTCGAGTTATTAGCAATTACTGCATTTGCTGCATCCAGTATAGTTTGTGTGCTGCGATAGTTCCTCTCCAGCTTTATGACTTTAGCATTTGGATAATCTCTTTCAAAATTCTTTATGTTCGAAACATCTGCACCGCGCCATCTATAAATCGATTGATTAGGGTCCCCAACCACACATATGTTTTTATACCTATCAGCTAAAAGCTTGGCAAATATATATTGAACATTGTTGGTGTCTTGATACTCATCTATCAGTATATATTTAAATCTTTCCTGATAATACTTTAACGCTTCATCATCTTGCTGAAACAAGCGCACTGTTAAAAGCAATAAATCATCAAAATCCAGAGCATTGTTTTGATAAAGCTTTTGTTGATACAACGCATAAACTTTAGCAATTATCTGCTCTACATAATTAAAAGCCTGTTTTTCAAAATCCTCTGGCGACATAAATTTATTTTTAGCAGCAGATATTGTAAAAGCTATTCCTTTGCTGTTAAAACGCTTTTCATCTAAATTAAGTTCTTTAATACACTCTTTTAAGAGGGTTTGCTGGTCAGAAGTATCATATATGACAAAATCCTTTTTATAGCCCAACTTTTCTATTTCCGCCCTAAGTATCCTAAGGCAAGCAGAATGAAAAGTACAAACCCACAAGTCGTAAGGTTTTTTATTGCCGTAGAATATCAGCTTCTCAATTCTTTCTCTCATTTCCTTTGCTGCTTTATTTGTAAAAGTAATAGCCAAAACGTTCCAAGGGCTTATGGATTGTTCCAACATATACGCAACCCGATGTGTAAGCACTCTGGTCTTACCGCTCCCAGCACCAGCAAGTACCAAAACCGGTCCTTCAATATTTACTACTGCTTCTAATTGGTTTTCATTTAACCCTTCCAAAATTTTATTCATAAATTCAAATCCAAACCTCCTAAGTTTAAAACAAAAGCTTCTAGAGATAAAAACACCATCTTTAAGCAAGTGTTATTATAATTCATTCAGACAAAGAAATA
>JAJOKN010000089.1 GCA_021129815.1 Desulfotomaculum sp. | reverse complement strand
CAGGAGTTTTACAGTTGAACATTTAAGTTACTTATGTGGGCTTTTTTAAACTTCTTTAATGAAGCTTTTTAGAGTGAAAAGAGGGAGACGAGTGGATAATCCTAAACTTTCTGTTTATATAATATCAGATTCGATAGGTGAAACAGCAGAGCGCGTTGTCAGGGCAGCGGCTAGTCAATTTAACAATGTGGATATTGAAATCAAGCGCGTGCCGTATGTTAATAAAAAACAAGAGATTATAGATGTGGTGAAGGAGATAAGTGAAATATCAGGGAAGAACTGCATCATAGTGTATACATTGGTGGTACCAGAGCTGAGCAGCGCGCTTGTAAGCCAAGCTAAGCGCTGTGAAATACAAGCAATTGATATAATGGGTGAAGTGCTGAGCACTATAAGTGCTATGACCAATAAATCTCCTAAGCAAGAGCCAGGGCTTTTGCGTCAGTTAGATGAGGAGTATTTTCGCAGGGTAGAAGCTATAGAATTTGCGGTAAAATACGATGATGGAAAGGATCCCAGAGGAATCTTACAGGCTGACTTAGTAATTTTAGGAGTGTCGCGTACGTCTAAAACTCCTCTTAGCATGTATTTGGCTCACAAGCAGATAAAGGCTGCTAATGTTCCGCTTGTGCCGGAAGTTTCACCGCCGAAGGAAATTTTTGAAGTTCCATCCAACAAAGTTATAGGGCTTACCATTAAGCCAGAGCAGCTTTACGTGATACGCAAGGAGAGGCTAGCATCGCTTGGTTTATCGGCAAAAGCTAATTATGCGGATATGGATAGAATTTTAAAGGAGCTCGAATATGCTGAAAAGATAATGAAAAAAATAGGCTGTACAATAATAGATGTTACAAACAAAGCTGTAGAAGAAACTGCAAACAAAGTGTTGGAATTCTATTACCGCACTCAAAGGAAAAAGATACTGAATTAAAGAAGCATTTATAATTTTTAAGGGGGTAAGTTTTAAGTGTCAGCGAAGAAATATGTATATTTGTTTAGCGAAGGCAGAGCAGATATGAAGGTGCTTTTGGGTGGTAAAGGAGCAAACCTCGCTGAGATGACAAATATAGGTTTGCCTGTACCGCCTGGGTTTACCGTCACCACAGAAGCGTGTATAGATTTTTACAACAACGGTAAGGAGTTCCCGAAAGGTTTAAAAGAACAGGTTATTGAAAAGATAAAAGTGTTGGAAAAAAAAACAAACAAATCGTTTGGCGATAAAAACAACCCTCTTTTGGTTTCTGTGCGTTCAGGTGCAGTTGTTTCCATGCCGGGCATGATGGATACAGTGTTGAATTTAGGTTTAAATGATGAAACGGTGATTGGGCTTTTGGAAAATACTAAAAATCCCAGGTTTGCTTATGATTGTTACAGGCGGTTTTTGCAGATGTTTGGCGATGTAGTCAAGGGAATAGAACATTATAAATTCGATACTATACTGGAAGCAAAAAAAGCTGAAAAAGGTGTGCGTTATGACCATGAACTCGATGAAGAGGATTTAAAACAGGTAGTTGAGCAGTATAAGAGTTTGATTAAAAAAGAAACGAAGGAACCGTTCCCGCAGGATCCTGTAGAGCAATTGTTTCAAGCTATACATGCGGTATTCAATTCTTGGAACAATGACAGAGCAGTTGTTTACAGAAAGATACATAAGATTCCGGATAATTTAGGCACGGCGGTCAATGTTCAGACAATGGTGTTTGGCAATATGGGCGATGACAGCGGCACTGGTGTGAGCTTTACTAGAAATCCATCCACAGGAGAAAAGATTTTATATGGAGAGTATCTCACCAATGCACAGGGGGAAGATGTAGTTGCAGGCATTCGCACGCCGCAGCCAATTGAGAAGTTAAAACAGGAAATGCCGAAAGTGTATGAAGAGTTTGTTAAAATTTGCAAGCTCTTGGAAAAGCACTACCGCGATATGCAGGACATAGAGTTTACAATTGAACGCGGCAGGCTGTGGATACTTCAGACGAGGAATGGAAAGCGCACCGCACAGGCAGCTATAAAAATAGCTATTGATATGATGGAAGAAGGGCTTATCTCAGAAGAAGAAGCAGTTATGAGGGTGGAGCCAGATCAGCTATCACAGCTTTTACACAGGCGCATAGATCCAAATGCAAAATTAGATGTAATAGCTACAGGGCTGCCTGCTTCACCTGGAGCAGGATGTGGGGAAGTTGTATTCGATGCGGACCTAGCAGAAAAGCTGCAAAAAGAAGGGCGCAAGGTTGTGCTGGTTAGAACTGAGACAACGCCTGATGATATTCATGGAATGGTAGCTGCAGAAGGCATATTGACGTCAAGAGGCGGTATGACAAGCCATGCTGCGGTGGTTGCTAGAGGAATGGGTAAGCCTTGCATTTGCGGATGTGAGGATATCAAGATAGATTATGCAAATAAACTGTTTAGGGCAGGAGAACGCATAGTTAAGGAAGGAGATTATATTTCTATAGATGGAACCACGGGTAAAGTAATTTTGGGTAAAGTGCCTATGATTGATCCCGAGGTGTCGGGAGAGTTTTTGAAGCTCTTGGAACTAGCAGATAAGATTCGGGATTTGAGCGTGCGCGCTAATGCAGATACGCCGGAAGACGCTCTAAAAGCTAAAAATTTTGGAGCAGAAGGCATAGGGCTTACGCGCACAGAACACATGTTCATGCAATCTGACAGGCTGCCTGTGGTGCAGAGAATGATTTTAGCTGAAACCATAGAAGAAAGGCAGAAAGCATTGGATGAGCTTTTGCCCATGCAGCAGCAGGATTTTTATGAAATTTTAAAAGTTATGGAAGGGCTTCCGGTATGCATTAGGCTTTTGGATCCACCGCTTCATGAGTTTTTACCGGATATTGAAGAGCTGGTAGTGGAGATAACTACGCTTAAACTCACTGGTGGAGATTCGGAAGAGATAAAATCAAAGGAGACGCTTTTAAGAAAGACGAGAGCTCTTTCAGAGTTCAATCCCATGTTGGGGCATCGCGGTTGCCGTTTGGGCATTACTTATCCAGAGATTTATGAAATGCAGGCAAAAGCCATTTTTAGAGCTACTGCTCAATTAGTAAAAGAAGGTTATAATGTCATTCCAGAAGTAGAAATTCCGCTGGTTGTAGAAGCAAAAGAATTGGAAATGTTAAAAGAAAAGATTATGATAGTAGCGGAACAGGTGAAAAAAGAAGCAGGAGTTGACTTTAATTACACAGTAGGTACTATGATTGAAATACCGCGTGCGGCATTGCTTGCAGGTGAAATTGCAGAGCACGCAGCATTTTTCTCCTTCGGTACGAATGATTTGACACAAACCACATTTGGATTTTCTCGCGACGATGCTGAAGGTAAATTCATGTATCACTATATAGAAAATAAAATATTGAAAGATAATCCATTTATAGTTCTGGATAGAAAAGGCGTTGGAAGGCTGATGAAGATAGCAATTGAGGAAGGAAGAAAAACAAATTCTGATTTATTAGTTGGAATTTGTGGAGAACACGGCGGCGAAGCTAGTTCAGTGGAGTTTTGTCATATGCTGGGGCTCAATTATGTCAGTTGTTCTCCATATAGAGTGCCTATTGCGAGGTTGGCTGCAGCACAAGCAAAGCTAAAATCACAGGGCAAAAAGAGTGAAGTTTCTAGTGTATAAAGCATAGACTTTAAAGTAATGGATTTTGATTTACGGATTATATTTAAATTTAAGCATTGCTAATTATAGGGAAGGAAGAACAGATCCTTCCCTTGAATTTTTATTTTAGTGTATTAAATTTTAAGAAGGAGTGATGTATAGTGCTGATTGTTTTGTTGAATGGAAGTCCTAATAAATAAGGTTAAACAAAATAGCTGTTAGAAGACGCAGTAAAAGAAAAAAGGGGGGGATTATTTATAGAAACCCGTAAGTTTACAGAAGAAATGGAAGAAGGCTGGTTTTCGCCATTTGCTGTGCTCAGCAAAAACAGCAGGGGCAGGCTTAGAGAAGAGCCTGAATGTCCTGTGCGCACTGTGTTTCAGCGTGATAGAGACAGAATTATACATTCTAAAAGTTTTAGGAGACTCAAGCATAAAACACAGGTGTTCATAATACCTGAAGGAGATCATTATCGAACGAGGCTAACTCATACTTTGGAAGTGTCTCAGATTGCACGTACTATAGCAAGAGCGCTTAGGTTGAATGAGGATCTCACAGAGGCTATAGCATTGGGGCACGATTTGGGGCACACACCTTTTGGGCATGCTGGAGAATATGCGTTAAATGAGGTTTATGAGGAAGGCTTTAAGCACAATGAACAGAGCTTGCGCGTTGTAGATGTGCTTGAAGGCAAAGGAGGGCTTAATTTAACATGGGAAGTGCGCGATGGCATTTTAAATCATACAGGAGATAATATGCCGAAGACTTTAGAAGGACAGATAGTGAAGTTGGCTGATAGAATAGCATATATAAACCACGATATAGATGATGCATTGAGAGGTGGAATACTGAAGTTTGAACAGCTGCCCAAGCACTGCATATCAGTGCTTGGCAGAAGGCACAGCGAGAGGATAAACAACATGGTGATGGATGTGATAAAAAACAGCACAGGGCAAAGCGTGATAAAGATGAGCGAAAAGTTTAAAAAAGCTATGGATGATCTGCGGAAGTTTATGTTTGACAATGTCTATATAGGATCGGAAGCGAAGAGAGAAGAAGAAAAAGCGATAAAAGTAGTTCAACAGCTTTATTACTACTTTTTGGAAAATCCTTATTGTTTACCAGAAGAATATCAAATAAGGTTGCATACGGAAGGCAGAGAAAGAGTAGTGGTTGATTACATAGCTGGCATGACTGATCGCTATGCTGTTCGAATGTATCAAAGTTTATTTTTGCCAAGTCCATGGGCAGATCGAAAATAAAAAATGTCGAAATTAAAAGCAGGAAAACCCAAAAGCAATATA
>JAJOKN010000026.1 GCA_021129815.1 Desulfotomaculum sp. | reverse complement strand
ACGTGAAGAAATAAAAGTGCCTTCTGTTGATGGGCATATGATTGAAGGAGAAGATATAGGTTACATAGCACTTATGAAATTCAACGTAAATACACCTGGGGAAATAAGAAATACTTTAAACGATTTACTTGAACAGGGAGCAAAAGCTATAATTTTGGATTTAAGGAATAACCCAGGGGGAGAGCTTTTATCAGTTATAGAAGTTGCAGATGAGTTTTTATCTGAAGGAGCAATAGTGCATATAGATCATAAACTAGGTAAGGATGAAACTTACTGGGCTGAGCCGCCTGCTATTGATGTCCCATTAGTGGTAGTGCAAAACGAACGCACTATAAGCGCTGCGGAGATATTGGCTGGTGCTATAAAGGATAACAAAAGAGGAATATTAGTTGGCACTAATACTTTTGGAAAAGGGTTGGTGCAGACTGTCTTTCAGCTTGATGATGGCGCGGGCCTTAAGCTGACTACTGCTCGTTATTTAACTCCTGATGGATATGACATAAATGAGAAAGGAATTAGCCCAGATGTTTATGTAGAACAACCTCTGGATTCAGCTGAGGATTTACAGCTAAGTAAAGCGATTGAAATAATTAAAACTAAAATTTAAATTAGTGGGTGTGTTTATGTTTCCTGTTATAGAAATATTGGTGGCGATTTCAATTCAGTTACTCTTTGTGTTTGCTAATCCTATTTTTTGGGTGATAATGGGGTTTGTTGCGTTTCAATACATGCGCATGTCAAAATTTAAAGAACAGCTTTTTAAGACTAGCATAAGTAGGTGGCTATCAACAACATTGCAAGCTACTGGCTATGGAGTGGTTGGCGGTTTTATCGGCAGTTTTATAATGATATTTCTAGGTCTTACCTTGTCTGGTATGGGCTTGATTTATATATGGCCGCTTGCACTGCTTCTTATGATTATAAATCCGCGTTTCATTTGTTTTGCATATGCGGGCGGCATCTTGTCGCTTACAAACCTGTTGTTTGGCTGGCCTCCAATTGAAGTTTCGCAAATACTCGCGCTGGTTGCCATACTGCACTTGGTTGAGAGTATTTTGATTTATTATAACGGGCATGCAAATGCAGTGCCAATTTATGCCAAAATTGGATATGATAAGGGGAATTCTGACTTACAAACAAGGTCAAGTTATATAACTGCGGGTGAAAATAAATTAGTGGGGGGATTTTTGTTACAGCGTTTTTGGCCTATTCCGCTGGCAGTGTTGATAATACTTGAAAGCGATATTGCAAAAGCAGCTGAAATGTTAAAAATGCCTGATTGGTGGCCGATATTTCAGCCAGCTGTGGATGTAGATCCTGAGATGTTGCTGTTAGGGCTGATACCTGTAGTAGCTGCGTTGGGCTATGGCGATATGGCATTTTCCAGAAAACCAGTGCAGAAAACCAAATTATCTGCTTTTTATCTGTTCGGGTATAGTGTAATTTTGCTGTTGTTGGCCATATTGTCGGAATATTTGTTTATTTTTGGGATATTAGCGGCGATGTTTTCATTTTTGGGGCATGAAGCAATTATTTATATAAGTAGAAAAATTGAATTATTGAACAAACCTATATATGTGCCTCCTAGGGTTGGGGTGAAAGCTTTGGATGTACTTGAGGATACTCCTGCTTTTAGAGCTGGCATTCGTTCAGGCGATATTATTTTGTCTGTAAATGATATACAAGTTAACAATAAAACTGAATTGGAGCACTTGATAAAGCATTATAGTTCTTTTGAAATATCGTTCATTAGTGACTTAGATAAAAAGCATAAAAGAGCACAGGTTACAAAGGATATAGATGAACACTTCGGCATATTGCCAGTGCCAGAGGGTTATGAGGATGCGTATGTTCAGCTTTCTAGTTCTAGCATTTTGAAAAGGTGGCTGGAAAAAGGAGCGAAATATGAACAATGAATTTAGAGCAACTCAAGAGAGAAATTCAGGGCTGTAAAAAGTGTGATTTAGCTCACGGCAGGACAAATATAGTTTTTGGATGTGGCAACGAAAAAGCTAAGCTTATGTTGATAGGTGAAGGACCAGGAAGAGATGAGGATTTGCAAGGAATTCCTTTTGTAGGAGCAGCGGGGCAGCTTTTAAATAAAGTATTGGAAGCTGCTGAAATTAACAGAGAAAAGATTTACATAGCAAATATTGTTAAGTGCCGCCCGCCGGGAAATAGAGTACCAAATCGCAAAGAAGCAGCAGCTTGTTTGCCGTGGTTGTGGCGGCAGTTGGAGATAATTAGACCGCGAATTGTAGTGTTATTGGGAAGTACGGCGCTTAAGAATTTGATAAGACCAGATGCGTTGATCACTAAGCTTAGAGGCAAATGGATGGAGAGCAAAAGCGGCATTAAAATTATGCCTACTTATCATCCTGCAGCGCTTTTGAGAGATCCTTCCAAAAAAAAGCTTGTGTGGGAAGACTTTAAGAAAATACGGGATGAGTACAAAAAAATAATGAACGAAGTGAGCTGATGTGATTTACCAGGATGTGAGTTTTTGTTTGCGAGCTTGCGTTAGCAACGCCATGTAACCCCTTTCTTGTACGTGTATCTTGTAGATTGTATATTCCAACATATCATCATCGCAGTAGTTTAGCTGTTCTACGGCTTTTTGCCAGTCTCTGCGTGCTATCGTTATCATTTTTAGCAATTCGGGCTGATTGTTGTGTTTGTTTGCGAAGTTTTTTATATTTGTTATAAAATTTATGTATGTGTAGATGCACTTATGATAGTATGTTGTATAAAACAATTAATTAATGCTTTGATAGTTTTATAGGGGTGTTCTTTAAGTTTTATGTTTAAATTGCGTTCTGATTATCAACCTACTGGTGATCAACCACAAGCTATTGAAAAGTTAGTTGAAGGCTTGAATAAAGGTTACAAGCACCAGACGTTGCTTGGAGTGACTGGTTCAGGGAAAACTTATACAATGGCTAATGTAATTGCAAGAGTCAACCGTCCGGTGCTTGTGCTTGCACCAAACAAGACACTGGCTGCGCAGCTGTGCAGTGAGTTTAAGGAATTTTTCCCAGAAAATGCTGTGGAGTATTTTGTGAGCTATTATGATTATTACCAGCCAGAAGCCTATATACCGCATACTGATACATACATAGAAAAGGACAGCAGCATAAATGAAGAAATAGATAAATTGAGACACTCTGCGACGTGCGCGCTGTTTGAACGCCGAGATGTGATAATTGTAGCTAGCGTGTCATGCATCTATGGACTTGGAAATCCTGAGGAATATAAAAATCTCGTGCTTTCACTTCGCAGCGGCAATGTTTATGATAGGGATGCGATACTTCGAAAGCTTGTGGATATCCAATATGAAAGAAATGATATGGAATATAAGAGGGGTACGTTTAGGGTTCGGGGAGATATTATAGAAATAGTGCCTGCAGCAGATACCGATAAAGCTATTAGAATAGAAATGTTTGGAGATGAAATTGAGAGAATACTTGAGATAAATCCTTTAACTGGTGAGATTTTAGGACAGCGCTCCCATGTGTCTATATTCCCGGCAAGTCACTTTGCTACGTCCAGAGAAAAACTGGAGCGAGCTATTGAGTCCATTGAGAAAGAGCTAGAAGAGCGAGTAAAAGAGTTAGAAAGTAAAGGCAAGTTATTAGAAGCTCAACGGCTGCTGCAGCGCACTAATTATGACTTAGAGATGATGAGAGAGATGGGATACTGCAGCGGCATTGAAAATTACAGCAGGCACTTGACTGGAAGACTGCCTGGACAGCCTCCTTATACGCTGCTGGATTTTTTTCCTGATGATTTTTTTATGATAATTGATGAGTCACATATTGCTATTCCTCAAATTGGAGGCATGTATGAGGGGGATAGATCGCGCAAGATGAGCCTCATTGAGCATGGTTTTAGGCTGCCATCTGCGCTGGATAACCGCCCGCTCAAATTTGAAGAGTTTGATGAGAAGGTAAAGCAAAGAATTTATGTATCTGCAACTCCAGGAGCTTATGAACTAGAACACAGCCAGCAAATAGTGGAGCAGATAATAAGGCCTACTGGGCTTGTAGATCCAGAGATAGTAGTGAAGCCTACTAAAGGTCAGATAGATGACTTGCTAAAGGAAATTCATTTGAGAATTGAGCGAGACGAGCGAGTGCTCGTAACAACGCTTACAAAGAAAATGGCTGAGGATTTGACAGAGTACCTGTTGGATGCAGGTGTAAAGGCTAGATATATGCATTCTGATATAAATACAATTGAGCGAATGGAAATATTGAGGGACTTAAGGCTCGGCGAGTTTGATGTGCTGGTGGGAATCAACCTCTTGAGAGAGGGGTTGGATTTGCCAGAGGTGAGTTTGGTGGCGATATTTGATGCAGATAAGGAAGGGTATTTGCGCAGCGAGCGATCCCTCATACAGACCATAGGACGGGCAGCGCGCAACGCAAATGGAAAAGTAATAATGTATGCAGATAGAATTACCAATTCAATGAAAAAAGCGATAGATGAAACAGAGCGCAGACGCAAAAAACAGATAGCATATAACAAAAAACACAATATAACTCCAAAAACTGTGCGCAAAGCCGTGCGAGATGTCATTGAAGCCACTAAAGTAGCAGAGATTTCCGAAAAATATGTGGTTAACAAAAAGAGCAAAAAGATGAGCAAGAAGGAAATTAAAAGGTTGATCGCTGCAATGGAAAAAGAAATGAGGCAAGCTGCAAAGGAGCTTGAGTTTGAACAGGCGGCTCAGATAAGAGATGCTATAATTGAGCTAAAACTTCAGCTGCGATCAGGGTAAGTTTAAAAAACAGAAAGTATGTTAAAATTTAACATTAATTTAATATTAACTAAACATTAACTTAACTGTTTTTTAATATACACTTGCTAGAATATACTATGCGGCAAGTGTATCTTTTTGTTTGGTGGAATTGAATATTCAACTTGTCAGGTGAGTTTTAAA
>JAJOKN010000025.1:3758-4967 GCA_021129815.1 Desulfotomaculum sp. | reverse complement strand
TGTAGTGAGCTTTTTAGTGGGGTAGAGTATGATCATAGAAGATAAAAACATATTGAAAATTGCAGATAAAGTGCAGTGTGGTGAACGACTCAATAAAGATGATGCGATTTATTTGCTTTCCAGCTCAGATTTACCCAGCATTGCTTTTTTGGCAAATATGGTAAAAGAGAAAATTCACAACAAAAAGGTGTATTTCGTTGTTAACAGGCACATTACTCATACCAATATCTGCATCAACAGATGCAGTTTTTGTGCGTTTGCAAAGTCAAAAGGCGATGATGGAGCCTATATGTTGTCTTGCGATGAAGTTATAAAAAAAGCTCTTGAAGCAAAGGAAATGAATGTATGTGAACTTCACATCGTTGGGGGGTTAAATCCTGAGCTGGACTTGAATTATTTTGTTGAAATTATAAAGAAATTGCGTGAAATCATGCCTGATGTGACGATAAAAGCACTCACGGCGGTTGAAGTGGATTACCTAGCAGCAAAGCACGGTATCAGTGTTTATGAAGTGTTGAAAGTTTTAAAGGACGCAGGGCTCAGTTACCTTCCTGGTGGAGGAGCAGAGGTTTTCAGCCAAAGGGTAAGGAAGGCAGTTTGTCCAGAGAAAATCAGCGCTGATAGGTGGCTTGAAGTTCACAGAACAGCTCATGAACTTGGCATTCCTACAAATGCTACGATATTATATGGACATGTAGAAACTATTGAAGAGCGAGTGGATCACATGCTTAAGCTTAGAGAGCTGCAGGATGAAACAGGTGGTTTTATGGCATTTATTCCTTTAGCTTTTCAACCTAAAAATACTGGGCTTAACATTGGAAGAGATTATGCTACTACTGGTTGCGATGATTTGAAGATGCTTGCTGTATCCAGGCTTTTGCTTGATAACTTTAAACATATAAAAGCTTATTGGATCAATATGGGGGTAAAGCTTGTGCAAATTGCGCTGCATTTTGGAGTTGACGATATTCACGGTACTGTGGTGGAGGAAAAAATATCGCATGCTGCTGGTGCGAACGCAAAGCAAGCTCTCAGCAAAAAAGAGCTTATCGATTTGATTATACAGTCAGGCAAACTTCCGGTAGAAAGAGATGCTTTTTATAATATTGTTAAAGTATATAACTAATCAATTTTTTTCCTATATACTCTAAAGCGTTTTATAACTTTCAAGTCAAAGAATTTTTTTAATATTCGATTCATCATAACGTT
>JAJOKN010000025.1:2689-3748 GCA_021129815.1 Desulfotomaculum sp. | reverse complement strand
TCCTACGCTATCATTTCGTAAAAATAAAATAAATTGGCTGGCCAGATTGACCAGCTTTTGAAATGAGTTTGATGAGGATTTTGTTCTTAATTTTGTGCGCAGCTGGACTTTAACTTTATATTATTAAAATACAGTCGATATTGTGACATATAGCAATCGTTTTCTTGTTTGTTATTATAAAATTCTAATAAACAACAGGGAGCAATTTGAAAGCTTAAGTGGCAAAATTAGCGGCATGGAGAAGGCCATAGGTTTTTAGCATTGAAGTTTTTTAAAGCAGTCACAAAGTTTTCTTTTAAATTTGGATATTTTTTAGAAAGCTCTTTTATTAAATTTTTCATCTCTTCTCTTTTGGTTTTTTGATTTGCTGGACAGGGGTTTGTTATAACAGGCAAGCTTAATTTTTTAGAAAGTTTTATTATGTCTTTTTCATGTAAATATATAAATGGACGTATTATGGTCAGTTTTGTGCGGTCAAGATATGTAAGCGGTGCAAATGTCTTAAGCTGTGCGCTGTATATCAAACTCAGAAAAAAAGTTTCAATTGCATCATCTAAATGGTGAGCTAAAGCCACTTTATTGCACTTAAGCTTCATTGCAGCAGTATTCAGCGCGCCTCTTCTCAAATTAGAACACAGAGAACAAGGGCTTTTTTCTTTTTTTTCTTCAAAGACAATACGACCAATATCTGTTGACTGCACATGTAAAGCAAATCCTAGTTCTTTACACCAATCTTTTATGCTTGTTATATCTGTTTCAAATCCCATTCCTACATGTATAGGTTGGATTTTGAAATTGTAAGGATAGTATTTTTGATAGTGTGCCAGAACATGTAAAAGTGCTAGACTATCTTTTCCACCTGAGATACCGACTGCTACATGGTCGCCGTTTTCAATCATTTTGTAATCTGCGATTGCTCTTACTGTTTCGCTTAGCACCCATTTGAATATATTGCTTTTGTTTTTCATTTGCTTGCTCACACCTTTTATAAACTTTACAAAGCAAAATTATAACATTATATTTAAATTTGACAAATATTTTTTAAGTGGCTTTTTTATA
>JAJOKN010000025.1:0-2589 GCA_021129815.1 Desulfotomaculum sp. | reverse complement strand
TAATAAATTGAGCAGGGGGATATTTTTTATGAGCATAAGCAGAACTTATGACGAAATAAATGAAAAAATAAAAAGCGGCAAAGTGGTAGTAGTAACGGCAGAAGAAGTGGTTTCAATAGTTAAGGATAAAGGAATAAAAAAAGCAACTCAAGAAATTGATGTGGTTACTACAGGTACTTTTGGGCCAATGTGTTCTTCAGGTGCTTTTTTGAACTTTGGGCATTCGAATCCTAGAATTAGGATGAGCAAGGTGTGGTTAAATGATGTGCCTGCTTATACAGGTATAGCTGCAGTTGATGCTTATATCGGAGCAACAGAACCTAAAGAAGGTGACCCGCTAAACACAAATCACCCTGGCAAGTTTTCTTACGGCGGTGGTCATGTAATTGAAGATCTAGTCAGGAGAAAACCTGTGTTGCTAAGAGCTTATTCTTATGGTACGGATTGTTATCCACGAAAAGAGATAAAAACTACAATAACTTTGGACAGCATAAATGAAGCTTTTTTATTTAATCCAAGAAATGCATATCAAAATTATAACTGTGCAGTAAATTTGAGCAACAAAACTATATATACATATATGGGAATGTTAAAGCCTAATCTTGAAAATGCACACTACAGCACATCAGGCCAACTGAGTCCGCTTTTGAAAGATCCTTATTTTATGACTATTGGAATTGGTACTCGCATATTTTTAGGTGGAGGGATTGGCTACGTAGCATGGCATGGAACTCAGCACTTTCCATCGATGTTGAAGGATAATAAAGGACAGGAACTGCATCCAAGTGGGGGAACCATTGCGGTTATAGGAGATTTAAAGCAGATGGATGCGCGATATATAAGAGGGTGTAGTTTTTTGGGATATGGGTGTACAATGGCGGTTGGAATTGGTGTACCTATTCCGATATTGAATGAAGAAGTTATGGAGTGGGCTGCTAAAAGCGATGAAGAACTGTTTGCACCTGTTGTGGATTACAGCGATGAATATCCAAATTTTAACAGCAAGGGCTTAGGCGTAGTGAGCTATGCAGAATTGAAGAAAGGTGAGATTGAAGTTTTAGGAAAGCGTGTAAAAACGGCACCGCTTTCCAGTTATCCCATGGCAGTGGAGATTGCATCTAAGTTAAAAGAATGGATAAAACTTGGTAAATTTGAGTTGACAAAGCCTGTTCAGAAGCTGCCAAATGCAAATGATGGAATTGTCGTCAATTTTTTAGATGATAAAGGGAAGAAATGAATGGAATATAAAAGCATATATTATAGTTAAAAGATTAAGAGGCTAAAAGATTAAAGGCAAGAGCAACTAAAAAAGTAAAGAAAAGCTGTTTTTTATAAGTGTGGTTAAAATTTACAAATCAAAGAAAATATTTTTCTAAAAGATAAAAACTTAACTTTAGAAAAATCAAGAAAGGGATATATGTTATGGTTTCTAGAAAAATAATTTTGCGATTTGGGGAAGAAACATCAGGCAAGCCTATTATATACCACTTGGTAAAAGATTTTGATTTGATTGTGAATATAATAAAAGCACGGATTAACCCTGCTAAAGAAGGAACTATGGTGCTTGAAATTACGGGTAAAAACTATGACAGAGGTATAGCTTTTTTGAATGAACAGAATATAAAAGTGCAAATGTTAGATGAGCATGTAGTACACAATAAAGAGAGTTGTACGAGCTGCGGGGTTTGTACCACAGCTTGTCCTACAGGTGCGCTGTACTTAAAACGACCTGAAATGCAGGTTGTGTTTGATAGTAGCAAATGTATAGTTTGTCAGCAGTGTGTAAAGGTATGTCCAGTTAAAGCAATGGAGGTTTGCTTTGATTGAAGTACGTGGAGAGGACATATAGACTGCTTCACTGTTCAAAGGATCTGGTGCACTTTCAATTGGCAGTAAAAGAGACAGATCTGGATATAGCTGTAACGCCTGAGAGCTTTAATGAAAATTTAATTTTAAGTACAAGGGATATGTTGATAGAATTGAGACTTGAACTAGAGAAGTATATTAAAAAAGCTGAGCAGTTTGCAAAAAGTTTTGAACCATGCGAAGTGGCGGAAAGCGCGCCTTCTATAGCAAGAGATATGGCTTTAGCAGCAAAAGCTGCAGGGGTTGGACCGATGGCTGCAGTGGCGGGAGCTTTTTCACAATATATTGGAAAATATTTGATACAAAGATCAAAAGAAGTAATAGTTGAAAATGGCGGTGATATATATATATTTACCAATAAATTAAGGCGTGTAGCTGTATTTGCTGCGGATTCGCCGTTTAGCCAGCGCATAGCGCTGGAAATAAACCCAAAACAATCACCGCTTGGAATTTGCACATCATCTGGCACAGTAGGACATTCAATTAGTTTTGGAAATGCTGATGCGGTTGTTGTGCTTTCTCATTCAGCTATATTGGCTGATGCAGTTGCTACAGCTGCTGCAAATTTAGTTAAGAGTTCTTCTGATTTAAAACGGGCAGTGGAGTTTGCTGTTTCAATAGATGGAATAATTGGTGCTCTTGCTATACGCAAAGATAAAATGGCTGCTGGAGGAGATATTAAGCTTGTTCAAATGTAATTTTAAAATTTGTTAATTTAATATT
>JAJOKN010000028.1 GCA_021129815.1 Desulfotomaculum sp. | reverse complement strand
AGGGAGGGGTAAAAATTGATATCTGCTAGTGAAAATCACGACAATATAATTCCAATGAAAAAAAGGAAAAAGGTAAGGTTTAGATTTTTGATGCCAAAGATGAAGTTTAAATTGAATTTATCGATACTGGTATTAATATTTGTTTTTGGGTGCTTTTTGTTTTCGCTGGGAGAAAAAATAAGCGATTTGAACAACATGAAGCACAGCGTATCTGAGCTAGAAAAAGAAATAGGAGAGCTTAAAGCTAAAAATGCGGAACTTAAGCGCGATTTAAAACTAATTAAATCTGAAGAGTATGTAGAGCGCATAGCTAGGGAGCAGCTTGGCTTAGTTAAACCTGGGGAAAAGGTGGTTGTGCCGGGTGAGCTTAGCAGAGAAGAATTAAAAGAGAACAATTAATTCACTATGTCCCTAATTTGCTGTCTTGTCAGAGTCCCTTTAGCAGCGAGTTCATCTGCTAATTTTAGCAGCACGTCTTTGTTGTTTTTTAATATATTCATTACTGTTTTATACTGTTCATTGACTATACTGTTGTATAAGTTGAATCTTTCTTCATCACTCATCACGTCCCATGTAACTGGTCCCAACGGTGATAGACCGCTGTTACAAAGCTTTATAACTAATTCTTGGACTTTATTTAAGTCATCTACGGAGCTCGTGGAAACTTGATTTTTGCCAAATATCAACTCTTCTGCAGCGAGTCCTGCAAGGTATATGCGTATGCTTTTTTCGATTTGCAAAGATGTGTTGATTCGCGAAACTCTTGTGCCTGAAACAAAGCCAGCAGGCAGGGACTGTTCAAACCAGGATTTTGATTTTATAATATCCTTTGTAGGGATAATTTGAGCTTTAACAGTTGAATTTGGAAATTCTATTTCACGAATTAAAATATGGCCTGCTTCGTGGACAGCTATTTGATATAATTCTTCTTTGCTCCAAGGGTCTGGTCTTTGCAAGTAGCTTGCAAATCCACTTAAGTAAAATAGCGAGCAAAAAAGAGCCAAGCATGATGCGGCTGTACCAGCTAATATGCAAAAATACATGGGTTTAATTAACTTGCTTGAGAACTGGTGTTTTGGTTCAACTGTTCTTATGTGTAATGACACCTTAAATACAACTAAAAATAGAACTCCACCTAAAACAACTAAAAACAAAGAATGATAGCACAGCTGTTCTAAAGCTTTATCGATGTTTAGAAGGAGTTGATAATTTTCTAGAAATTTAAGCTTTGAAAAATTTATATAAGATATTATTAAATAAAATATAACTATAAACCCCAATAATATAATGTACATACTTTATGACTGACCTCTCATTCAAAAGCTTTGATATAATTAATTATATCATAACAAGAACAAATAACATACCTTGTTAGTGTAACAATATTAGTGTATAATAGTTACACAAAAGTTAAAGGTATTTAAAAAAAACACGAATCTAACTCAGGAGGTCTTTAAAGATGAGTGAAAAAGTATCAGTAATGGTTTTTGGAGGAGATATTCCTGTATTTTCTGGTGGCTGAAGACCTAGTCCGGGAGCCGGTTGCGGTTCTCAAAGAAGTGCGCGTGAAGACTTTGAAGAATTTGCATCACAGTTGACACAAAAATATGGGGATAATGTATCGGTAGGCTTTGTTGATTTGCTGAAAGATGATTTAACTCCATATCCTGAAGTCAAAAAGCTTATGGGAAGATTTAATCCACCGCTTGTTGTTATAAATAACGAGCCGCGCTTTCATGGAGGACTTTCAGTTCAAACTATTTCTGAAGCGATAGATGAAATATTGAAGAAAAGCTAACTTTGTCATTTTTGAAAGCACCCTTTTTGGAAGGGTGCTTTTTTGTAATTTGAGCACTAAAAGGGGAATGGGATTATATTATGAGACCTTTGTTTTTGAGTTTATCAGGTTTGCACAGTTTTCAAGAAGAACAGCATGTGGATTTTACTAAGCTTTGCAAAGCAGGAGTATTTGGGATATTTGGACCTACTGGCAGTGGCAAATCAACTATACTGGATGCTGTTACTTTAGCACTATATGGTAAAGTAGAACGAGCCAAGCATGGTATACAGGGTATTATCAACCAAAATGAAAATAAGGTGCATGTAAAGTTTGTTTTTTCGATAGGGGAGCGCGTTTTTGTAGCTGAACGAGTTTATAAAAAGGATAAGAATAACAAAACTAGCCTTGCGAGTTGCAGGCTTGTTGAAAAGACAGGTAGCATAAGCGAAGTGATAGCAGAGAAGAATTCTGATATGAACAGCAAAGTTGTAGAGTTACTGGGACTTAATTTTGATGACTTTACACGTGCTGTAGTGCTTCCTCAGGGCAAGTTTGCTGAGTTTTTGATGCTTAAAGGAACAGACAGAAGGCTTATGCTTCAGCGCATTTTTGGTTTAGAGAGATATGGCGAAGAGCTGTTAGAAAAGGTGCGCAAAAAACTAAATGAAAGAGAACAAGAATTCGATATAGTTGAGAACAGACAGCAAGAACTTGGCGATGTATCTTTGGAAAGTATAAAGCAAATGGAAAATGAGTTAGCTGAAACAAAAATATTGAGTGAAAAGTTGGAACTCAAGTACAGGCAGAACAATGAAAGATATGAGAAACTGAAGCAAGTGCGGCAGATTCAAAGGGATTTAGAAAACGAATTGGAAAAGAAAAAAGAGCTGGACAAAAAACAAGAGCAAATTTTATCGTATAGAGAAAAGCTTAAGCTGGCGGAAGCCGCACAGCAGGTCTATCCGTTCTTGAAGAGGGAACAGTTAGAAGAAGAGGAGCTAGTAAGCTTGCGTAAAAGTTTGTTCGAACTAGAGAAAAAGAAAAAAATTGCAGAAAAGGAAGTTGAACATAGGAAAGAAGTCTATCAACGCTACAAGCATAAAAAGGAAGAGTCTAAAGTTTTGGAAATTAAGCTGTCTGAAATTGAAGGTGCAATCAAGGATAAACTTCGCTGTGATGAAGTAAAAGAAAAGTTAGAAAATTACAGGAAGAGATATAAAGAACTTCAAAATCAAAGAAACAAGTTAGAGAGTGATATACATAAGCTTTCAAAACAGCAGAAAGAACTTGAACTGGAAAAGAACAGAGTTATAAAAATAATAAATGAAAAATATGTTGCACCAGATGAGATTGAGAAAATGCAAAAAGGGCTTCAGATATGGCAGGAGCTTAAAAGTTTAAATCGCCAACTCAAGGAAAGAGAAAGCGAACTTCAAAGACAGGAGCTTGAAATAAATGAAATTCAAGTCAAAATAGATGAATTGATTGAAGAGGAAAAGCAGCTGGATAATCATAAAAGAGTGTTAGAAGAAGAAATAACATTGATTGAGAAAGAAATTTTGAACTTAGAGCGAAAGAACCTGGCTTTTGTTTTAGCGCAAGATCTCAAATCAGGAATGCCTTGCCCTGTGTGCGGTTCCCTTGAACATCCCAATATAGCAAGATCAAACAATGAAGAACAGCTGTGTAAGAGCAAAGAGTGTTTGAAAGCGTTAGAGGAAGATATGCAGCAGGCGCTTAAAGGCTTGAACAACATAACTAGCGAGAAGTCGAAGTTTGAAGGACAGAAGAAAATGCTGCTGGAAGAGAGCAAAAAGCTCTGTACCAAGATTGAAATGTTGAAGGCTGATATTAAGCAAAAGCAAAAGTTGTTTGAGGATATGTGCAAGGGTTTTAGCGGAACTGAGATAGAAAGGGAAAATGAGTTTTTAAATAAAAACCTCAAAGAGGTAGAACAGTGGCAAAAAAAGCGGGATAATATTTTGCTTGAGTTGGATAGCGTTAATAAAAAATTGGAGCAGTGTAAAAAAATAAAAAGCGATGCTTTAGTTAAATTAGGAAGGGTTGAAGAAGAAGGCAAGGCGTATAGCGAACGGTTTAAAGAGCTAAAAGTTAGGCTAGATGAGGTTACAGGTGGCAGAGATATTTTTGAGCTTAAAAGGGAAATAGAGCTAAAAATTAAAGGCATAGATGACGAATTTAAAATTGCAGAGAAACGCTTTGAGGAGGCTAGAGAAAAAGCAGAAAATATCAAAAACGAATATTTTACAGTTAAGGCAAGGTGTGAACAGGTAAACGAGAGATTTGAGAATGCAAGAAGAGAACTAAAAGCTAAACTTGAAGAACATGGATTTAAAACCAAAGATGAGGTAGAAAGAGCACTTATAGATGATCAACAAAGAGCTTACCTTGAGAGGGTGATCGATAAGTTTGAAAAAAATAATATTTTAAATGAGAAAGCAATAAGTGAGCTTACAAAAAGACTGGGGCAGGATAGCATTTCAGAAGAAGAGTGGAATAGTTTTGTTGTGGAAAAAGAAAGAGTTGAAAAGGAATTTGAAAAAGTGAAAAAGGATGTACATGTGCTGGAAGATAGGATAAATGATATAAAGAGAAAAAGAAAAAGATGGCTTGAGCTCGATAAGCAAAAAAAAGAGTTGGAAGAGATTATATCTAAACTTAAGATATTGGACGAGTTATTTTATGCCAATAGATTTGTCGAGTTTGTAGCAGGGGAGAGGCTTAAACATATAGCGATAAATGCATCAAAACACTTAGGAGAGCTCACTCATTATAGATATGCAGTGGAAATTGACAGCAGTGGCGGCTTTATAATGCGAGACAATGCTAATGGCGGAGCATTGAGGCCTGTGCACTCACTTTCTGGTGGAGAGGTATTTTTAACATCTCTTGCACTTGCGCTTGCATTGTCAGAGCAGATACAACTAAAAGGCAGGTATCCTTTAGAATTTTTCTTTTTGGACGAAGGATTTGGGACGCTGGATAGAGACTTGCTCGAAACTGCTATGAATGCGTTAGAACGGCTTAAAGCAAGAAACATGATGATAGGAATTATAAGCCATGTTGAAGAACTCAAAAACCGTATTCCATGCTATTTGTCAGTAACGCCTGCTACGGATATGTCTGGAAGCAAATTAGAAATAAAGTTTAATTAAGTTACGGTATAAAAATTTTTTATTAAATGCAAGTATTTTTTGTGTATTATGTATAATATATACATTGGCATTTTTTAATTAGTTTTACAACTTTAGGTACTTCTTGAGCATATTATTTTAAGTTTTTTATTGAGTTTTTTACTTTATTGTAATTTTTACAAGGAAAATATCGAATCAAGTAGAATATTAAATATTCATAAATGATTTAACGAATTTACATTAATTAAAAAATTTTGAAAGGAGAGTGAGTTTATGGAGTTATTTGACCCAGTCTTGGCTTCAAGGATTCAGTTTGCTATGATAGTTATGTTTCACTTTTTATTAATGATTTAACGAATTTACATTAATTAAAAAATTTTGAAAGGAGAGTGAGTTTAT
>JAJOKN010000131.1 GCA_021129815.1 Desulfotomaculum sp. | reverse complement strand
AGAGGGATATATAGACATATACCTAGAGAAAGACCTAAGAGCACCTGATATAAAATACGAATGGGCGATAGAGCTTAAGTATTTAAAAGAGAGCGAAAGAGACAAGCTGGATGAAGTTATACAAAGAGGCAGAGAGCAGCTTAAAAAATACATTCAGCAAAGAGGCTTGAAGGACAAAGAAAATCTCAAAAAAGCTGTAGTAGTGTTCATAGGTAAGAAGGATTATGAGATGCTGGAGCGGTGATTAAGAAGTTGCCGGCTAACTAGATCTCGGCTTTTTTAAACAAAAAAGCTGAAGATTGGAAGCTGTGTAGCAGCAAAGGAGCGTTAACTTAAGTGGGAAGTATATTAAAAAAGCGCATTTATCTATCACCGCCGCACATGAGCGGAATGGAAAAAGAATTTATTGCCAGAGCTTTTGATGAAAATTGGGTCGCACCGCTTGGGCCAAATGTAGATGCATTTGAGCAGGAATTGGCAAATTATGTAAAAACAAAAGCTGCTGTTGCGTTAAGCTCAGGTACAGCTGCTATACACCTAGCGCTGCGCTTGCTGAATGTAGGGAGAGGAGATAGCGTTTTTTGTTCTACACTTACATTTGTAGCAAGTGCAAATCCGATTTTATATCAAGGGGCGAAACCGGTATTTATAGATTCTGAGCCGGAATCATGGAATATGTCTAAAGAAGCGCTAAAAAAAGCTTTTTTAGATGCAAAGAAGAAGAACAAGCTTCCAAAGGCAGTAATTGTAGTTAATTTATATGGGCAGAGTGCTGATATGGACGAAATACTTAATATATGTTCGGAGTTTTATGTACCGGTAATAGAAGATGCAGCAGAATCACTGGGAGCCACTTACAAAGGCAGGGCAAGCGGTACGCTTGGAAAGTTTGGGATTTATTCATTTAACGGGAATAAAATAATAACCACTTCTGGCGGTGGAATGCTGGTGTCAGATGATGAAGAAGCGATTGCAAGAGCGCGGTTTTTAGCAGCCCAAGCGAGAGACAGAGCGCTGCACTATCAGCACAGCAAAATGGGATATAACTACAGGATGAGCAATATTTTAGCAGGGATAGGAAGAGCGCAGCTTAGAGTGCTGGAAGATAGGATAAATGCACGAAGGACTGTATTTAACAGATATGTCGAGGCGTTTTCTGATGTAGAGGGTTTTGAGTTTATGCCAGAGGCTCACTACGGCAGAGCCACGCGCTGGCTCACTGCTCTTACTGTTGATGAAAATTTGTGTGGAATAAGTGCAGCTGATATAATAAACGCACTAGCAGATGAAAACATAGAAGCTCGCCCTGTGTGGAAACCTATGCATGCACAGCCGCTTTTTGAAGAGTGTGATTATTATCCTCATCAAGAAGATTTCAGCGTGTCGGATTATTTGTTTAAGAAAGGACTCTGCCTTCCTTCTGGATCAAATCTGACAAAAGAAGATCAAAATAGAGTGATAGAGTGTATAAAAAATTTGGTAGCAAAGGTTAAGAGTTGAAGAGGTAAAAAGATGAAAAGAGGTGATAAGCTTGAACAACTTTGATGGAAAAGACATGAGTAAATATGAAAATGAATACAGCGATAAAAAGCTTGCAGAGAAGCTACTCAAAGTGGCAAAAAAGGCAGGCACTAAAGTTATATACGCAGTTCTTTTGTTGTATTATACGCTAAAAGATCCCAATGTACCGAACAAAGTAAAAGGCATTATCTTAGGTGCGCTGGGTTACTTCATACTGCCTGTGGATGTGATTCCTGACTTGATACCGATGGCGGGATTTACTGATGATTTAGGGGTGCTGCTGGCAGCTATTTCTTATGTGGGAATGTATATCTACAAAAACCCTGATATACGACTAAAAGCTAAAACAAAGCTTTCAGAGATTTTAGGGGATTTTGACGAAAGTGACGTTAAGATAATTGAAGGGGAAATAATAAAAAGGGATGACGGATAAAAAAAGCTTTTGCGTTTATGTAGGACTTGGCAGCAATTTGGGATACAAAATTCAAAACATATTCAAAGCAATTGAAATGATAGATGAACATAAAGAGATTGATGTTCTAAGAACTGCACCGTTGTACATAAGCGCTCCTGTAGATTATGTTGAACAAGAAGATTTTGTAAACACTGTGTTGGAAGCAAGCACAAGCCTGTCACCATTTGATTTGCTGAATTTTTTTCAAGATATAGAAAAAAAGCTCAAAAGGAAAAGAACCATACGGTTTGGGCCTAGAACCATAGATATAGATATCCTGCTGTATGGGGATCTAACCATAGAGACGAAGGAGATTGTGCTTCCGCATCCAAGAATGCATGAGAGAGCTTTTGTGTGCTGTCCGCTCGCTGATTTAATACCGAATGCAGTGTTGGTTGATAAAAAAACTGTAAGGCAGTTAGCCGGAAACTTGGCTAAAACACAGGCTGTTCGTATGATTAAAAAGATTTTATAGGTTTTCATGACGGCGTAAAATTATTGCAGGGATTGACAGGAGAAGAAATAAGAAAGGTAATAAATCCTGTTTTTTTCTAGCTAAAAACTTTTAGGATGTGTGCGCAAGAAAGTACCGCATACACATAAAAATGTGAGGTATGCGGTACTTTTGATTTCTGTGGCAGTACCTGTTGCGATGGTATTTATGTGGAATATTGTTTTTTTCAAATTGAGCAGTTTATAGTGCAGTTTTTAAATGATTTTTTTGTTTTTTTGCAGTGCCAGGCTTGTGTGATATAATATAAAACCAAGTAAAGAAGTATGATTTTTAAAGGAGTTTTTAAGCACTTGCTATGCTCATACTGAAAACAGTAGCAGAGGTTAAAAATTTCATAAAAAATGTAAAAGAAGCTGACAAAACAATAGGTTTTGTGCCCACCATGGGGTATTTTCACAAGGGGCACTTGGCGCTTATGAAGTGTTCAAAAGAACAGTGCGATGTAACGGTAGTCAGTATTTATGTGAACCCTATGCAGTTTGGTGCAAATGAGGATTTTAAAAGTTATCCAAAAGATTTAGAGCGCGATGCTGAACTTGCAGAGCAGGCGGGAGTAGATGTGTTGTTTGTGCCGGAAGACAAGGAAATTTACCCTGAGGGCTTTAATACTAAAGTAGAAGTAGGGGAAGACCTGACTAAAAAGCTATGTGGAATTAGACGCCCCGGTCATTTTACAGGAGTAACTACAGTGGTGTTAAAGTTATTTAATATAGTGAAGCCAGATTATGCGTATTTTGGAGAAAAAGATATTCAGCAGCTTTTGGTGATAAAAAGGATGGTGCGAGATTTAAATCTAGACGTTGAAATTGTGCCTGTGAAAACGATGCGCGAAGCAGATGGGCTTGCGATGAGCTCTAGAAATGCTTATTTGAATCCCGATGAGAGAAAAGCTGCAGCGGTGCTTTATAGATCTCTTTTAAAAGCGAAAAAAGCATGGGAAGAAGGAGAGCGGAGTGCAGAGAAGCTTTGCGATATAGCAAGAGATGAGCTTTTGTGCGAGCCGCTTGCTAAAGTAGAGTATGTAGAGATTTACTCTTATCCAGATTTAAAGCCTTTGGATGAAGTTAAGGGCGCGGCAGTGCTAGCGCTTGCAGTGAGGATTGGAAAGGCAAGGTTGATAGATAATGTTATACTTGGGGTTGAGAAATGAGAAAAGTGTAACGGTTAATATAATTTTGACTTAAACTTTTAATATGTAGAAGCGAGGAGAGCTATCAAATGCTTTTGAACATGTTTAAAAGCAAAATCCATAGAGCTACGGTGACAGAAGCAAACTTAAATTACACAGGAAGCATCACTATAGATGAATCGCTGCTAAAGGCAGCTAACATTTTGCCAAATGAGCGTGTGCAGGTGGTGAATTTAAATAATGGCAGCCGCTTTGACACATATGTGATTTGTGGAGAAGCTGAATCTGGCGTTGTGTGTTTAAACGGCGCAGCGGCGAGATTAGCGCTGCCGGGCGACAAAGTGATAATAATTTCTTATGCGCTTATGAGCGAGGAGGAAGCAAAAGAGCATCAGCCGATAGTTGTGATGGTAGATGAAAATAACAAAGTTACAGAGGTAAAAAGGGGTTGAATTTTTAGTGTATGAGCAAAATGATGAAATTCAAAAGCTCAGAGAAGAAATATTGAGATTAAAAGATGAGCGATGTGCGCTGATACTTTCTCACTACTATCAACGACCTGAGATACAGGACATAGCTGATTATGTAGGAGATTCGCTGGAGCTTTCACGCACCGCTGCTAAAACTGACAAAAAAGTTATAGTGTTTTGCGGAGTTCATTTTATGGCAGAGAGCGCTGCTATTCTATCTCCAGATAAAACTGTGCTTATACCTGATGTAACTGCAGGCTGTCCGATGGCTGATATGGTAACTAGAGAAGCGCTTATCGCAAAGAAGAAAGAGATGCAGGATGTAACAGTGGTTACTTATGTAAACTCATCTGCTGAAGTAAAGGCAGAAAGCGATATTTGCTGTACATCAGCAAATGTTGTAAAGGTAGTGGAAAGCGTTCCAAAAGAACGCAAAATACTTTTTGTGCCTGACAGGAATTTGGGAAGCTATGCATCTTTAAAAGCAGATAGGGACATAGAACTTTGGGATGGCTACTGCTATGTTCATGATAATTTGACAGCAGAAGATGTAAAGGCAGCAAAGAAGAAGCATCCAGATGCCAAACTTTTGGTGCACCCTGAGTGCAGGCCGGAAGTGATTGAGATGGCAGATTGTGTGGCTAGCACTTCAGGAATGCTTAGGTTTGCAAAAGAAAGCAGTGCAAGTGAGTTTTTAATAGCTACGGAGGAAGGAATACTGCATCAGTTTAGAAAACAAAACCCTGATAAGAAGTTTTACATAGTTCATGAAAAGCTTTTGTGTGTTGATATGAAGAAAATTAATTTACATAAATTGAAAAAATGCCTTGAAGACCTGCAGCCGAGAGTTCAGGTGAGCGAAGAAATACGCAAAAAAGCGCTTTTATCTCTTGAAAGGATGATTAGAAGTTAAATGTCTATGTGAGGAGGAGGGATGGATGTGGATGAAAAACAAAGTGAAAGAGAAGTAAACAAAAAAGATAATAAGGTTTTAAATGCGGACTTGCAAAATATAGATGCCGGTAAAACTAAAAATGAAGCCGATACCTCACTTGGACGGGGACAATCAATTCACTCAAGCGAAATGCAAACTGTTCAGGCGCTAATAGCGGGCATATTTCCTAACGCTAAATACTTTGATGCGCGGTTTGATAAAATGCAGTCCCAAATTGATGCTTTGAAGCAGAATCAAGACGTGCGGTTTGAACAGATGCAAGTTCAAATTGACGGTTTAAGACGCAGTCAAGATATAATGAGAGAAGATATGGACAGGCGCTTTGAGCAGGT
>JAJOKN010000108.1:244-5404 GCA_021129815.1 Desulfotomaculum sp. | reverse complement strand
TTTTTACTTGTTCTTCTTCTAAAAAATTATTTAGCATAATCTACTGCACGAGTTTCGCGAATAATGACCACTTTTATTTGCCCAGGATATTCCAAACCTTCCTCAATTTTTTTAGCAATTTCACGCGCAATCTTAACAGCCCCTAAATCATCTACTTGCTCAGGTTTCACCATTATACGAACTTCCCTGCCAGCTTGAATTGCAAAAGCCTTTTCTACCCCCTCAAATGAATTAGCTATTTCTTCAAGCTTTTGCAACCTCTTGATATATGACTCCAGCGTTTCTCTTCTCGCTCCCGCCCTTGCAGCAGAAATCGCATCTGCAGCTTGTACTAATACTGCTTCAATTGTTTTAGGTTCTTCATCCCCATGATGAGCAGCCACAGCGTGAATCACTTCAGGGCTTTCGTTATATTTTTTACACAAATCCACCCCAATAGCAACATGAGAGCCTTCCACCTCATGATCTGCAGCTTTTCCAATATCATGAAGTAATCCTGCGCGTTTAGCTACTTTATTATCAATCCCTAATTCAGATGCCATTAATCCCGCTAAATGTGAAACTTCTATAGAATGCTTTAACACATTTTGTCCATAACTTGCGCGAAATTTGAGCTTTCCTAAAAGCTTTATGAGCTCTGGATGCAATCCATGTACGCCTGTTTCAAAAGTGGCTTGTTCCCCTGTCTCTCGAATTTGAATATCAACTTCTTTCCTTGCTTTTTCTACCATTTCTTCAATTCTTCCTGGGTGAATGCGCCCATCTATAATCAACTTTTCAAGTGCAATACGAGCTACCTCACGACGAATGGGATCAAAACTAGACACTAAAACAGCCTCAGGAGTATCATCTATAATTAAATCAACTCCAGTAAATGTTTCAAAAGAACGAATATTGCGCCCTTCTCTTCCAATTATTCTGCCCTTCATATCATCATTTGGCAACGGCACAACTGCTACAGTAACATCTGCAACGTGATCCGCTGCACAGCGCTGAATCGCTAAAGTAATTATATCTCTCGCTCTTCTTTCGCCCTCTTCTTTAGCTTTTTGCTCTATCTCTTTCACTAACAATGCAGCATCGCGCTGCACTTCTTGCTTTATGCTTTCAATTAACGTTTGCTTTGCTTCTTCAGAAGTCATACCTGATATTCGTTCTAGTTCTGCTTTTTGCTGGTTTAAAACTTCTTCTGTTTCAAGTTTGAGCTTTTCTATTTCCTGTTCTTTTAAGCGCAGACTCTCTTCTTTTTTCTCATTCATTTCTATCTTGCGATCTAAGTTTTCTTCTTTTTGCAGCAACCTGCGCTCTATCTTCTGCAACTCATTCCTTTGCTCTTTATATTCCCTTTCTGCCTCATTGCGAAATCTCAGTGCCTCTTCCTTTGCTTCCAGCATTGCTTCTCTTTTTTTAGCTTCAGCTTGTTCAACAGCTGTTTTTATTATCTTTTCAGCCTCTGCTTCTGCAGAAGCGATCTTCGCCTCAGCTAAATGTTTTCGCAAAAAATATCCAACCGCAAAGCCTAATAACAAAGCAACAACAACGAATAATATCAACTGTATATCCAAGTGTTCTTGCACCTCCCATAAAATCGCTTTAATTTGCCTTGTAACAAAAAATCACAACTACAAACAAAAAACGCCGAGAAACATCTCGGCAGAAAAAGAACTCAAAAACAAATTAAAAATTCTTAAAAAATTCAAAGAAGCTTTTTTCAAAATAAACACAAGCCAACGCTAGCCAAAGCATTTAAAGTTGCTCAATATTGCTGGTCAAAACATCAACAAGCTTTAACCAATCAATATAAAAACTTATACATCATCACAATAAACAGCTGCTTCATCCCAACAATAAAGCTTGCTAACATTAATAAACTTCCAGCCTTCAATAAACAAAAAACAATATATAACAAGCTGTGAAACACAGCACTAAGTACCTCTTTTTCTGCTTGTACTAATTTTACAGGCTTTTAAATTAGGTGTCAAGATTCTCACTTGTTGTCGCGCTGTTATTCCTCATCATAAATATAATTATAGGTGCAGCTATGCCGAGAGTTAGTATGCTAATTACAGTATATTTAATTGTTTTTTCGTGAGCATATTTATCATAAAGCAAATAAAGGCAAAAAAACATTATAACTAAAGAAGCTAAATTAATAATATTAGCTAAAAGCGGT
Source organism: Desulfotomaculum sp. (assembly GCA_021129815.1). Classification (GTDB taxonomy): domain Bacteria; phylum Bacillota; class Desulfotomaculia; order Desulfotomaculales; family Desulfohalotomaculaceae; genus JAJOKN01. The sequence continues at coordinate 3,231 of JAJOKN010000108.1, read as the reverse complement.
GCGCTTGTTACTAACATAACCGCAGCTACTGTTAATATAATTATAGCTAATAAAAACACAAAAGGAAAGGCATAAATTTCTCTAACAAATTTTTGATCTTTTATAAGTTTTCCCCAAGTATAATACTGCGCTATCGGTATAAAAGCAAGCCATGCTGAAGAAATTCCTCCTCTTTTGGCTAGCTTGTAAAATCCAATTGCTGCTAAAAAATGCAATACAATTGCTACAGGCATTATAAGAAACAAAAGTATTACGCCAGCTATTAAAGCTTCCATACACTTTATCTCCTTTCGTTAACTTTATAATTAGCTTTGAGCTAAATAAACTCTTTCTGCCGGCTGCACTATGACCGTCTGATCCTGTTCTTCAAAAGACAGCTTAAAAGTTTCACCTGATGACTTTCCTATAAGAGTTTTAAAAGTCACATCTGCTACAACACGCGGTTCTTTTCCAGTCCATGCAAGCAACGCATCTGGGTCAACCACACACGGAGCTTTTAAAGTAATGGGTTCTCCTTTGGTTTTTATAGCAACAATTGATTTTTCGCCTCCATAAGATATTTTAGTCATAAATAAACCGCGACTACCTAACGCTCCAGTTTTTAGCATAACCACATCAATATTACACTTATCCGTCAACGCAAGCACTTCTGAAGACTCAACATACACTTCCTTCCATATACCAGAAGGCTCAAGTTCTATTACATGAATATTACATGCTTCATCTGCTATATAGCACTCGCCCTCTCCCTCAACACGCATCAAATGCAGCTTTTCTCCTGTAACAGCTCTTATAGCTTGTTTTGCAACTTTGCCTATTAAACCTCCCAAACCACCTTGGTGTTCTCCTGGCCCAAAAATATCTTTTTCAAACCTAAAATCGCCTTTATATGCTATCATTGTACCGAGTTTTGCATAAAACTTGCCTGATCCTGTAACTTTAAGTGTCTTCCCCTCAACTTCAAATTTCATAGTATATCACCTCAATGTATTTAAATAAATAAAAATTCCTTTGTTTTTTATACTTATTCTGCAAAAAAAATATTTTTCCTTGTTAAAGAAATGTTAATGTTAAAAATTCTATTAATATGAGTTTAACTATTAAATATATTGTATAATAAATTTTGTTAAGAACTTTTTAGGAGATGATAACTTTGGACAGCCTCTATCTTTTAGCCTTTGTGGCTAGCATTCCAATTCTATTTACAATAATAATGATGGCTGTTTTTTCATTGCCAGCTAAGAAAGTTATGCCTTTTGCTTGGCTTATATCAGTTGTAATTGCTTATTTTATATGGTATGTCGAAGTCAATCACATACTCGCTTCTACTATATATGGTTTTTTATCAGCTTTCAATATTTTGATAATAATATTCGGCGCCGTGCTGATTTTAAACACCATGAAAACAAGCGGAGCTATGACTGCTATAAACCGCGGTTTTTCACATATATCAAATGATAAAAGAGTTCAGCTAATCATAATAGGTTGGATGTTCGTTTCATTCATCGAAGGTGCAGCAGGTTTCGGAACTCCTGCAGCTCTTGCTGCACCACTTTTGGTAGGGCTTGGCTTCCCTCCACTTGCTGCTGTGATGATTACTTTAGTGATGGACAGCACGTCTGTAAGCTTTGGCGCGGTAGGTACGCCTATAATTGGCGGCATAAGCGCAGTTATGCAGGATATTTATTCCGATCAATATGGACATGATGCATGGCTTTCATTTATCCACGAAGTAAGCGTATGGTCAGCTCTATTCCATTTCATACCAGGGACCCTAGTGCCTTTAATTGGGCTCTGTATGTTAATAATTTACTTTGGCAAAAAAGAACAAAGGTTTAAACATATAGCTGAAATTATTCCATTTGCTGTTTTTTCTGGGCTTGCATTTACCGTACCTTATGTCACCACAGCGCTACTGCTTGGTCCTGAATTTCCTTCTCTCCTTGGCAGCATAATAGGCTTGATAATAATCATCTCTGCAACAAAATACAAAATTTTAATACCAAAATCCAACTGGGACTTAATCCCAAAAAATTCTTGGCCTGATTATTGGAAAAGCAACGAAATAATATCAGAAGAAAAAAACACAGACATGCCTGTATGGAAAGCGTGGATTCCTTATGTATTGATTGCTTTGATATTGATAGCGACTAGAATTCCACACTTGAACATAAAAGAGTTTTTGCTAAATCAAAAAATAGAATGGACAAATATACTGGGTACAGGCATAAATTATTCTCTGCCGTATTTATATTTGCCTGGCACCATTCCATTTATGCTAGTAGCTTTAATCATGATATTGATATATAAAATGCCAATATCAAAAGTAAAGACTGCATGGATAGGCACCGCAAAACAGCTGACAGGCGCTGCAATAGCCCTGTTCTTTGCAGTAGCAATGGTACAAGTTATGGTGCAGTCAGAAATAAACTTAAAAGGCATAGACAGCATGATGATAATCATGTCAACCGCAGCATCACGCATAGCAGGTGAAGCATGGATTTTAGCCTCACCTCTTATAGGCGTGCTCGGTGCATTTATGTCAGGTTCAAATACTGTATCCAATATTTTATTTGCTGCTTTTCAGTACGAAGTTGCGCAGCAAGTAAACTTACCTCCTGCAATAGTACTTGCGCTGCAAAATGTAGGCGGAGCTATAGGAAATATGATATGCGTTCACAATGTAGTAGCTGCATGCGCTGTGGTAGGTTTGATAGGTAGAGAAGGTATAATAATTCGGCGAAATTTCATACCTGTGCTGATTTATTCAGCAATTGTAAGCATAATTGCCATGTTAGTTATATAAAAATTCCAACTGATACGCTTTATAATTCAAACCAATATTTCAAACAAATTTTTGTCCACACCTATTATCAGCATCTGTTCGTTTATGAGTTTCTCTATAATTTTGTTATACTTGATCTATATTCTCTTATGTCCAGCAGATTATTTATCCCCAATCCAAATACCTTAACCACAGTGCAAAA
>JAJOKN010000108.1:0-234 GCA_021129815.1 Desulfotomaculum sp. | reverse complement strand
ATTAACATTCAACCGCTATACCGCGAATGATAAGACAGAACAAAAGAAGCAACAATCCTGCGTACAGAGAGCTAAACATTACCGCATAAGTTATAAGTTATAGGAAATGCTGTAAAAGTCGCACCTCCTGCTGTTATAAGCCATACCTCATTGCCATCCCAAAAAGGACCAATAGCAGCATAAACCTTCTGGCGTTCCTTTAGGTCTCTGCCTAATGCATATACAAGTTAAAAG
>JAJOKN010000116.1:1369-5507 GCA_021129815.1 Desulfotomaculum sp. | reverse complement strand
AAAATTCAATAATGAGCATTTTATGTTGGTGTTTTGCATAATAGCGCTTTTAAATGCAATTTTTTAAAGAATTAAAGTAATTGCAAAAAACAATAACAATGATGTAAGATTTTAAGTTAGAAATAAAAATATTCTTTTTATTTTTTTAAGGATGCAACCCTTCTGTAATTGGATTGAGAGGTGCCTTTAAATGTTGAATTTAGAACGCAAAGAGCAAATAGTTTTAATTGTTGTTTTAACAGTGTTGCTCTTTGGAGCGGGTTATTATTATGGTAAGCACAATGCATTGTCTGAAAATGGGGAACTGATTTTGGGAACAGGGTCAGGAGTTGAGTTGGAAAGCACAAGGGTTTTGTCAAAAGAAAATGAGTTAAATAAGGATATTAAGGATGAGCACAAGAGGGAGATAGCAGTGCATGTAAGCGGTGCAGTTGAAGCACCGGGAGTTTATTACCTAGAGCCAAATTCAAGGGTAATTGACGCGGTGGAACTCGCTATACCAGCTGCTAATGCAGACTTGCACGCTATAAACCTCGCAGCGCATTTGACTGATGCGCAGTTTATATACGTGCCTACTAAGGTAGAGGCTATTGATGAGGTGATAGACAATAAAAAACCGACACATACTGAAAACAGTTTAAATACTGCTTGTGTTCCTACTTATGCGCGAACTAGCCGCTCCTTTACCACTTCTCCTTCTGTCGTATCTGTAAACCAAAAGATCAATATAAACACAGCGTCCACTTCAGAGTTAGAAACCTTACCTGGAATTGGTCCGGCGCTAGCAAAAAGGATAATTGAATACAGGACGCAAAGTGGCGGGTTTAAATCGATAGAAGAAATAAAAAATGTTTCAGGAATCGGTGAAAAGAAGTTTGACTCAATTAAAAACTTGATAACAATATATTGATAAGGTTGATAGAAGCATGCAAAGGCCGCTGTTGTGGTTGTGTTTATTTTTTATAGCAGGTGTTTGTGCAGGGAGCTTTTTGCCTGTTTCAGCAAAAAATGCGTTTTTGTTTTTTACCGCTTTGCTGTCGTTTACAGCGTTTTTTTTGTTGTTTTCTAAAAGACAGCATTTTTTTGTGTCTGTTTTAATAGCAACGCTGTGCTTTTTGTTGGGAACGCTGGTTATGCTGATGGCAGTGGAGAAATATAAAACTCTGCTTACAAAATACGTAGATAGCAGGGTAGAGCTTGTAGGGGTAATCATTGAAGATGCAGATATAAGAAACGATAAAGTATTTTATCTTTTAGAAGCAAAGAGGATTGAGGTAGAAGGCAAGGAACAAGCTATAAGCGGAAGAGTGCGTGTGACTGTTTATAATACAGAAGAGGTTTTTGAATATGGAGATGTGGTAAGCGTATCAGGGATACTAAGAGAAGTAGAAGAACCAGGAAATCCCGGACAGTTTAACTATAAAAAGTGGCTTGAGCGGCGTGGAATTTTTGTAGTTATGTATGTATGGGATGAGAACAACATTGAAAAAATCAGCACTGCTGATGTGAGCTTTATAAAATCGCTTGCTTATGATTTAAAACAAAAATTTATAGAAGTATTATTTAACACACTTCCCAAAGAGCATGCAGGGCTTATGCAAGGAATGCTTTTTGGGGAAAGAGGACTGATAACAGATGAAATGTCTCATGATTTTTTTATAGCTAGTTTGATACATATACTCTGTGTTTCTGGGTTTCACGTAGGACTAGTGCTAGCAGGTTTTTTAGGGCTGTTTTACGTTCTTAAGTTACCGAGAGCGCTGGAAGCACCTTTGGGAAGCTTTTTATTGATATTTTACGCAGCGATGACAGGATTTACGCATTCCGTCATGAGAGCTGCTGTTATGGGAATTGCGTTTTTGTGGGCAAGGCAGTTGGATAGAGAGCGGGATTGGCCTACTGCTATGGCTATTGCAGCAGCAGTAGTTTTATTCATCTGGCCACATGCTCTTTGGGAGCCGGGTTTTCAACTGTCTTTTGCTGTGACTTTTGGGATACTGCATTTAACTCCGCTTGCAGAAAAATTGTTGAGCAATTTACCACGAAAAGTGCGGTTAGCAGTAGCTGTGCCTATAATTGCTGAAATAACAGCTGCGCCGCTTGTCATGTATCACTTTAACATGATCTCCCTTGTAGGGTTTATTGCAAACATAACGCTTGCTCCTTTGATTTCAGCGATCATGTTGTTAACTGGTGTAAGTGTGTTAGTTGGAGTTTTTTTCTTATCTGTAGCTAGTTTTATAAATATAACTACCAGTGCACTTATAGATCTGATGCTTTTGACAGTGGATTGGTTATCGAGTCTGCCTTTTGCAGCGGTGTTTTTAAAACCTATCCCTTGGTATTTTGTAATTGGCTTTTATGGATTTTTAATGCTTTTACCTGCATTAGTTAAAAAAGTCAAAGAGATTGAACTTAAGCATTATAAAAAAGCAGCTTATAAGCTTTTGCTTTCAAGCGCAGTTGTAGTTTTGGTTTTTATTTGCATTTTAAAGTTTGGAGATAGAGAAATCCTTGCAGTGCATTTTATAGATGTAGGTCAAGGAGATGCAATATTGATTCAAACTCCAAACGGCAAAAACATGCTGATAGATGCAGGAGGAAAGGAAGGAGAGCTAGCAGGGGAAGTAGGCGTAGGCAGCAGAGTAGTGCTGCCTTATTTGCGGTATTATGGGGTAAATGAGTTAAATGTACTAATGATAACTCATCCACATGAAGATCATTCAGGCGGTGCAGCGAGCATAATTGAAAGGATGAGGGTGGAAAAGGTTATGGTATCGCCTATAGGCGATTTGAATTTAAGCAGCATAGATAAGGATTACATAAATTTACTGGAAAAAATAAAGGAAAAAGATATACCCATAAGTTACGCTTTGGCAGGAGATGTTATAAAACTCGATGAAAGCGTTGATATAAGAATACTATGGCCGGATCAACCACAGGTAAACTTAAACGACAATTCATTGGTAGTAAAGTTGAATTATAAAAAATGCAGCTTTTTGTTCACAGGAGATATTGAAGAGTACGCACAACAACAGCTATTTCAAATGTACGAAGATTTGGATTGTACTGTGTTGAAAGTGCCGCATCATGGCAGTAAATTTTTTGACTATGAGTTTTTAAAGCGAACTTCCCCAGAAATATCGGTAATTTCAGTAGGAAAATATAACAAATTTAATCACCCGGCAACTGAGCTTTTGAATGCATTGGAAGAGTTAAACTCAAAGGTATATAGGACAGATATTGATGGAGCGATAGTTATAAGGACAGATGGGAATAGAGTTTGGATTAAAACGCATAAAGCCAAAAAAACAACTGTTGGATAGCAAGAGCTAAATGTAAAACTTGGTATAGAAATATTAAATTTTTACAATACTATTAACAGTCAAAATAACAAAAACAAAGAGGTGTGAAATTTAGTGTACAGCATAATTGGAGATAGAATTACATCACAACAGCGATATAAATCTTTTGCACAAAAACATGAACCAAACGCCCTGTTTTATCTAATTGTTTACGTGCTTTTGTATGTATCAGGAGGATTTATTTGTGTGTTAGATCGAGCGTTTTTTGATTTTTTTTGTATGGCAATTTGACTTTTGCGTTATTGGCCAGTTGTTATTAGATATAGGTAAACTTACACCTGCTCATACCATGAGTATTTTAGTAGTATCTGGAGCTGTTTTGGAAGGTCTTGGTTTATATGATTCGCTGATTGATTTTGCAGGAGCTGGTGCTGGAGTACCTATCACTAGTTTTGGACATGCATTGGTACAGGGTGCGATGAGTGAGGTTGAGAAAACGGGCTTAATCGGGATTATGACAGGCATTTTTGAAGTAACAAGTGCAGGGGTTTCTGCTGCTATAATTTTTAGTTTTTTAGCAGCTTTGGTTTTTAAGTCTAAAGGTTGATAAAAGCTTATTTTTCTTAAAAAACTTATTTATTTTTAAGAATATTATTTTTTTAACGTATTTTTAAGATACATTTAACATTAATTTAACAATGTTGTTTTATAATATACATACCTAGATAAGAAAATAAAGTTTAAGGAAGGTGAAAAAGTGTTTAATAAAAAGTTCGTTGTCTTTTTTGTTGTGCTAACTAGTTTAGTAGTTTTGTTGAGTGCTTGTGGAGCTA
>JAJOKN010000116.1:0-1269 GCA_021129815.1 Desulfotomaculum sp. | reverse complement strand
CTAAACAAGAAGCTGTATCACCTCAGACAGAAAAAGAAATAGTCGTAATTAGAGCACAGACTGCTGGTGCAGAAACTAGGCGCGTTGATAACTTGGTAGAAGCTGCTGAAAAACTAAATGAAGAGCTCAAAGCAGAAGGTAAAAACATTGAGGTAAGGGTTGAAACCAACATATTTGAAGGCGGTTGGGCGGATTATTATCGCCAATTTAAGCTTGCATTTAAAGCAGGAAAAGAGCCGGATATTTACGCAGTAGGACACCCTAACATAGCCTGGCTGGCAGATGGTGGGTATATCATGCCACTTGATTTCTTAAAAGATTCAGAAGCTTATAAAGATATGTTTCCTGTGTTGTGGGAATCAGTTACCTGGAATGGTCAAATTTGGGGTGCACCGTTGGATCTAGAGGTAAGGCCTATATTTGTGCGTGTGGATAAGCTTGAGAAATTGGGTTGGAGTAAAGAAGAGATCGAAGCTTTACCTGAGAAAATCAAAAGAGGCGAATTCACAATAGATGACATGACTGAAATAGCGAAAGAAGCAATAGCTAAAGGTATAGTGGAATGGGGAATACTGCATAGACCTACTGATGGAAATGAGTTTCACATGATGGCTAAGAATTTTGGTGCACAGCTTTATGATGCTGAGCAGGATAAGCTTGTTTTTGATAAACCTGCAATTTTGAAGACCTTGAAATATTTGCACGATTTAACTCAGACACACAAGGTTACACCTGAAGGAATGACTATGATGGAGTGGAAGCATGTACACCAAATGATGATAGATGGCAAGGCGCTGTTCTGGTACGGTGGTATATGGAATGTATACAATTATATATTGCAAGGCGCGGATTTTGACGAGATTATGGAGAATTTTGATTTTACATTAGTCCCAGCAGCGACAAAAGGTGGAAAGCCTATAACGCTATCACATCCTTTTGTATATACTGTGTCTTCACAAACTGAGCATCCTGAATTGGTATTTCGTTTGTTGGAGATAGTGGCAGCTCCTGAGTTTCAAGCAAAAAATATTGAAACAAGTCACCTGCCTATTACTAAAAGCGGAGTGCAACATGAGCTGGTGCAAAATGACCCATTTTTGAGCGGAGTTACTTATATGATTGACTATACAACATTTTTACCTAATCATCCTGATTTCGTAAGTTACAGCTCTATATTTTATAAAGCAATACAGTCAGTACAGATGGGTAAAAACACTCCTGAAGAAGCCTTAGAAAATATGGAAAAGCAGTTGGTAAGCGACATTGGTG
>JAJOKN010000037.1:1162-5717 GCA_021129815.1 Desulfotomaculum sp. | reverse complement strand
GGGTTAGAAAATTTTGTGAAATTGAGCTAGAAAAAATATTCATAGTATGTTATAATCTTCACGAGTAAGCATGTTTAGAAGGGAGATGTTTTGTATGAAAGTATTGGTGCCTTTTGACGGATCTGAGTCTTCTGAAAACGCTGTAAAATATGTTTTGAATATGGCTAAAGATCACAAAAATATGCAAGTAACTGTTATAACTGTTTCTAATGTTGCAGATGCTTATCACCTCAGCAGCGTACCTCTCAATGTTAGAGAACTTATAGATTTGTATAAGGAAAAGGCTAAAGAAAATTTAGAAGAAGTAAAAAAGCTTTTTGAAAAAGAAGGAGTACCAGTTGAAACTGTTTTTGTGGAATCGGGTGATGTAGCAAAAGTTATAATTGATACTGTTAAGCAAGGTAATTTTGACAGAATCGTAATGGGAACGAGGGGATTGTCAAAACTTAAAGGCTTGTTCTTAGGAAGCGTTTCTGCAAAGGTTATTGCAAATGTGGATATACCAGTGACTTTAATAAAATAGTATTAGGTGTGCACAGTTAATTTGAAACTAAATAAAGAGAAAATTTCTAAATTAACAGGGCTTATGTCAAGTTTTTTGATGTAAGCCTTTTTGTCTAACAAATTATTTATATATATCGATTAATAATCCAGTTATTTTATCTATCGCTGCACTTAAGTCAATCGTTTCTTTTTGATTATTGAAAAAATCATTTTTTAACTGTTCTAACTCTTTGTCTATTATTTCAACTCTTAGGTATATCTTGCTGTAATCAATGCTCCTTTCTCGTTTTAATGAATAATTTTCTTTTAGCACAAAAGAAAGGTATTCTTTTACTAAGCTTATATATTCATTTAAAGATTGCTCAGTAATTTGAAGCTTTAGTTTATTTGCAGCGTACTGTATTTTATCAAGCATTTTTAAAATTTGAGTTTTGTGCTGTTTTAACTTTGATTCATAAAGATGAGCAGCAAAGTCACTTTTTTTAGCAGGTGTTTTGCTCGTCATACTGGGCAAAGTTGGTTTGTGCTCTAAACTGGAAATTTTCATAGTAAATTTTTCCTTTCACTTAAAATACATGCTTTGGTTTTTAGCGACCAGTGCTCCCAAAGCCTTTTGTGTCTCTATCGGTTTTAGATAGCTCATCGCATTCTATAATTTCAATATCAGGAAGCTTATGTATTATAGCCTGTGCTACCCTATCGTTGGGCTTAAATGTGACTTTTGTTTTACCTGTATTGTGTATTAAGATTTTAACTTCACCGCGGTAATCTGAATCGATTACACCTACAGCATTGCTGAGCGTTATGCCGTATTTTTTAGCATAGCCGCTTCTTGCATATATGAGCATAACATAGTTTTGCGGAATTTCAAAAGCCAGCCCTGTAGACAACGTGCAGTGTTCTCCAGAATTCACTGTTTTTTCTTCAATGCAGTGTAAGTCAAAACCTGCACTGCCATCAGTAGCTTTTTGGGGAATTTTAGCATTTGGGTGCAGTTTTTTTACTTTTATTATTGCTTCTTTTAAAGCAAAATATTTACAGTTTCTAGTTGGCGAAAGAGCGTCTTCTTTTGCAATTTTGATTTCTTGAATTTCGCATTTATAGTCACCTCTAACTATTTCAAATCCATACTTACATCTTGAACAGATTTTTTTCAAAAGCTGTTTTCCTCCTTTTTGATATTTCTAAAGCTTTGTTTGTCATTTTTTGTAATTTAAGTTAGACATTATGAGTTATTTTCCTTTGTTAATTTTTTGTTTTTAGTAATAAAATAAACACTATAACTAATGTCGGTTAAACATTAGAGGAATTTAAGTATTTTAGGTAGAAATTATGAAAAAATTTAAAAATAGAAAAGGACGTGATATGTTTGGCTAAAGAATGCTCCTTTGATGTTGTTTCAAAAATTGATATGCAGGAGGTAAAAAATGCTGTTAATCAGACCAATAAAGAAATCAGTCAAAGGTATGATTTTAGAAACAGCAAAGCAGAAGTTGTTTTAGAAGAAGATACTGTTAAAATTTTAGCAGATTCTGATTTTCAGTTAAAAAGTGTGATTGATATATTGCAGTCTAAGCTGATACGAAGAAAAGTTGCAGTTAAAAATTTGGAGTATGGAAAAGTTGAAAGCGCAAGCGGTGGGATGGTGAGACAGAATATCAGCATAAAACAGGGAATTGATGATAAGACTGCAAAGAAAATAGTGAAAGATATTAAAAGCTTGAAGTTAAAAGTACAGGCAAAAATAATGGAAGATCAGCTCAGGGTGTCAGGCAAGAAAAAAGATGACTTACAAAAGGTGATACAGTTTTTAAAGGGAAATGACTATGGCTTGGAACTGCAATTTGTGAATTTTAGGGGATAAGTTGATGAATTTGAATTTGTTTGTTGCTTATTTGTAAAGCTCAATTTGTTAAAACAAAGGATATTTAATAAAATAACCCTTGTTGGCTTTATGTACATTATATATTTTTTTGCTAAGGGAGATTTTGGTTGTTATGAAAATAAAAGAGATATATGAACTGGCTATTGAACTTGGTCGCAAAAACGATATTCGAACAGAAGATGAATTAAATGATTTGTTGAAGAGAAATCAGAAAGAATACGAGGAGTTAAAAGAAGATCAGAAAAAAGAATATGACAAGGAAAAACTCACAAATCCGTATAGCGATACTAGAATCTTGTATGGCGATGAAAATAGAGAAGTAAAACGGATTCTCGTAGGGATAGATATGGAAATAGGAGAAGTGATGCTCGCTGATCGTCTGTCAGAAAGAGGAAAGCCAATAGACTTGATTATAGCGCATCACCCTGAAGGAAAAGCATTAGCTGCATTGCATGAAGTGATGCACCTGCAGGAGGATATGCTCTTTAGATACGGCGTGCCGATAAATGTAGCTGAAGGCATTATGTCGTCTAGAATAAACGAAGTTAAGCGGAATCTCATGCCGCTAAATCACAACCGCGCAGTGGATGCTGCAAAGCTTTTGGATATACCTATTATGTGCATTCATACTCCAGCAGATAATATGGTAACTACTTATTTGCAAAAAAAGTTTGATGAAAAGAAGCCGAAAACATTGGATGATGTAGTAAAATTGCTCAAAGAAGAACCTGAATACAGCGAGGCTGTTAAGTACAATGCTGGACCTGCTATTATAATAGGCAATAAAAAGAGAAGGGCAGGCAAAGTGTTTGTTGATATGACTGGCGGAACAGGTGGCTCGGAGCGCGCTTATGAGAAGCTTGCACAAGCAGGTGTAGGAACAGTGGTGGTCATGCACATTGGAGAAAAACACCGCAAAGAAGCTGAAAAGCATCATATAAATGTTATAATTGCAGGTCATATGGCAAGCGACTCGCTCGGTATGAACTTGATACTGGATAAGATTGAAGAGCGCGGTGTGGAAATTCTGCCATGCTCGGGATTGTTGAGGTATAAGAGATGAGATGGAGTGATGAAATATAAGTTCTGCAGCTTTAAAAAATGAACTTTTGCAAAAGAGCTTAAAAAAATTGGAGTTTGATAAAGTACTGAAAAAGCTAGCGTCATATACCAGCTTTGAAGTTTCAAAAGAAATTGCAATGAATTTAAAACCGCTCGATTCTGTCAGCACTATAAAACAACTGCAGGAAGAAGTAACACAAGCGTGCAGTCTTATACGCAAAAACCTGATTGTTGAAACAGATGGGTTATACGATATAAGAAAACATATTGCTGACTTAGAGCGTGAAATAGTTTTAGGAGCAGTGGAACTCATGCATATTGCAAAGATGCTTTATGCTGCTAGAAGATTTAAGCAGTTTTTTAATGAGCATCGAGACGAGTGTCCGCTGCTCTTTGAATTAGCTAGAGATATTTGCATACTGCCTGAAATTGAAAGAGAAATAACGAGATGCATATTGCCTGACGGAGAAATAGCTGATGCTGCATCCAGCGAACTTTTGAGAATAAGAACACAAATATCAAATAAGCGAAACAAAATAAAAGAAACCATTGATGCGATAATAAAAGACAAAAGATACCAAAAATGTTTGCAAGAACCAATAGTTACGATTAGAAATGACAGGTATGTTATACCAGTAAAGCAGGAATATAAAGGTGCAGTTCGCGGCATAGTTCACGATCGCTCTGCAAGCGGTGCTACGCTGTTTGTAGAACCCGAATCTGTGGTGGAGATAAACAATGAGCTTAAAAAGCTGCTTTTAGAAGAAAAAGATGAGATAAATCGCATACTGAAAAGTTTAAGCAAGCTAGTCAGAGCAGCATGTAAGGAGCTAAAAAACAACGTAAAGATTTTAGCGTATTTAGATTTTGTATTTGCCAAGGCTTATTACAGCATCGAACTGGATGCTGCATCACCTGCAATAGTTGATGAAAATGTGGTGAACTTAAAAAAAGCACGGCACCCGCTTCTGCCACCTGATAAAGTGGTACCTCTTGATGTGAATATTGGAGAAGATTTTAAAACGCTGGTCATCACAGGACCTAATACAGGTGGAAAAACAGTGAGTTTAAAAACCACAGGGCTTATTGTGCTCATGGCAAGGG
>JAJOKN010000037.1:0-1062 GCA_021129815.1 Desulfotomaculum sp. | reverse complement strand
AGCATTTATATAAAATTGGAGCATGTACAATTATTACAACGCATTATGGAGAGCTTAAAAACTTTGCTTATGAGCATGAAGGAGCAAAAAATGCATGTGTGGATTTCGACACCCAAACGTTAAAACCCACATATGAGCTCATAATTGGACGCGCAGGCAGCAGCAATGCTTTTGACATTGCTGAAAAACTTGGGCTGCCAAAAGAAATTATACGAGATGCAAAGGAATTTTTGACACAAGAGCAAAAGGATATAAAAGACTTACTTCGCAAAATAGAAGAAGATAGGCGCATGGCAGAGATGGAAAGAAATCAAGCAGAAAAAGCGCGGATAGAAAATGAGGCGTTGAATAAGAAGCTAAAAGAACTGGAAAGAGAGCTTATGTTGAAAAAACAGCAGATCATTGACAGAGCAAAAGAAGAAGCACTTGCTATCATAAGAGAGGCAAAGCGCACATCCGAGCAGATAATTAAAGAGCTTAAAGAGAATATTTCAAAGCAAAGCACAAGAGAACAGGAAAGAGCTATAAGAGCGGCGCGTGAAAGCTTAAAACGCTTACTTTCTTCTGTTTCAGTTAAAAGCACAACGTTAAAACCAACTCAAAATATTAAAAAAGGAGATTTGGTTTACCTACCTGAGTACAACAGCAAGGGATATGTTTTAGAACTCACAGGTGACAAAGCAGTAGTTCAGTCAGGAATACTCAAAGTCACTGTTTCTAAGGAGCAGCTTCAGCTTTGCGAACAAACAGAGGAGACAAAAGAGAAAAGCGCTATTTCTAAGTTCATGAAAGAAAAGACACAAGCAGTAAAAAGCCAGCTGGATTTGCGCGGCATGAAAGCTGAAAAAGCTATTGCTGAGCTGGAGAAATATTTAGATGATGTCATACTGTCTAACTTAAACCAGGTAACTATAATTCACGGCAAAGGCACTGGAGCACTAAAAAAAGCTGTGCATGCACAACTCAAAAACCGAAAGGAGATTAAATCTTTTCGCTTAGGAAAAGCAGAAGAAGGTGGAGATGGTGTTACTATAGTGGAGCTTATTTGATGATTTATTTTTT
>JAJOKN010000087.1 GCA_021129815.1 Desulfotomaculum sp. | reverse complement strand
TCGTTCCATCTGCTGCTATATTTACCCAGTACTTCTACTAAAAATCCTGCCTTTTCCCATTTTAAATGATTCAAACAATTCTTAGTGTCAAAAACTGCTTTTCTTCTCATCAACTTTCCTAACTCGCTTGCTGATAAATACTTAAACTCGCTGTGATCAGCAAGAACAAGCACCAAATCAGATCTTCTAAAAGCTTCTTCTAAAGAAAAGAGTTCATACTCATAGTTTTTCACATGTGGATCATAAACTCTTACACTCACACCATTATCAATTAGTTCCTTTATAACGCTAGTTGCAGGGCTTTCTCGCGTATCATCTACATTACCTTTATAAGCCACTCCTAAAATTGTAACAACAGGGTCCTCTATATCTTTTAACAATTGCAAAGCTCGGGTAGCTACAAACTTTGGCATGTTATCGTTGATATTTCTACCTAGCTTTATGAGTTCAGCAAATTTGCTCTTTTCAACTATAAACCAAGGGTCTACTGCCAAACAATGCCCTCCTACACCTGGTCCAGGACTGTGAATATTTACCCTCGGGTGCATGTTAGCAAGTTTTATAACTTCCAAAGCATCTAACTTTATATCATAAGCAATTTTGCACAACTCATTTGCCAGCGCAATGTTTACATCTCTAAAAGTATTTTCCATCAGCTTTGCCATCTCCGCTGACGTAGCATCTGTAATCACAATGTCACCTTGCACAATTCTTTCGTAAAGCTCTTTAGCTTTTTGTGAAGACTGTTCATTTATGCCACCTATGATTCTGTTGTTGTATATCAATTCATGTAAAATATTCCCCGGCAATACCCTTTCAGGGCAGTGCGCTACGTATATTTCTGTGCCTACTTCCAATCCGCTCTTCTCTAAAAGCGGCACTACAATATCAACCGTTGTCCTTGGTGGACTAGTGGACTCCAGTATCACTAAGTTTCCGTTCCTCAAATGTGGAATGATTGAATTTACTGCACTTTTTATAAAGCTCAAATCTGCTTTTTTTTGATCTGTTATAGGCGTGGGCACAGCTATTATGAAAACATCTGCTTCTTTTGGCGTTGTAGAAGCAATCAAATTTCCAGAATTCACAGCAGCCCTCACTATCGTATTTAGCCCAGGTTCTTTTATATGTATATTGCCTTGGTTTATGGTATTCACAACTGACTGATCTATATCAACCCCAATGACTTCAAAACCATTGTTGGCAAATATACTAGCAGTAGGAAGGCCTATGTAACCCAATCCCAGCACACAAATTTTCTTCACAGATCTTCACCTCTAAAACGTAATTTATTTAGCTTATGGTCTCGTTAAAATCGCTTTTATTTCATCTATGTATTTTTTAGCAAGCACTTTTCTGTCAAAGTTAGCCTTTACAAATCTATAGCCATTTTCGCCGTGTTCTTTTCTGAGTTTTTCATCGTTATAATACATCTTTACAGCATCTACCAGCATATCGATATTTTCAGGCTCATAATAAATACCGCATTTCGCTTCATCAACTACCAGCTTTCTAGCTATGCCGTCAATCCCCAAAATCACAGGCTTTTTGCAGCACATATAATCAAATACCTTGTTTGGATAAACTGTTTTAAATACATCTACCCTTTTCAAAACAGCAATTCCAACATCAGCAGCATATACAAAGTCCTTAATCCTTTCTTTGGGCTGCGGTGGAATAAACATCACGTTATCCAATCCTTTTTCTTTAACCATTTTCACAAGCTTTGGCTTTTCCATACCATCTCCAATTAAAACAAACAACACGTCAGGCAAAGCTTCTTTAAGTTTCTCTGCTGCAAAGATAAGCTGTTCTAAATTATTAGCAACGCCATGAGCTCCGATATAAAGCACTACAAATTTATCGTCCCAACCATATTCTTTTCTTATGTCTCTCACATCTTCTTCGCTGAACAAATCCAAATCTGCACCATTAGGTATAAGCCAAATCTTGTGCGGCAAAATACCCTTTTTTACTATCGCATCTTTAAACGCAGGTGTCAGCACATTTATTCCAGAAGCTAGCTTATAAATAGCCTTTTCGAGCCAAAAAGATACTTTTATCAAAAATTTATTTTTTATAATCCCAAGTTCAATTGCAGACTCAGGCCACAGATCCCTCACTTCAAACACAAAAGCACATCCAAACCTAAGGCTCAGCAAAAAACCCGTCACACCTGTAAAAAGCGGTGGAGATGTAGCGATTATAACATCAGGCTTATCCTTTATTTTGAACATAGCTAGAAGCGACGAGAGCATAAAAGAAAAATAGCCAAACAGCCTTCCTAAAAAACTCACGTTATATTTGTCAGACACGTAAGTCCTTATGACCTTTGCGCCTTCATAATCTTCCTCAACTATAAGCCTGCCTTTCCACTTGCTCGGCTTCTCTCCTGTAGCATAGTGCACCATCCCTGCTATGACAGTCACTTCATGCCCCATGTCAGTCCAAAACTTGACAAACTGGTTAAACCTGGACCCTCCGCCTTGATCTTTATCCAAAAAATATTGATGTATAACTAAAATGTTCACTTTAAGCATCCTCATTTCATAAAGGAATTTCTTTAGATCTCAAAAAATCTCCCACCGCATCTTTGTTTCCCAAAATAGTAAAGAACTTTGCTTCCTTTTGATAAATAATAGCGTTTAAACAAAGAGATTGCTCTTTGCAGGCATAATATCTAGATATCCATCCCCTTGGATCCCTGTCGTCTTTTCCTCTTATAATTTCTAAGTCAAAGGATAAGTTTTTAGCTTCTTTATTAACTGCGCTAATTAAGATATAGAAATCCCCTTTTGAAGTTTTGAGTTTTATGCCTTTCCACTCATCAAAAGCAATTTCTTTGTAATCAAAATCCAAAACAAGCCAGTTCAGTGTAAGCTTATGTTTTTTCAATGCTCTTTCTCTTCCGTATATTTCATCCGTTACCAAAAATAAATCATCGCTTACAACTTTAACTTTCCTTCTATGAACCACTCCCTCTTTTCTTTCATAACCATAATGTTCTCCTGCAACTTCTTTTTTACCTGCTTTATCCACATCAAAACTTAAAAGCTTTGCTTTAGTCCAGTATAAAAACTTAAACCTTCTGTATAGCAGCATTTGACTTCTATCATTTACAGTCACAGTGTTGTGCGCAGCAGTGCTGACGAAGTACTCATGAAACCAAGTTTTATCATTATACAAATACGATCCTGGATCCTGCGCGATGTTCAACCCCTTCCACCATACATCCAAATGCAGCTGGTCCGCCTGTCCAAATCTATCCCTTATTGTACCGCATCGAAATGCCAAAAAGTTATCGCCGCTTTGCCTCAGAACATGTAACCCTGCGACCTCAAAGCTTTTATCCTTTAAAATGAGTTTTTTAGATGGGCTATAAAGCGCATCAGGCCCAAAAAACCAAAGCAGTTCCTCTTCCCACGGCCCTTGAACGAAAAGTTTATTTTTATTCACTGCATAGTTAAGTGCGCTCAAAAGCGGCCGAAAATCAGAAAAATCGCAGCACGTCCAAGGATTCAAAAGCGCACCGTCATTCGCCCCATAATTTGGAAGTCTGCCATTGCGCATGTTCATGTTAGCACATAACAGCTCAAGCGAACGCCAAAATATTTGCAATACATCGCTTGAAAAAGGCTCTTTATTTAATTCTGCAATTCTGTATCCCCAAAGATAATAGTGAAGCGCAAGCCTGTGGTAGTTGTGCGAGTTTTGACAATACCCTCCATCTGGATAAAACTGCTTTAAACATTCATTTTCCAAAAGGTTCCTTCCTGTTTCTTTCCATTTGCGAGAGTGTTTAAACCATGGAAAATAAGTACCTATTGCATACAGCGCAAGCGCCTCACCTATCAAGTGGTTGTTGTGCACTGCTCTCAAAGCATAATCTATGTTGTTGTAGATGTGCTCGCCGTGTAAGTACATGAGCGCATTTATCCTCTTAAAATCCTCTTCGCTAAAAGCTTTATCCCTGCAAAAATTAAAAAGAGCAAATATCCACACAAGCACTCTTATCGCGAGCTCTTGGCCGCTGCTCCAATTTGCTCCCTGACGATAAGGATTTTCTTCTTCCCAGCTTTTTAAATCCCTGCAAAACGCTCTGCACCAAACTGAGTCGCCTGTCAGATGATATGCCCTAACGTAGTCAAAGACAAAGCCAAATCTATTTACTTCCCAAACAAGCTTTATATCTCCGCACTCTCTTTCATATTTCATAACCTTACTATAGTGCACTCTTGGCCAACTGCAATTTCTCATAGGATTTAAATGCCATCTCTTAGGATATCCATAATTATATAAATTCTTTGAAAACGCTCTTATCTTTCCCTTAGAAGCGTTTTGTGCAGCTTTTAATATTTTATCCTCTTCTAGCCCTCTTATCTCTTTTAAATATCGCCTATAATCAAGTGAACTGTCAACAAAAAAAGCTTTAGTTTTTTTAATCCAATTTTCAAGACAAACTTCTTCTAAGCACACATCTCTTGACAGATTTTTGCGCCACTTATCAACAGCATCTTTATCAATAGGTTCTAAATATTCCTTAATTCCTGTCCTGTTTTTCAATTCATATAAAATCCTATAACAAGTTCCTCTTATGCCTAAAAGTCTTATCTCTTCCATCGTGTTTTTTATCTTTTGAAAATTCATTTCCGTAAATACTCTCCCATTTTTTAACAATAAGTTTTTTCTAAAACGTCAAAACTGGCTTTGGTAACTTCAAACAATTCTTCTAAAGGAATGGGATAACCTTTTGCCGTACTAACCGCATCTATAAAAGCCTTTATCCCCTCCCTATGTCCTTTGTTCTGGCTTAAAAGCTTCATTTTTTTAAATCCTTGCCAGCCATACCCAATAAGCGATTTAAAGTTATCCAGCACCAAAATTCTGCCTTCAACAAATACTTCAAGCCTCTCTTTAGGAAAAGACTTGTGCCCGTTTGCAAAGTAATGTACCGTGCCAACTGAGCCATCTGCAAAAGACAATGTAAAAGTTACTTTATCTTCCCTTATCTCAATCCCAGGCGCATCTCCCATCATGCTAGTTTTTATATCCACTATCTCATCACCTGCTAAGTATCTCAATAAATCAATAAAATGGCACGCCTCTCCAACTATGCGACCGCCACCTACTTCGATGTCATGCACCCAGTGATCTTTTGGAATGTAACCAGCATTTACCATCATGACCATCATCATGGGACTTTTCATGCTATTTATCAATTCCTTCATCTTCTTTGTCAAGGGAGAAAATCGACGATTGAACCCTACCATAAGAATCTGCTTATCAGGCAAAATAACTTGCTTTATGTGCTCTAACTCTTCTTTATTTAAGCAAAGCGGCTTTTCCACAAAGACATGTTTTCCTGCTTTTAAAGCTTCTATCACAAAAGCTGCGTGGGTATTATGCCTGGTAGTTATGAATACTGCATCGATTTCATCATCTTGCACTATTTCCTTTATGTCAGTAGTAGCTCTATCAAAACCAAAGCGCTTTCCTGCGTGTACTCCTGTGATTCCAGTACTGCTAGCTATTGTTTTCAAACGTACACCTGTCTTTTTAAGAGCAGGCAACAGCACTTGGTTTGTGAAATTTCCTGCTCCAATCACTCCTACAGTTACTTGCCTCTTATTACTTATATTCAAATCTTTGGCTTGTGTGCCCAAAGTCACTGTGCGTTCTCTTAGCTTATCATCTTCTCTTGAAGGATACTTTATCAAAATGCCAAGAGATGGGCTTTTCTCCGCAAGCAATTTATAAGCTTCAAGCGCTTCATCTAAAGAAAACGTGTGAGAAATCAAAGGCTTAACCTCTATTTTTCTTGA
>JAJOKN010000074.1:4946-5928 GCA_021129815.1 Desulfotomaculum sp. | reverse complement strand
TTTAACATTGTTTTTAATAAATAATGTTGGGCTTATGGCGCTTAAAAATCACCTAGATGCATCTTCTTTAAGGCAGCGTGTTATTGCAAACAACTTAGCCAATTTAAATACACCGGGCTTTAAAAAATCCATTGTATCTTTTGAAGATCAATTCAAATCTGCTTTTAACAAAATTCCACTCAGAACAAGCGATGAAAGACATATAGGAGGAGCGAGGTGTCCATCGGAAGTTAGACCAAAGGTAGTAAGGGTAACTAATACCAGTTTAACTCCATGTGGTAATAACGTTAACATAGATGAAGAAATGGTAAATTTAGTTGCTACTCAATTAAAGTATAATGCCACGGCGAGATTCATAAGTGGTTACTTTACTACCAGGCAGCACATAATTTCAGGAGGTAAATAATGATGATGAATTACTTTGATACTTTTGCTATAAGTTCATCAGGCATGTCTGCGGAAAGATTGAGATTAAACATTATTGCTAACAACATAGCTAATATGAATACAGCAGGTCGTCCAGGAGACCATTCTTTGAAGCCTTACCAAAGGCAGGTTCCATTGTTTGCAGAAAACTTAAAAAAATCACTTGCTGCACAAAAAAAGTTTGATAGTTTGTTTAATGGGGCAGGAGTCAAAGTTGTAGGAATAGTACATGACCCAAACCCTCCTAGAATAGTTTACGAACCACAGCACCCTATGGCGGATGAAAGAGGATATGTTGCTTATCCCAATATTAATATAGCAAATGAAATAGTGGATATGATAACGGCATCACGGTCATATGAGGCTAATGTTACAGCGTTTAATGCTGCTAAAAATATGATGTTAAAGGCTTTGGAGATAGGAAGAAGGTAAAAAAGTTAATCTTTTAACGTTGCATGCATCATATTTTATATTTTAAAGAAAGGAGTGTTATTATGATCAAATTTACTGATTTACAAGTCAGCAACTTAACGTCACAGCTTATAACGCCTGCTGA
>JAJOKN010000074.1:0-4936 GCA_021129815.1 Desulfotomaculum sp. | reverse complement strand
GATTATAAAGTAGCGGACCAGGGGCGCACCATCATGGTGCCGGAGAATCAGGTTTATGACTTGCGCATACGACTTGCCATTGCTGGTGTTCTGCCAAGCACTGGCTTTGGTTTTGAATTATTTGACAAAACAGAATTTGCGCAGACAGAATTTGAACAAAATGTTACTTATCAGCGTGCGTTGCAGGGAGAATTACAGCGTACTATTGCTGCGCTTGATGCTGTGGAGCGTGCAAGAGTGCATTTGGTTTTACCAAGAGACAGCGTTTTTATAGAGCAAAAGACACCGGCTTCTGCATCTGTGCTGTTAGAATTAAAGCCAGGAGCGCAGTTGCACCCAGAACAAATAAGAGGTATAAGCAGCTTGCTTATAGGCAGTGTAGAGGGTTTGAAGCCAGAAAATATACACATTGTTGATACAAAAGGAAATGTTTTGAGCGACATTATACAAAAGCCTTTTGATCCAACAAATGTTTCCGGCGCATTTATGAACCAGCATGAGTTAAGAAAAAAAGTAGAAAAAAGTTTGGAAAACAATTTAAAGAGATTGCTTACTCCGATATGTGGACCGGGAAGAAGTGCGGTTATGGTATCGGTGGAGTTGGATTTTAGTAAAGTGCAAACTACTATAAGAGAAGTGCTTCCCGGTCAAGTGCTGAGTGAACAGATAGAAAGATTTAGAGGCGAAAACATAGGTTTAGGAGGCGGTGTAGCTGGAACTGCTGCTCAAATGCCGGGCAGCGAGTATCCCATCGCTGGCTGGGGAGAAGGAGAATATGAAAAAGAAACTCAAATAAGGAATTATGAATTAGGTGAAGAAGTGACTGTTCTGGAACAGCTACCTGGGGCAATTAAGCGCATTTTCGCTTCTGTTATTATAGACGAAGCTGCTGGCGAAATTGACGAACGCGCTATAGAACAAGTTGTAGCCAGTGCTATTGGGTATAGACCTGAACGAGGCGATAGCATAGTTGTCCAGACAATGCCGTTTGACGAAGAATGGCGTAGGGCTTTTGAGTTTTATGAAGAAGAACCTAAAAAAGAAGTACTTGCTTGGTGGTATTTTGCTTTAGCTATCGCTGGAGTTATATTGCTTATGGTGCTCCTTTATGTAGTGTTAAAGAAGAAACTTAAGCGAAAAGAACGAGAGCTTAGGTTGGAATTGGAGCGCTTAAAGCAAGTTGCCGCATCAGATGAAGATAAAGAATATGAGGGAAGTTTACCCGAAGTAGAAACAACTGACTCAGAAAAGCGCATAAGAGATTTAAAGAAAATAGCTGAAGAAAAACCAGAAGAAGTAGCACACACATTAAAACTTTGGTTAAAGGAGTAAACAAAATGCCTGATAATTTATCTGGTGAACATAAAGTAGCTATAATACTCATGAGCTTGGGAACAGATTTATCTGCTAATGTGCTTAAATATGGCTT
Organism: Desulfotomaculum sp.; assembly: GCA_021129815.1. Classification (GTDB taxonomy): domain Bacteria; phylum Bacillota; class Desulfotomaculia; order Desulfotomaculales; family Desulfohalotomaculaceae; genus JAJOKN01. The sequence goes on along the minus strand of JAJOKN010000074.1, from coordinate 3,507 downwards.
TACGGATATAGAAATTGAAAGGATAACTAGTATTATTACTGATTTGGACACTATATCTGGTAAACAGATAGATGAGGTAGTAAAAGAATTTTTTGAAATGTACAAAGCCAGAGGATACGTGCTTAAAGGAGGTATAGATTATGCCCAAAAGTTATTGGAAAAGGCAGTTGGTGCTGCAAAAGCAAGGGAAATAATGGAAAGGATTTCGCAAAGTTTACGTGCAACGCCTTTTCAAAAGCTGCGCAAAGCTGATCCCAAGCAGATAATAAGCTTTATAAAAGATGAAAATCCTCAAACAATTGCTTTTGTGCTGGCTCATTTGAAACCAGATCAAGCAGCTACAATACTTGCAGAACTTGATCCGGATTTGCAAGCTGATATTGCCAAAAGAATAGCGACTTTAGATCGGGCATCTCCAGAGGTGGTGCAGGAAATTGAGCGTGTTTTGGAAAGTAAGCTGTCTGCAGTTATGACAAGCGAGGAAACCATAGCTGGTGGGGTAGAGAGCTTAGTGAACATACTCAACAGAGTTGATAGATCTACTGAAAAGACGATATTTGAAAAGCTTGAACAGACTGATCCAACTTTAGCTGAAGAAGTCAGAATGAGAATGTTTATCTTTGAAGATATTGTGAAGCTGCATGATGTGTCTATACAAAAAGTGTTGAGAGAAGTGGATACAAGAGATTTGGCTTTAGCTATGAAGGGTGCAAATGAAGAAGTAAATGAAAGAATATTCAAGAACATGTCTAAAAGAGCTGCGGCTATGTTGAAGGAAGAAATTGAATACATGGGACCGGTGCGCTTAAGAGATGTTGAAGAAGCACAGCAAAAGATAGTAAATGTGATAAGAAAACTAGAAGAGAGTGGAGAAATAGTGATTTCACGAGGCGGGGAGGATGCCTTGATTGTATAGAGTAATCAAAGAAGCTCTTGTAGATACCAGCCCGCTTAAATTAGAAAAAAGAAAACGGAATATAATAGAGGGTATTGAAAACACTAGTCCTTTGCTTTTAAAAGCTGTTCAGGATAAAGCAAAAGCTATAATATTAGAAGCAGAAAAAAAAGCAGCTGATTTATTAAAAGAAGCTCAAGCGAAAAGCCAGCAGGAATTTGAAAAAGCTCGAGAAAGAGGATATCAGGAAGGGTATAAAGCTGGAATCGAAAGAGCCAATGAAGAAGGCGAGCTGATAAGAAAAAAAGCAGAAGATATTTTAAGACAAGCTGAAGCTGAAAGAAAAGAGATTTTGGAATGTTTAAAATATGAGATAATCTCTTTATCTAAAGAGATTGCAGAGAAAATTTTAAGCGCTCAGCTTGAACTAAATCCAGACTTGATAATAAAAACAGCTTTGGAAGCCATAAAGTTAGTAAAGGACCGTGAGAGAGTGGTGTTTTATGTAAATCCAGATGACATGGGTATCTTTATTGCATATAAACCTCAATTGAAGCAAATTTTATCTGATCGCGCAGAGATTTCATTCATAGCAGATCCCAATGTAAAAAAAGGTGGATGCATGATAAGCACTGAAAGCGGGCTGGTAGATGCAACTATTGAAGAGCGCTGGAAAGAAGTGTTAAAAGTAATTGGCAAAAAGGCAGCTAAAGGAGCTAAAAAGCTAAAGAGTTAAAAACTCTGGAGCATAGAGAAACTTAAAAAAGGCTGAAAAGATTATGGAAAAAAGAATTTATTTGAATAAAGAGCTGTTAGCTGATGTGTACAGTTACACAAGAAAAGCGCGCAAAGCTTTGAGAAAGTGCAAGCCGATAAAGCTGTACGGACAGGTTGTAAGAGTTGTCGGGCTTACTCTGGAAGTTCAGGGCATAAATGCTGGGGTAGGAGAATTTTGCATAGTAAAGAACGATGAAAACAAGGCGCTTTATGCCGAGGTAGTTGGATTTAAAGGAAGAAATTCGATTTTAATGCCGCTTGGTGAAATGCAAGGTGTGCACCCTGGATGTCTTGTATTGTCAACAGGAAAAGCTATGTCTATAAAAGTAGGGGAGCATTTGCTCGGCAAAGTGCTCGATGGCTTGGGCAATATTATAAGCGATGCAGAAGAAAGTTATGACAGAGATGATATAGATGAGATAACAGTAGACTTATCTCCTATAAATCCTCTAAAACGCAAGCGCATAACAGAGGTGTTGCCTACAGGGGTACGGGCTATAGATGCGATTTTGACCTGCGGTTCAGGCCAGCGCATAGGAATCTTCTCAGGCAGCGGTATAGGTAAAAGCACACTGCTGGGTATGATAGCAAAGTATGGGAATACAGATGTAAATGTGATAGCATTGATTGGAGAGCGCGGCAGAGAGGTCTTAGACTTTATAGAAACTGATTTGGGTGAAGAAGGATTAAAAAAATCAGTAGTGATATCAGCTACTTCTGACCAGCCGGCTCTTGTGCGGTTAAAAGGCGCATTTGTAGCTACCAGCATAGCAGAGTACTTTCGCGACAAAGGTAAAAGAGTTATGCTGCTCATGGATTCTGTCACCCGCTTTGCAATGGCGCAGCGCGAAGTGGGACTGGCAGTTGGCGAACCACCTGCCACGAAAGGCTATACACCATCAGTTTTTGCGCTGCTTCCGAAGCTTTTGGAGCGCTCAGGAATTACAGAAAAAGGTTCTATAACGGCTTTTTACACTGTGCTGGTTGAAGGAGATGACATGGATGAGCCCATTGCAGATGCAGTGCGCGGCATACTGGATGGACACATAGTGCTGTCAAGAAAGCTTGCATTTAAAAACCATTTTCCGGCTATTGATATTTTGCAGAGCGTAAGCCGCACAATGCCGGATATAGTAAGCAAAGACCATCTCAATGCAGCTGCTAAGTTGAGAGAAATTTTAAGTATTTACAGAGAATCAGAGGATTTGATAAATATAGGCGCTTATGTAAAGGGCTCCAATCCTAGAATAGATAAAGCTATTGAAAAGTATGATAAGATAAATGATTTTTTAACTCAACTGCCTGATGAGTATGCAGATTATTCTGATACGATTGAAGCTTTGAAAGATTTAGTTGAAGAAAACGATGCAAAAGATAAGTGATTAAAAATATTTTGCAAAGTCTAACGCTATCATTGTCAATTAAATGTTCGAAAGGGAGGGGTGATAAGTTTTTAGCCTATGAAAAAGTTTAAATTTAAGCTAGAGCCGCTGTTCATCAAGCGAAAGACAGAAGAAAAAGAAAAGCTGATGAAGCAAAAAAACTTAGAGATGATTTACAATGAGAGAGTAAAAATAAAAGAAGAGATAGAAGATGAAATTTGTAAGTGCATAAGCGATATGTGCAAACGAGCTGTCAATGAGAGCTGTGATTTTTTGGTTTCTGATAATGCCAATAAAGATGTATGGCAGCGCTTGGTATATGTTGAAAATCTAAAATCCAAAATGGTGACAAATGAAAATCAAATCAAGAAAATTGAGCAGGAACTAGACAAAGCTCGCATTGATGCTGTTAATGCTTCCAAAGAGCGCATGATGATTGAAAAATTAAAAGAA
>JAJOKN010000029.1 GCA_021129815.1 Desulfotomaculum sp. | reverse complement strand
GTCTTTATGATAAATAAAGTCATCTAGCGCAATGGTATATCCTTCATTTTTTAACTTTATAAGAGCTCTAATTATTTCTTCTGTCAGGTTCCACATCTTCAAGTATTTCAATGACAAGAAGCTCTTTTGGAAATAATTTTGGCACATCGTTTAAAATTAATTCTTGCGGGAAATTTATAAATGCCTTTTTATTACAGACTAGTCTTTTAACATCAGAGGCTGAAAATAAAGAAGATAAGACATGAGAAGTTGATTTAACTGAACCTATATCTACATAAGTATTTTCATCTTTACATGTTTTTTCTATAAAAATTTTTATTTTAAAAATAAAAATGTGTTATCATAGTTAGTGAAGCGCTCATTATCGCGAAAATAACATTTTATTAAGTTCATATACCATTACATAATTATTTTTCATGTACATAAATTACTTTTCATGTTATATTTGTTCCAAATTCTGCAAAAAATTTTAAAAGCAAAAGAGGGTATAACCTTATTATGAATCTTACAAAATTAAAATTTTTATATGAACTCACAATGGTGTTTTTAGCATTATTGGTGGCAGTAACAGTATTTAGAGAAATTTTTATGCCTATAAGCAGCTATGAACTCAAGATACATGCATATATCAATAAAGCAGTTTTAATAATATTTGCTGTTGATTACTTTGTTCGCTTGGCTGTTGCGAAAGACAAAAAACACTTTATCAAAACACATATACCCGAGTTGATAGCTATTATACCATTTGAATCAATATTTCAATTAGCGCGCCTTGTACGGTTAGTTTACCTTATACGTTTGATACGTTTGTTTAGAGCAATCATAATCTTTAAAAAATATTACAAAACAGTTGTATCTTTATTTCAAACAAACAACTTGCACTACGTAACAATTGCCACTATAGCAATTGCTCTTTTAGGTGCAGTTGGCATACAACATTTTGAAAGAGATACAGGTAATATAAAAAACTTTGGCGATGCTCTTTGGTGGTCAGTTGTTACAATAACTACAGTTGGATATGGAGATATTTCTCCAGTGACAACATATGGACGTATTTTAGCCGCATTTTTAATGATTACAGGCATAGGTTTTTTAGGAATGCTCACAGGTACAATTGCAACATATTTTGTTGACCGTATACTAAAGAAAAAGAAGCCACAAACGCTAGATGCCAAACTCAAACAAGTCATCATATCAAAAATAGAAAAGGTAGAAAGCTTAGATAAGCAAGAATTTGACGAATTGCTTGAATTGATAAAGTTCTGTTATACTAAAAACAAAAAAAACTAATTTTTTAGCAAACAAAATAACAGCTTAAAATAGGTGTATAATTTACAAATACAGTATCTATAATAATTTCATCGTATTATTCCTTGCTATATAGTAGTTGGCTTATGTATAATTTAGTAGACAATATGGTAAGAATTAAACAGCATCAATTGAAAGGAAGTCTTTGTTCAAATGTCTTCTCTACTTATTTGGCTTGCAATTTTTGTAATAAGCCTAATTGTATTGATAAAATCTGCTGATTTTTTTACTACATCTGCAGAAAAAACAGGCAAATTGTTATGTATGCCCAATGTAATAATTGGTGCAACTGTAGTAGCCATAGGCACTTCTCTGCCAGAGCTAGCTTCATCTGTCATGGCTGTGTTAAAAGGTTCTTCAGAAATAGTTTCTGGAAATGTAGTGGGGTCGAATATCACAAATATTTTTTTGGTTTTTGGTTTAGCTGCATTAATTGGAAGTAAAATAATTGTCAACAGAGCTGACATTAATGTTGACTTGTTTTTTCTAGTGGCTTCTGCTTTCTTGCTTGCTTTTTTTGCATATGATGGAAAATTTGTTGCACGAGAGGCAATGTTATGCCTTGTTATAATGGCTATGTATATAATATACGCAGTGCGCAAAAGCAGTGATGACAATACAAGTAATAATAATATGCCTTCTAAAGACAAACTTTCGTTTTTGTTAAGAGAATTTTTTATAATAGCATTAAGCGCTTTTTTTATATACTTAGGTGCTAAGTATACTGTAGAAGCTGTAATAAAGTTATCACAAATTTTGAATATAGCACCAGAAGTTATAGCACTCAGCGCTGTTGCTCTTGGGACATCTTTGCCGGAGCTAGCTGTAGCTGTAGCAGCCGCAAAAAAAGGCATTCCTGAAATTACAGTTGGCAATGTGCTGGGATCAAATATTTTTAATGCTTTAGCTGTGATGGGAGTTCCAGCTGTAATTGGTACTTTAGTAATCCCACAAAACTTAATTGAATTTAGCATCCCGCTTATGCTAGCTGCCACTATAATGTTTTATTTTGTATTTCATTACAAAGAAGTAAGCCGCTGGCACGGGTTTATATTTATAGTATTTTATGTGTTTTTCATAGGAAAGCTGTTTGAGTTTGTGTAATAATACTTCAGCGTATTCTAAACCTTTTAAATTGAATCCGCCAATAAAGATTATAAACTCGTAAAAATTTGTGTTACAGCCTTTCATTGCCTAAAATTTTCATTGCCTAGAATAGTAATATCTTTTAATCAGCAACAAGTATCAAAAATCTTCCACAATCACATAATCCTTCTTACCTATGAACACCAAAAGCGCTTTCTTTAAGTTTTCTCTATCAGCTAAATTTTTGCTTTTTGCATATCTTTCTAACTGCTCAAGTCCTCTTTTCTTCACTTCTTCAAGTTTATCTCTTTCGCTTTCTTTTAGGTATTTTAGTTCTATAAGCCATTCGTATTTTATGTCAGGCATGTGAGGAGCTTTTTCTAGGTAAATGTCTATGTATCCTTCTTCTATCTCTCTTTCGCTGTGTATTCGGTAGGCGTTACTGTCAGATATATACACTATCAGTATGAGTTTAATGTATTTTTCGTCAAATTTTATTAAATCCCTGTTTGAAAGTGTATTTAAAACGTTTTTGCTTATATATTTTACATAAGGCTCTATTCTGCCCTCGTATGCCATTTCTTCTATTGCTAGTCTTATCTCTTCTAAGTCTATTCTTATCTTGTGCTCTACTTTTAGCTTTGTGAGTATATACTCCCAAAACACTGTTTTTATAACGTAGTTTGGTATTTTAAGTATAAGCCTTGTTTTTTCTTGTCTATCAATTGTTAAAAGCCCCATGTAGAACAAAAGCGACACGAAGTATTCTCTGTCGTACATCGTGTCAAATGAAAATCTCGTGGCTATGCTTGCTGTTACGTTTTCGTTTTTTATGATTTCTTCCAGTATCTTTTTGTTCTCTTGGTTTGCTGTTAGGCGATTCAGTCTTCCGTAGTCTGTCTTTATGTTGTCGTCTATTAAGTTGTCTGGATATTCTTTGTTTGCAATACATTGCTGAAAGAAGTAGAAGGTCATGCCTGGGTTATATACTCTGTTCTTTGCTTTTATGTTGAATAAATAGCCGTTGTAGTTTTTGTTTAGCTCCATCAAAAGCTCTTCTGTAGAGAGTTTTTTGCCTGTCGTGGGCATGGTTACTTCTATGCCGAGCTTGTCTATGGCTTTTTCAACTTCTTCTTCGGTAAAGCCCATCATGTCGTTTAGTTTTGGGTCTAATGTGAGGTTTGATGCTATGTTGAAGCCGCTTGTTAGGTCGTCTAACATCACAGGTGATATTCCCGTTATGAATATTCTGTCTATTGTGCTTTCTGTACCTATCTTGATTGTTTCGTAGAAGTCTCTTACAAAGCCTGTTGCTCTTATGATGTCTTTGTAAAGTTTATCATCTCCCATCGCTATGATGTCGTTTGCAAAGTGGTCGTATTCGTCTATGATTAGGTAGAGTTTTTTTCCGCTGTTTTGCACTTTTTTTGTTATGAACTTAAATATTGATTTTATATCCTGTATTTGATTTATTTCTTTCTCCAACTCATAAGCATTTTCAAAAATATTTTTATACTTGAATATAAACTCTACTATATCGTTTACTAAACTAAGCCTAAATGAATTTTCTAGCTTTTCTTTGTTTTCTGTGTTCAAGCCTGAAAAGTTTAATCTCAATACCAGATAGCTGTTTTTTAAAAGCGTCGGGTTTTTGCCGATGTATAGGTCGCCAAACAGCTTATTGAATTTACTTTTTGAGTTTACGTCGTAGTAGTGTTCTAATACTGATAAAAATAAGCTTTTTCCAAATCTTCTCGGGCGGATGAAGAAGAGGTATTTGCTGTTGATGTTTTCAAGCACTTCTATGAAGCTTGTTTTGTCAATATAGATGTAGTTTTCTTCTCTTAAGCTTTCAAAGTTTGATATGCCGTAGGGGATTTTCATTTAAATTTTCACTCCCTAGAAAAAAGGAACTTTAAAGCTTAAGTTTTATTATATAACAAAGGAGATATGAACAAAAGATTAAGAGTGTAAATAGAAAAGTAAAAATGGATTAATCTATCATAAAACCGCCTTTCTAAACCCTCTCCCACTCAAAGTTTCACTATGTTTTTTTCTCGTTCGCTAAATTTTATTGCCAACAAAGTATATCTCTTTTCCTTCGCTTGCGTATTTTTCATAGTATTTTTTTATCAAAATTATCAATAAGTTCATCATCTGAATAGTTTTTTAAATGTTTGATGTATTCAAGGGAAAGAAGAATATTTACAGGAAAATTGGGTCTTCCTATATCGCTGTAAAGCACTGAAAAAGGCTTTTCATCAATATTACAGAACACATGCTCATAGAATATGGTAGCCCATGATTTTTCTAATTTGGCCTTAATACTTGGATTCATCCAGTTAGTGCTTTCCAGTATAGAGAACTGAAGATGGTTGTTATTTTCTCTAAATATTGTTCTCACCCCGTTTATAGTGATTATTCATAATTAATCTCAAATTGCTTCTTATTGCCTTACATTATACCATAAATCACTATAAATTGCTATATATTGAGATTATTTTCCAGCTAAAACTAAGACTTTTTACACTAAAATCAATATTATTTTATGATACGTATTAGGCGTGATACGGTAGTTGAAATTCTGAATAACCAATATGATATATTAGTATCAATAAATGAGGAAAAATATACTGCTTTAAATTATAACAAATTAACGGGAAGAGTAAATGTTGGAGATAGCGTGATTTTAAATACAACTGCTGTTCACAAAAAAACTGGGCACTGGAGGGCATCATTTTGTAATTACTAAAATACTGATAAAATTGATATTGATGATAAAGGACACATTTATAGAACAAGGACAAACAATAAACGCTGTACATACTTTGGGTGGTCGTGCTATAGCTGCTGCACGTATTAGTTTTGCAGATAAAAGATACAGGCACATAGGATTGAGTCATCACAAAATTTTTTATGGGGGCGGCAGCTGCTGGTATTGTGGCGGCAGATTCGATTGGATAGATATTTGGTTTTATGATATGTCATTGAGTGTGCAGTTGTCATTTGATGCTAGTGGAGCAGCATTAGCAGCTAAAAATGATCAAATTGTAGTAATATATGTTATTGATATGTCAACGACTTGTGAAGCTGCACTAGATGCTGGGGCTTTGTCAATTTATGGAGCTGCGCCAGATAATGTTTCTTGTCCGGTATTTATAAATCCAGAACGTATCGGCTGGCTAGCAGGATTGGAAGCAGTAAAAGAAAAGAGGCAATAATTGCAACGGAGCCAAGAATATCAACTGAGTCGAGTAGGATAGCTAATATTTCTAAAATTATCTTGGGGATAAATAATGCAGGAGCTTAAGTGGGTGCTGTGTTACCTAAACTTAGGATCAGAAACTGTAAAGTTGGCTGATTTTAAAAGAAGAAAAGGAATTGAATTCTGCAATGTCAAGGACAAAAAGGGCAATAGCATTAGCTAAAAAACTTAAAAAATCTGGAATAACAGTAGTGGCTTCTTCATCAAATTCGCTTGAAGATATTTTGGCGGCTGAGTACTTAGTAAAGCAAATTCAAAATATTAAATATTACTAGAAAATATCTAAAAACTTGATGCCGTTGTTAAGCC
>JAJOKN010000001.1:3533-6032 GCA_021129815.1 Desulfotomaculum sp. | reverse complement strand
ACCCCGATTTTTGCTTTATAGCCCAAGTTTTCCATTTCACGAAAGTTTACTTGTTCTCTTTATCTTTGTTATCTTTAACTTCAAATTCAGCATCCACTACATTTTCATTGCTCTTGCTGGAGCTGTTCCCTGCTCCTTGTGTTCCTGAAGCACTTTGGTTGCCTTGCTGTGCAGCCTGTTGATACATAGCTGTTGTCAGTTCATATAACGGCTTGCTCAGTTCTTCTGTTTTTTGTTTTATGAGATTTACATCCGATCCTTTCAGTGCTTCTTTCAATTCGTCAACAGCTTTGTTCACTCTTTCAATCAATGATTTATCTGCCTTTTCCTTGAATTCTTTTATAGTTTTTTCAGCTTGATAAATCATGCTATCAGCATTGTTTCTAACTTCTGCTTCTTCTTTTCTCTTTCTGTCTTCTTCAGCATATTTTTCAGCTTCTTTTACCATTCTTTCAATCTCTTTTTCATCTAAGCCTGTGCTGTTTGTAATCTGAATGCTCTGCTCTTTACCAGTTGATAGATCTTTAGCAGATACTTTCACAATACCATTTACATCGATATCAAACTTTACTTCTATCTGCGGCACACCTCTCGGTGCTGGTGGTATTCCTGTCAACACAAATCTGCCGAGGCTTTTGTTGTCTTTAGCCATCGGACGTTCGCCCTGCAACACATGAATCTCGACGCTCGTCTGGTTATCTGCAGCTGTAGAAAATATTTGAGTTTTAGAAGTTGGAATAGTGGTATTCCTCTCAATGAGTTTAGTAAACACTCCACCCAGCGTCTCAATTCCCAAAGAAAGTGGCGTCACATCCAAAAGCAATACATCTTTTACTTCTCCTGACAGCACACCTGCCTGTATAGCAGCTCCTATTGCCACACATTCATCAGGATTTATGCCTTTATGCGGCTCCTTGCCAAGGTATTTCTTTATCGCTTCTTGAACAGCTGGAATGCGCGTAGAACCACCAACCAGCAATATCTTATCTATATCCTTTGGTTCAAGCTCTGCATCCTCCATAGCCTGACGAGTAGGTCCCATCGTTTTTTCTATCAAATCAGCAGTGAGCTCTTCAAACTTCGCACGCGTAAGAGTAAGATCAAGATGCCTTGGTCCATCTTCTGTTGCTGTTATAAACGGCAAGTTTATGTTTGTAGTTGTGACACTTGAAAGCTCAATCTTCGCTTTTTCAGCTGCCTCATAAAGCCGCTGCATCGCCATGCGGTCATTTTTCAAATCAATACCTGTTTCTTTTTTAAACTCTTCCAACATCCAATTCACTATTGCCCGATCGAAGTCATCTCCCCCAAGTCGGTTATTACCGCTGGTTGCTTTAACTTCAAACACACCATCTCCTAACTCTAATATAGAAACATCAAAAGTACCTCCGCCTAAGTCATAAACTAAAATTGTCTGATTATCCTCTTTATCCAACCCATAAGCAAGTGCAGCTGCCGTAGGCTCATTTATTATGCGCAAAACCTCTAAACCTGTTATTTTACCAGCATCTTTTGTAGCTTGACGCTGTGCATCGGTAAAATAAGCAGGTACGGTGATAACCGCCTTATCCACTTTTTCACCTAGATAGCTTTCGGCATCTGCTTTTAGCTTTTGCAAAACCATAGCGGATATTTCTTGAGGAGTGTATTCCTTTCCATCGATGCTCACTTTATAATCTGTACCCATATGTCTCTTTATGGAAACAATAGTGCGTTCCGGGTTGCTAACTGCCTGCCTTTTTGCTACCTGACCTACCAAGCGCTCTCCCGTCTTAGAAAAAGCTACTACCGAAGGTGTGGTGCGTCCTCCTTCAGCATTGGGTATAACTACTGCTTCTCCACCTTCCATAACAGCCATACAAGAGTTTGTAGTTCCTAAATCTATACCAATTACTTTTCCCATGTATCAATCACCCTCCTAAATATTTTTTAATAAAATATTAAAAAATCACTTCGATACCTTCACCATTGCAGGACGAATTATCTTGTCCTTTAAAATATATCCTTTTCTGAGCACTTCTACTATCTTATTTTCTGGATACTCTTCGCTCTCCACCTGCATGATAGCTTCGTGTTTGTTGGGATCAAAGTCTTCTCCCAGCGATTTTATTTCTTCAACTCCTGCTTTTTTAAGCACATCTAAAAGCTGCTTGTAAATCATTTCAACTCCAGAAACAAATTCTTCGCTGCTCTTGTTTTTGCTTTCAAGCGCTCTTTGGAAATTGTCAATTACTGGCAGTATATCAATTATCAGCTCTTCCGCTGCATATTTTAAGAGCTGCTCGCGCTCTTTATCTGTCCTGCGCCTTAAGTTTTCAAAGTCAGCTTGTGCACGCGCAAGACGGTTGTAATACTCTTTGGCCAAAGCTTCTTTCTCTGTGAGTTGATTTTTTAAATCCTCTACCTGTTTCTTTAAGTCTTCTACCTGCTTTTTTAAGTTTTCAAGATTGTCTTTATCATTGCAAACTTTTTCCTCATTGTTAACTTTACCTTCTATTT
>JAJOKN010000001.1:0-3433 GCA_021129815.1 Desulfotomaculum sp. | reverse complement strand
TTTTGAGCTTTCATCTTTTTCGGTTCCACCTTCAACTGTCAAACCTTCACCTTTAGGAGCATCATCGCTGCTTTCTTTAAAGCTTTTGCTTTTTTCGTTTGCATTTGCATTATTTTTGTCATCTTTGCTTATCTCATCCATTTCCACTTTATTATTTTTATCCTCAGACATTTCAATATTCACCTCTCTTGTGACATCCTCTTTCAATCATTTGCTGCACCAGCGTCTTCTTCTTTTTCATCTTTCATCTTTATTATCGTATCTATCCTCAATATCGCGACAGCAATTTCACCAGCAGCTTTTAATGCATGCACTTTAACCAGCACTGGATCCAGTATGCCCAATTCCAGCATATCCGCCACTTCTCCAGTATCGCAGTCAATGCCAAGCGATATTTTTCCAGTTTTAGATTGAGCGGCTATCACATCGTTCAATTTCTCAAGTGGGTTAAAACCCGCATTGGTAACTATTTGAGACAGCGGTCGTTTTAATGCTTCAATCACACAGTCTATACCAAACGCAGCCATGCTCCGTGTGTTTTCCTTTACCTTTTCCATTTCTCTAGCAACTGCCAGTTCAAGCGCTCCCCCTCCCGGCACAACGCCGCATTTTACAGCAGATTGAACAGCTGCTGCTGCATCTTTAGCAATGCGCTCGCGTTCATCTACAACTTCCTCAGTGGCAGCACCTACTACCACTGTCGCCATCGGTTTGCTCTTCCCGCCTTTTATCCACACCTGTTCTAATTTTTCTTCGCTAACTACCTCTTCAACATATCCTATATATTCCTCAAGCACAGACTTATCCTTTTTAAGCCCTGTGCGCTTTATCATCTTAGCACCAGAGTGCTCCTTAGCTTTCTCCAACTCCTTATTTGAAACGCGCTGTATAACTATTACTCCTGCATCAGTGAGCATTTCTTCAGCAACATCATCAACCCCGCGATCCACCAACAACAAGCCAATACCCAATTCAATTATCTTCTCTATATTGCTACGGAATTCATTTTGAAGCTCCAAATACTTTGCAAATCCACTTTCTGTTCCCAGCGCTTCTTCCTCTATCTCTTCTGGTTCCAGCGCATCGTCGATAATCATGACTTTTACATCTTTTTTGTACTTTGGCATCTGCTTGTTCATGCGATCCTTGTTGATTATCACGCCCATGAATACTTGATTTTCAGCATTTTCTTTTGATAAAATAACATCTGAAAGCTTAAAAGCCTTATCCTTTAACTTTTTCTCTCCTATCAACTTTGCAGCCTCAATTACCAAATCTGCAATATCCTTGTGCTCGCGGCCTGCAACAAGCGCTACCTGATGCAAACGCTCATCGTTTAAATCCTCTATAGGCTGTTTATAAGACTCGATGATGCTACATGCTTTTTCAATTCCAGCTTTTATCCCCTGTATAACCCATGTGACGGGCACTCCTTTTGCTACCTGATTAACTCCCACATCCACAAGAGTGCCTGCCATTATAGTGGCAGTGGTAGTACCATCTCCAATCTCCTCTTGCTGGGATTTAGCTATATTTATAAGCATCTTAGCTGCAGGATGAGTTGCTTCCATTTTAGTAAGTATAGTCACGCCGTCATTAGTTATAACAACATCGCCAAACTGATCTACCAGCATAGTATCCAAACCTTTTGGTCCCAGCGTGCCCTCTACTGCTGCAGCAATAGCTCTCACTGCATTGGCATTTGTTATTAGCGCTGCCATTTTCTCATTTACTTCAGAGCTAGGGCTTGCTTTTTGCTTTAAGCTCAAAAAACTTTCCCTCCTTAAACTTTTTAAATGATTCACTTCAACTTGCTCAACACTGTATTCAGCACACTTGCCAAATGCTCCACAACAGCAACCACTTTTGCATATTCCATTCGCGTAGGTCCAAGCACGCCTATAGTTCCAATTGCCTCATCACCCAAATAATAAGTGGCAGCCACTATGCTGCACTCCTTCATCTGTTCCTCAGTGTTTTCAACGCCTATTCGCACAGATAACTCTTTATTCTGATTTTCCATCAAAATCTTTGTCAGTATTTCTTCCTTTTCTAAGAGCTCCAACAGGGCCCTTACCCTTTCCACATCTCGAAATTCAGGCTGACCCAATATATTGTATATGCCACCCATATAAACCCGACTTGCTTTATTGCTATCTGACATCCCCTGTTGAAATAAGTCAAGAATAAAATCTAAAAAGAATTTATACCTTGACAGTTCCATGTAAATATCTTTGATTAAAGTGGGTTTTACATATTCCAAATCCAATTTCGAAAGCTTAGAATTCAACACAAAAGAAACGTGGTTCAATTCCTCCTGCGTAATAGTCTCTGGAACCTCAATAATGCGATGGTACACCGCACCAGTATCCAACACAACAACTACCATAACTAATTCTGGAGTCATAGAAATTAACTGTATATGCTTTATAACAGACTTTTCTTTTATAGACTGAACCGTTATCATAGCTGCATAATCGGTTAAGTCAGACAAAAGCTGCCCAGCACAGCGCAGTATGCTATCGATTTCCAAAGAGGTGTTCTTAATTTTTTCCCATATAACTTTCTTCTGCGCGTCTGTCAGCTCTTCTTTTTGCATCAAGTAATCCACATAATAACGATAACCCAGGTCAGAAGGGATTCGACCAGCAGAAGTATGCGGCTGTTCTATTAAACCAGATTCTTCCAAATCAGCCATTTCATTCCTTATAGTAGCTGGACTTACACCCAATTCATATTTTTTTGAAATCGTTCTGGAGCCAACCGGTTCGGCAGTAGAAATATAATCGCGGATAATAGCCAGCAGCACCTTCTTTTTGCGCTCATTCAGTTCCAAACCAGTTCACTCCCTTCATCCTTTGTTAGCACTCTCACTTAGCGAGTGCTAAACACTCATATAAAACATAGCACTTGACATAATATTTGTCAAGTTGTCATTATTTATTAAGACAATGTCAATTTAATCCGAAATATAATCTACTGCTGCTGTTGACTCCACAGTTTCTGAAATATACTCAAGCACTTCTTTATGTACAGGATGAACTTTATAAGATTTCAATGCATCCACGGACTCAAACTTCGTTATCAAAGCTACATCATAAGAACGTTCAGAGCGGATAACATCTGTCCCTGCTTCTATATAGCGCAGCTCTGGAATTTTACCCTTCATGCTCAACAAAACTTCTTTCAACTTCTCTGCATTTTCTTTGCTGTAATTTTTAAGCTTAAAGAATACAATATGAGTAAGCATCTCATCACTCCTAAATTTTTTGTAATAAAAAACAAGTAATTGTTTTTACTACTTCGATACCATAATTATACTTCCTATTGAACTAACAACACAATTATACTTCCTGTTAAATTTTTTTCCAATACAAAATTTCCAACTCAATTAAAATTAACCAACAAAATAAAAAACAGCTTTTCGCTGTTT
>JAJOKN010000057.1 GCA_021129815.1 Desulfotomaculum sp. | reverse complement strand
GATGTTAATTGATAAAGTTGTTATCACCTGTTTAGTTGAATATATTTTGCTACTGGTTTATAATTTTAAATGTATTTTTATTACATAAAACGAGTAATTACGAGGTTTTTTTATGGAAAAATCAAACGATAAAATCAAAGACTTTAATGATTTTATTAACAATGGAAAAAAACTTAAAAAGCTTTGGAAAGTTAAAAGCAATAGCACAGTGCTTAAAAATATTTTTGCAAGTCAGTTGGATATATCAGAAGTATTGGCGCAATTGTTGATAAACAGAGGGATATATACATTAGAAGATGCTAAATTGTTTTTAAAAGGAAATCTTAAAGACTTAGATAATCCGCTTTTGATGAAAGATATGAAAAAAGCGTTGGATGTGATTATATATCATATAAAGAGTAAAAAGCCTATTTTGATATACGGTGATTATGATGTTGATGGCATCACCAGCGTTGTTGTTCTTATAAAAGCGCTTAAAAGCCTGGGTGGAGTGGTAGATTATTACATTCCTAATAGAACTCAAGGCTATGGTTTGCACAGTGAAGCGATAAGAGATGCTCATGAAAAGGGGTTTTCTCTCATCATCAGCGTTGATTGTGGCATAACTGCGGTAGAGGAAGCTGATTTAGTAAAAAGATTAGGTATAAAACTTGTAATTACTGACCATCATGAACCGCAAGAGGTACTGCCAGACGCAGAGGCTGTTATAAATCCAAAAAGAAAGGACTGTGAATATCCGTTTAAAGAACTGGCGGGGGTAGGAATAGCGTTAAAACTTGTACAGGGCTTGTACAGGCAGCTGGGATTAAAAGATGACAAGTGGCAAGAGCTTTTGGATATAGCCTGCTTAGGAACAATAGCAGATCTTGTTCCTCTGTTAGGAGAAAACAGGATTATAGTGAAGTATGGACTTTTAAAGCTTAGGCAAACTAACAACATAGGGCTTATGGCTTTAAAAGAAGTGAGCGGTTTATCTGATAAGTCAGTAACAGAACGCGATGTGGGGTTTATATTAGCACCGCGCATAAATGCCGCTGGCCGCATAGATGACCCGAGCGTTGGAGTTGAGCTTTTGTTAACTGATGACTTAGAGAAAGCAAAAGAGCTTGCGCTTGAGCTCGATTTGAACAATAGAGAGCGACAGGCTATAGAGCAGCGGGTATTAGATGAAGCGGTAAAGATGGTAGAATCAGATGAAAATTTGTTAAGACATAGGGTGCTGGTGTTAGCGTCACAAGCATGGCATCATGGTGTTATTGGAATTGTGGCTTCTCGTTTGCTAAGGCGCTACAGTCGTCCAGTGCTCATGATTTCAATAGAAGGACAACAAGCTAAGGGATCAGCACGGAGCATAGAAGGTTTTCATTTATTCAAAGCGCTAAAACATTGTGAAGATTGTTTGAAAAAATTTGGTGGACATGAAAGAGCAGCAGGATTTTCGTTAGATACGGATCAAATTGATAATTTGCGTCAAAAAATCAATGACTATGCAAGTGCTATTTTAGAAGATGAAGACTTATTTCCGACTATTGAAGTGGATAAAATCGTCTCTTTAGACAGCATGACTGAAAGAGTAGTGCGTGAAATTAGCTTGCTTGCGCCATTTGGAGAAGGAAATCCATTGCCATTATTAGCTGCCCAGAATGTGAGCGTTTTGGATATTAAAACTGTTGGCAATGACAATAAGCATTTAAAAATGAAGCTGCGTGCTGAAAATGTTATATTCGATGGTATTGGTTTTGGACTGGCAGACTTTTTAGATACAACATGTGTACAAAATACAGAGGCTGATAAAATAAATGTGGATATAGCATTTGTGCCTGTGATCAATGAGTGGAATGGGGAACAAAGAATACAGATCGAAATAAAACATATATGTGAAAGAGCTTTGATAAAAAGAAAAGAGAATGCGAACGAAGAAAAGATATGCAAAAGTACTTGTTGTTTTTTTTCTGTTTTGAGCGATAACTTGCAAGTCAAGTCCTTTTATAAATTTAAGTTATCAAGCCCAGAGTATATTTTACAGGAGTTAAACTTTTATAAGAAATATGGTCCAATTATAGAAGAAGGAAACCTGCGTGATGATAGCAGCATCAGTGACTTAAATGAAAAGATTTTTCATTTCAAAGACAACATGTATAGCAAAATTACTTTGTATGATTATAGAGAATGCACTAATCGCATGCAGGTGCTTATGAATGTGATAGATGAGGCTTACGAAAAAGAGGTAATGACAGCGATATTGGTTAACTCAGAACAGCAAGCACTGGAGCTGCTTTATGTGTTAACTGCAAAAGATGAGAGCTTGATTGATAGAATCATTTGCTGCAGCAAGAGCATGCCTGAAGAAAGCAAAGCAAAAATCAATGAGCTTTTAATTTCAGGTATTAAAAATTTGTTGATAACTACTCCAATGCTGCTAAAAGACTTGGATGTCGGCATTAAAAAAGCAGTTTTTTATTATCCGCCTTTTAGTCATGGCAGCATGCAGTGTGTTGCGGAAGCCACATGTGATGATGGAGATTGGTATTTTTTGTTTTCTACCAAAGATATTGCTAATTCAATAAGGGTTTTGAAGAGTTTTATTCCAGAGCGCAAAAAACTTGCCATTTTGTATAAGTATTTGAACAATATGAAAAAAGAGCGGTCTAAGCTTTCAAATGATTATTTGATAAGGTTGTTGTGTAAATGCAGCAAAATGAACGTCAGCAGCTATACAGTAGCCTTGTTGATGAAAATTTTGTCGGAGCTAAAGCTTTTGGAATTTTATTATAAAGATAATAATTATATTATTAAGATGCTTGAAAGGCCAGCTAAAAAGATCGATTTGAACAATTCAAAAACTTTTTGCTGGTCTAAAAATATAGTGCAAAAAAGCTTGCACTTTGTTTCTATGATGGCATGCGAGGATTTGCAAAAATTGTTTAAAAGAACTATTATTGATAATCAGTAAAACAAAGAGTTAATGGAGGAAGCCAGGTGTCTCTAGCACAAATTATTGAAAAGGTAAAAAAATATAATCCCACAGCAGATATATCTTTGCTAAAAAAGGCTTATAGATATGCAGAGTGGGCACATTTTGGACAAAAGCGCAAATCCGGTGAAAGCTATTTTATTCATCCAGTAGAAGTTACTAAGATTTTGGCGGATTTGCAGCTGGATATGGAAACGCTCATAGGAGGGCTTTTGCATGATGTAGTGGAAGACACTGTAGTTACATTAGAAGATATAAAATCTGAATTTGGTGAAGAGGTTGCACTTTTAGTCGATGGCGTGACCAAGTTAAAAAAGCTAAAATTTAAATCCAAAGAAGAACGTCAAGCAGAGAACTTGCGCAAGATGTTTTTAGCTATGGCTAAAGATATAAGAGTGATACTCATTAAGTTAGCAGATAGACTGCACAATTTGCGCACGTTGGAATATCAGAGCAGAGAAAAACAAATAGAAAAAGCAAGAGAAACATTGGAAATTTTTGCGCCACTTGCTCACAGATTAGGTATTTACAGAATCAAATGGGAAATGGAAGATCTCGCATTTAGATACAGTGAGCCTGAAAAATATTATGAGCTTAAAAAGCTAGTTGCAATGACAAGGGAAAAGAGAGAAGAGCGCATAAAACACATAATTGATATACTGAGCGAACGTTTAAAGGAAGCAAATATAAACAATGCGGAGATTACAGGACGGCCTAAAAATTTTTATTCTATATACAAAAAAATGGTAGAGCAGAACAAAAATTTTTCAGAAATATTTGATGCACTTGCAGTAAGGATACTAGTTGAAACTACTAAGGATTGTTATGGAGTGTTAGGGATTGTACATACTTTGTGGAAGCCAATTCCAGGAAGATTTAAAGATTACATAGCAATGCCAAAGGCAAATATGTATCAGTCGCTGCATACCACTGTGGTCGGACCAGGTGGCGAACCATTTGAAATACAGATCAGAACTTTTGAAATGCATAAAACTGCTGAATATGGAATAGCTGCTCACTGGAAGTATAAAGAAAAAGTCAATACTGATAGTGAATTTGCTGAAAAATTAGCATGGCTTCGTCAGCTGTTGGAATGGCAGCGAGACATGAGCGATGCTAGGGAATTTATGGAAAACTTAAAAATAGACATATTTGCAAATTCTGTGTTTGTGTTTACGCCAAAAGGAGATGTTGTGGAGCTGCCATCGGGTTCTGTTCCTATTGACTTTGCTTATTATATACACACTGATGTGGGTCACCGCTGTATAGGAGCAAAAGTAAATGGGCGCATAGTTACATTGGACTATAAACTTAAAAATGGAGATATAGTAGAAATCATCACTAATAAAAACAGCAGGCCTAGCAGAGATTGGTTGAACATCGTGAAAACTCCTCATGCTAAAGCCCGCATCAGGCAGTGGTTTAAGCGCGAGCAGAGGACAGAGAATATATTGAAAGGCAAGGAGATGCTTGAGAGAGAGATACGAAAACAAGGTCTTGATATGTCTATTTTGAAAAGCGATAAGCTTATGGAGGTAAAAACTAAAATAAATGTTTCTTCTATAGATGATATATTTGAACTCATAGGAAGTGGCAAGCTTACAGCGCTATCGGTTTTAAATCAGTTAGGTAAAAGGGTAAAAAAACAGGTTTCAGTAGAGAAAGTTTTATCTAGAGTTCAGCAGAGCAAAAGTGAATGGGGTAAGCCTACTCAAGGAATTAGAATCAAAGGCGTGGACAACCTATTGATAAGGCTTGCTCACTGCTGTAACCCTGTGCCAGGAGATGAAATCGTAGGATATATAACTAGAGGACGCGGTGTGTCGATTCACTGCGCTAATTGTAAAAACATAAATACTCTTAGAGAAGCAGAATCAGATCGCATAGTAGAAGCTATTTGGGATGAAAATTTTAAGTCAGTTTTTCAAGTGAAATTAGAAATATTGGGTATGGACAGGGCAGGATTATTGAACGATGTGCTGAATGTGCTTTTAGAAATGAAATTGAGTGCAAAGTGGGTTAATGCGCGTTCTCGCAAAGATAAAGCAGCAGTGATCGAACTTGTGTTAAACTTAAAGAGTTTAGAACAGATGGACTACATATTGAGTAGAATAAGGCAGATAAAAGATATATATACTGTCAAGCGAGTGGTAGGAAATCAGATAATGACAAGTTAATTTTTTAGGAGGTTTTGTGAAGTTGATATTTAAAAAATTGATTGTAGGCCCTCTTGATGTTAATTGTTATATTATAGCATGTGCAGATACTAAAAAAGCAGCGGTGATTGATCCAGGCGGAGATGCGCACTTGATATTGGAAGAATTAAAACAGCTTAAAGTAAGCGTCGAATATGTAATATGTACTCATGGTCATGGAGATCATATAGGAGGAGCGGATGATATAATTTCTGTAACTGGTGCAAAGCTTATGATACATCCTTTAGATGCAGACATGTTCTATGATTCAAAAAAGAATTTGTCTTTTTATATTGGAAACAGTGTTGTTGTAAAGTCAGAATGTACTACAGTAGAAGATGGCGATGTGATACAATTGGGCAATATGCAGCTTGAAATATTAAACGTACCTGGACATACCCCCGGCAGCATATGTATAAGAATTGATAATATAGTTTTTACAGGCGATGCACTTTTTGCAGGCGCGGTAGGTAGAACAGATTTTCCGGGCGGGAACTACCAGCAATTGATACACAGCATAAAAAATAAGCTGCTTACTTTGCCAGCACACACAAGAGTGTTTCCCGGCCATGGACCTGATACTTTTATAGAGCAAGAAATGCATCACAATCCATTTTTTAATGTTTTAAAAAAATATAACAAATATTAACATAAGACATCTTTTCTGTAATTATTTTTTGTTTTTGCTGTTAGATTTATAATTGCAGCAGCTGCAGCTGTGGTCGTGTGAGTGATTGGGTGAAGGCTTGGCAGTATTTTGTTTTATAAATTCTAGCTGATGAATATTCCGACAGATTTTATTTGTTTTGCGATGTTTTTAATCTGGTTTTTCATGTGTATTTTCACCTTTCTGATGGACTTTACTATTTGTTGCTGACCACAATGCAATGCGCACAAAAAC
>JAJOKN010000070.1:4245-6073 GCA_021129815.1 Desulfotomaculum sp. | reverse complement strand
GTCTATGTTGAATTACGAATTGAATTAGGACAGACAGAGCTAAAAGTAAAAGAAATTTTAGAGCTAGCCAAAGGTTCAGTTATAGAGCTAAACAAAGCAGCAGGAGAGAGCGTGGATGTGTTTATAAATGAAGAACTTTGTGCAAGAGCTGAAGTGATAGTGTTGAATAATAAGTTGTCTGTCAGAATAAGCAAAGTTATTTATCCGCAGGCTGGTGCTGTGCTGGAAAATAATAATAATAATTTAAAATCAAAGCCGCAAGCTGAAGAACTGCAGAACGAAAACAACTCTGCTTAAAAAAGAGGAATGCTAAAGTGGATTTAGAGGTTTTTGAGGCTTTTATAAGGCTTGCTACAGCGCTGCCTTTGGTTGTACTCTTCATATATTTGGTCATAAAATACGGCATTGCGCGAAAGAGCGGTTATGCTTTTTTAAGAAACAGAGCGTCGATAATTGAAGTCATAGATCAAGTGCCGATAGGCATGAAAAATATGCTGTGTCTGGTTAAAGTAGCAGATAAGTATTATTTGATATCATGTTCTGAAACACATGCTAGCTTGATTGGGGAACTGAGCTTGTCAGAAGAAGAGCTTAAATTGTATCAGGAGAGGAGCAAGACATTGAAGCTTGAAGCGCACAGCTTTCAGAATGTGAATTTTAAAGATTTATTGAACAAAGTGCTTAGACCCAAGGAGGGGAAAAAGTAAGAGGCATGCGGTATAAATTACTTTTAGTTGCAGGTGTATTGCTCCTTTGTTTTTTAGTGCCCAGTTTGGCTTATGCTGAAGAGCTTCCAGCAGTTACTCTCAACATTCAGCCGACCGATGACCCTAAAAAGGTTGCAGATACAGTAAAGCTCTTGCTTTTGCTGTCGTTTTTGATGTTTTTGCCTGCATTTTTGATGATGTTCACCTGTTTTATACGCATAATTGTAGTGCTCTCTTTTTTGAGGTATGGCTTGGGCACCCCGCATACTCCGCCCAATCAGGTTTTGATAGGGCTTGCGTTGTTCTTGACTATATTCATCATGGCTCCAGTCTATGAAGAGATAAATACGCAGGCTATACAGCCTTTTTTGAATAATGAGATAGATCAAGAGGAATTCTTTGCCCGCGCTGTGGTACCGCTAAAGGAGTTCATGGCAGCTCAAACCAGGGAAAAGGATTTGGCGCTGTTTGTTGAATTGTCTGGCATTGATCAGCCGCAGAATATTCACGATGTACCGCTTACTGTTTTGGTGCCTGCTTTTATAATAAGCGAGCTTAAGACGGCATTTTTGATAGGCTTTTTGATACTTGTGCCGTTTTTGGTGATAGACATGGTGGTGGCAAGTACCCTGATGTCGATGGGCATGTTCATGCTTCCGCCTATTATAATTTCGTTGCCATTTAAGGTACTGCTGTTTATAATGATCGATGGATGGCACTTGGTAGTTGAATCTCTAGTGCAGAGTTTCAGGATGTAAGCTAAATAAACGATTATCGAATTTTAATATATTAAAACTTATTTAAATAAACTTATAAATCACCTAGCAAACAAAGGGGTGCGAAAGATTGAGCCAGACCGATATAATTTACATAACTAAGGAATCTCTGATGATGATAGTGCTTTTAGCAGGCCCGGGGCTTTTCATGGCTATGCTGGTGGGCTTGCTAATAGGCATATTTCAAGCTACAACGCAGATTCAAGAGCAAACGCTTGCATTTGTCCCCAAGATAGTGGCAGTGTTTTTGACTACTTTTTTGTTGGCAAGCTGGCTTATGCAGATGATCACAGAGTTTACTCTTAGAGTTTATGAATATATTCCTAGAATTTTGGAGTATGGAAA
>JAJOKN010000070.1:2654-4145 GCA_021129815.1 Desulfotomaculum sp. | reverse complement strand
TTTGCATTTGCTTTAGCTGTGGTGGTGTATCCTGTGGTGCCGCAGGAAGAACCTGTAATAGTGGAAACGTTGTGGGAATACGGGTTTATGCTGATGAAAGAAGCACTGGTTGGCATTGGGATGGGCATGATATGCACTTGGATATTCAACATAATACGCATGGCGGGGCAGATGATAGACTTTCAAATTGGGTTTGCAATGTCGCAAGTTGTGGATCCTGTTACCGGCACAGTCAACACTCTTTTAGGAAAATTCTTATACTTTTTGACTTTAGCGGTTTTTTTCTGCATGGATGCTCATCACGGTTTGATAGTTGGAGTGGTCAAGAGCTATCAAGTGCTGCCGATTGCAATGGCTGATTTAAGGACAGAAGCTGCGCCATTTATAATTGAGGTATTCAGTACCAGCATAACATTGGCGCTCAAAACGGCGGTGCCTGTGATAGCAGCGCTTTTGATGGTGGACATGGCGCTTGGGATTATGGGAAGAGCTGCGCCGCAGATGAATGTATTCATGTTGGGGTTTCCTTTTAAGATAATGTTTGGTTTGGTTTCACTTGCGATTTTGCTACCGCTTATGAGCTCAGTTTTTGCTTATGTGTTCGACATGATGCAGAGAGATATCTTGATTTTGGTCAGGTGGTTTGCGTAGATGCCGGATAGCGCTCAGCAGAAGACAGAAAAAGCCACTCCTAAAAAACTTCAGGATGCCAGAAAAAAAGGGCAGGTACCTAAAAGTGCAGATTTTAACGCTGCACTGTGCTTGGTGATAAGCATAGCGTATATTTATATAGTGAGCGATGATCTACTTAAGTCAATTGGATTAGAGATGGCTCAGTATTTTAACAATTATATCAGCAGAAATGTAAATGAAAAGGTAGCAATTGAAATACTCATCAGTACAGTGATGTCAGGTTTTTTGATACTTTTGCCTTTGTTTATTGCACTCATAGTGCTTGCGGTTGTATCGAATGTAGTGCAGTTTGGCTTTTTATTTGCGCCAGCGGCTATAAAGCCGAAATTCTCAAGACTAAATCCCATACAGGGATTTAAGAGAATGTTCAGCTTGCGCACGTTGTTTGAGCTGTTTAAGTCAATAGTTAAAGTTGTTATAATAGGAGCAGTTGTATATTGGATAGCTAGCGCTCAGTACAGCCAGATGTTAAAATTGTTCTACGGGCATCCTGCGTATCTCATCAGCAGAGTGATGGAATCGCTGCTTTTAGTGCTGTTTTGGGGTGGAGTTGCTTACTTGGCAATAGCAGTGCTGGATCTCATATATCAGCGCTATGAGTTCCAAAGACAGATGAGGATGACTAAGCAGGAAGTTAAAGATGAGCTCAAGCAGACGGAAGGAGATCCTCAGATCAAAGCGTGGCTTAAAAGAAGACAGCGCGATTTACTGATGAACGTTATAGAGAAGGAAGTGCCTAAAGCCACTGTTGTCATAACAAACCCAATTCACTATGCAGTGGCGCTTAAATATGATATA
>JAJOKN010000070.1:0-2554 GCA_021129815.1 Desulfotomaculum sp. | reverse complement strand
AAGGCAGCCGATCACCTTGCACCAGTTGTTGTGGCTAAGGGTGCTGATTATATGGCTCAAAAGATAAAAGAAATAGCGCTTGAAAACGGCGTGCCAATTCATAGAGATAGAGAAGTGGCGAGATTTTTGTATCACAATGTAGAAATAGGGCAGGAGATACCTCCTGAATTGTACAAAGCAGTAGCAGAGATCCTGGCTATTGTATATAGCAAGAAGTGAGGAATATGCCAAAGAGTAATTTTAATATATCTTATTTTAAAAGATATACCGATGTTATAATTGCAGGTCTTGTTGTCGGTATAGTGCTGCTGATAATTATTCCTCTTGGAGCCAACGCGCTTGACTTTTTGATTATGTTGTCTTTTGCGCTGGCACTTATTATACTGCTGATCACAATGTTTACCACAGAGCCGCTTGAGTTTTCAATTTTTCCAAGCTTGTTGCTGGTGGTTACGCTTTACCGCTTAGCTCTTAACATATCATCTACGCGTTTGATTTTAGGTGAAGCTTCTGCAGGTGAAATCATACAGGCATTTGGAACTTTTGTGGTTGGAGGTAGCTACATAGTAGGAATAATAGTTTTCTTGATCATAACTTTGATTCATTTTGTAGTTATAACGAGAGGTGCTGGAAGAGTAGCAGAAGTTGCGGCGCGCTTTACTTTGGATGCGATGCCGGGAAAGCAGATGAGCATAGATGCAGATTTGAACGCAGGGCTTATAAGCGAAGATGAGGCAAGAAGAAGGCGCGAGCGACTCCAAAAAGAAGCGGACTTTCACGGTGCAATGGATGGAGCCAGTAAGTTTGTGAGGGGAGATGCTATAGCTGGGCTTGTAATAATCTTTATAAATATAATAGGCGGCTTTATAATTGGAATGGTAAAGCATGGGATGAGCGTTTCAGAAGCGCTTGAGACTTATACTATACTTACAATAGGCGATGGCTTGGTGACTCAAATTCCAGCGCTTTTGGTTTCTACCGCTGCAGGTATTTTGGTGACTCGTTCGGCTTCGGACTCAAGCTTTGGAATAGACCTTTCAAAGCAGTTTTTAAGCTTTCCAAAAGTTATTGGCTTGGTTGCAGTTATGTTTTTATTGATGGGATTATTGCCGGGGATGCCCACATTGTTGTTCTTCGCGTTATCAGGTGTTTTGGGTTATACTGCTTATTTGCTGAATAAAAGCAAGAAAGAAAAAGAATTAAAAGAACAGCAGGAAAAAGCTAAGAGTATGCAGAAACAAAAAGCCAAGCCAGAGAATGTATCTACATATTTTCAGGTAGATATTTTGGAGATTGAAATTGGTTACAACTTGATAGTGCTTACAGATGAAAGTCAGGGCGGTGATTTGCTGCAGAGGTTGTCTGCTACCAGAAGGCAGTGTGCAGCTGAGCTTGGAATATTTGTAAGGCCTATTCGCATACGGGATAACATGCAGCTTCCGCAGAACAAGTATGTCATAAAGATAAAAGGGGTAAAGGTTGCAGAAGGTGAGCTTTTGCCAACTCATTATTTAGCTATGGATTCAACAGGCAGCGTTGATGAGTCAAAGATAAAAGGCATTCCTACAAAAGAGCCAGCTTTTGGGTTACCTGCTTGGTGGATAGAGCCTAGCGAGAGGGAATCAGCAGAGTTTATGGGGCTCACAGTTGTGGACTGCAGCACGGTGCTCATAACGCATCTTACAGAGATAATCAAGCGTTATGCAGCAGAGCTTTTAGGACGGCAGGAAGTGAAAGAGCTTCTTGATGTTGTGAAACAAAATGCACCGGCTGTGGTGGAAGAACTGATGCCTGACTTGATGACAGTAGGTGAAATACAAAAGGTGCTGCAAAATTTGCTTAGAGAGCGAATACCTATAAAAGATATGGTCACAATATTGGAATATTTAGCAGATGGTGCTAGAATAAATAAAGATCCAGATTTTTTGACCGAACACGTGCGGCAGGGCTTGAGCCGTGCTATTTGTCAGATGTATGCAGGAGATGATAAAAAGTTAAGCGTGATAACAATTCATCCTAAGTTTGAGCAGGAAATAGCTGATTCCATTCAGCAAATGCCGTGGGGAAGGTATCCTGCTATCGATCCTAAAAAGACAAATATATTCTTAGAAAAATTCAGGAACATAATTCAAAAGGCAACAGCTTCAGGGATATCCCCTGTGTTGCTTACTTCTCCTAACATAAGGCTGCCGCTTAGGCGTTTGTTGGAGCGTTATTTACCGGGTGTTCCAGTTATGTCGATAAACGAAATAGTGCCGGGGGTAGAAGTTGAGGCTATAGGGACGGTGAGCGTTGATTGATTATAAAGAAATATGTAGTAGATGAGATGCAAGAGGCTGTGCAGCAGATTAAAGATGAGCTAGGTCCAGAAGCTATAATAGTGACTACGCAGAGAGTTAGGGGAAAAGGGATAAGGGGTTTTTTTAAGAGAAAGCTGGAAGTTACAGCTGTGCTGGAAAAAAAGGAGGAAGCTGTAAGCGCAGCGGGAGTAAGTGCTTTAGAAAAAAAAGGACTGTGTGCTAATGACTTGCAGATTGAGACAGATGCAGTTCCG
>JAJOKN010000046.1:1852-6110 GCA_021129815.1 Desulfotomaculum sp. | reverse complement strand
ATATTTAAAGCGCTTCAGATATTTGAAAACAAAAATCTTGATTTTATGGATTGTATTTTGTGTGCTTATAGTGAAGACCATGTTATAATTTCTTTTGATGAAAAAGTGAATAATTGTATAAAAAAGTTGTGATGCTGTTGTCTTGCTTGTAATTAAGATGATTTTAGACTTAACTGGAGGGAATTTGGTTTTGGATAAAAAAACATTTTACATAACTACACCTATTTATTACCCCAGCGACAAGCTGCATATCGGACATGCTTATACAACAGTGGCTGCAGATTCAATTGCGAGATACAAAAAGCTTACAGGATATGATGTTTATTTTTTGACGGGATCAGATGAGCACGGTCAGAAGATTGAACGCGCGGCAAAGTCTAAAGGGGAAACGCCAAAGGAATATGTTGATGAAATTGTAGCCGGGTTTAAAGACCTATGGCAAAAGCTAGATGTAAATTATGATGATTTTATAAGAACAACGCAGGAACGCCATAAAAAAACCGTTCAAATGATTTTTGAACAGCTGTATAAGCAAGGAGACATTTATAAGTCGTCTTATGAAGGGTGGTATTGTACACCTTGTGAGACGTTTTTTACGCAGCGTCAACTCGTTGATGGCAAGTGCCCGGATTGTGGCAGGGATGTTGAGCTTTTGCGAGAAGAGAGCTATTTTTTCCGCATGTCAAAATATGCTGATGAGTGGCTTGAATTTATAGAAAAAAATCCTGACTTCATACAGCCGGATTCACGGCGAAATGAGATGATAAGCTTCGTAAAGCAGGGGCTTGAAGACTTATGCGTGTCGCGCACCACATTTGATTGGGGGATTAGAGTTCCTTTTGATGAAAAACATGTGGTGTATGTGTGGGTGGATGCGCTTACAAACTATCTTTCAGCTTTGGGCTATGGTTCGAATGATGACAGCCTGTATCAAAAGTACTGGCCTGCGGATATACATTTGGTAGGTAAAGACATCGTGAGGTTTCATTCTATAATATGGCCTATAATGCTCATGGCTTTAAAACTTCCTCTTCCTAAAAAGATAGTGGGGCATGGCTGGCTTTTATTAAAAGATGGGAAGATGTCTAAGTCAAAAGGAAACGTGGTGGATCCGCTCGTGCTGATTAAAAAATACGGTGTGGATGCAGTGCGCTATTATTTACTCAGGGAACTGCCGTTTGCTGCTGATGGATATTATTCAGAGGAGGCGCTTGCAAATAGGATAAATATAGATTTAGCTAATGATTATGGGAACTTGCTTTCGCGTACCGTTGCTATGGTTATAAAGTACCAAAAAGGCGTGCTGAAAAAACCCGGTTCTTACGATCCGTTAGATAAAGAGCTCATAGAACTGGCACAAAATACACCTAAAGCAGTTGAAAAGCTTATGGAAAAGCCAGAAATATCAGCTTCTCTTGCGGAAATATGGAAGCTGGTGGATAGAGCAAACAAATATTTAGATGAAACTTCGCCTTGGGCGCTGGCTAAAGATGAAACGAAGTTTGAGCGTTTGAACGCTGTTTTATATAACGTGCTTGAGGTAGTGAGATTTGTCACTGTGATGGTTTCACCTTTTATACCAAATGTGCCTTTTAAGGTGTGGAAACAGCTGGGAATATCAGATAAAAAAGAGCTGCATACATGGGAAAGCTTAAAGTGGGGAGAGTTGCCTGATAATACGGAAGTGGGAAAGGGAGAGGTTTTATTCCCCCGCATAGATTTATCCAGTTTATAGGAGATGAAGTGTTTTATGAATTTGGTTGATACTCACGCGCATTTGGATGACAGGCGTTTTGATGAGGACAGAGAAGAAGTGATAAAGAGGACATTTGAAAGCGGCATAAAGCTTGTGATAAACATAGGCTGTGATTTGTTGACTTCAAAAGCGTCTTTAGCACTGGCAGATAAGTATAAACAAATATATGCTGCAGTAGGGGTGCATCCGCATGATGCTAGATATGTGCCACCATATTATATAGAAGAGCTTGAAAAGATGCTAAAAAATCCTAAAACAGTAGCAGTAGGTGAGATAGGGTTGGACTATTACTACGACCACTCACCGCGCGATGTGCAAAAGGAAGTGTTTTTAGAACAGCTCAACATGGCTAAAAGAGCTAGAGTGCCGGTTATCATCCATATTCGAGAAGCTTATGGTGATTTTTTAGAAATAATGAGAAGAGAAGGTTTGGAGCCGATAAGAGGAGTCATGCACTGCTATTCAGGCAGCTTAGAAGTGGCTTATGAATGTATAGAAATGGGATTTTATATATCGTTTGCAGGGCCAGTTACATTTAAAAACGCAAAGAAGCTCAAGGAAGTTGCAAAAGCATTGCCACTCGACAGGATATTGATAGAAACTGACTGTCCTTATCTTGCACCCACTCCCAATAGAGGGAAGAGAAACGAGCCTGTGTATGTAAAACACGTGGCAGAAGAAATTGCAAATTTAAAAGGGATATCTTTAGAAGAAGTAGCAAATACAACTTATAGAAATGCGCTTAATTTATTTTATAAAATAGAGCAAAACTTGTGCAGGAGCAGCTAAAAAGCTGCTCTTGTTAATTGAAAGGTGAAAAAATCTTTATGCCAAAGCTGTATTCAATTTCTGAAGTTAAGAAGATTTTGAACAAGCACAACTTAAAAGCCAATAAGAGCTTGGGACAGAATTTTTTGGTAGATGCTAATATCGTGCATAAAATTGTAGATGCAGCAGATATTTTAAACGATGATATTGTAGTAGAAATTGGACCGGGGTTGGGAGTGCTTACCTGTGCGTTGGCGGAAAAAGCAAAAAAAGTTATAGCAGTTGAAATAGACAGTAAAATAATTCCGGTGTTAAAAGAGAATGTAGAGCCATATGAGAACATAGAGATAGTGCATGCAGATGCTTTAAAGATAAACTTTGATGCTTTGGTAAAAGAAAAAGCTTTTGATGATAAGGAAGCTTTTAGTTACAAATTAGTTGCAAATCTACCTTATTACATTACTTCTCCTGTTATAATGCATATGTTGACGAATAAATTTAACCTTAATACAATGGTGATAATGGTGCAATTAGAAGTTGCAAAGAGAATAGTTGCAGGCCCAGGCAGCAAAGATTATGGAATATTGTCCATAGCTGTGCAGTATTATGCCGAGCCCAAAATTGTATTTAAAGTCCCAAAGACTGTGTTTTTTCCAAAACCGGATGTTGATTCAGCAGTGCTTAAACTAAGTATCAGAAAAAATCCTGCCGTGGATGTAGCAGATGAAAGCTTATTTTTTAAAGTTATACGCGCGGCTTTTGCTAACAGGCGAAAGAAAATACTGAATTCTCTTTTGTGTGGCATAGATTTACCTAAAGAGCTTATTAAAAAAGTGCTTAAGGACGCAGGAATTGATGGGATGCAAAGGGGAGAAGATTTAAGTTTAGGTGATTTTGCAAAGCTTACGGATTATGTGTTAAGAGCTTTATCAAAGACATGAAAATTATTATATTTTAGGAGTTATATTATTATGTATTTTATAAGTCCCACAACAGGAAAGATGTCTTTTGAAGAGATGATGGCTAGCATTATGGACTATATAATGAGCGATTCAGAAGCTTCGTATAAAATAATAATTGGATCAGATTCGCAGGTAAAAAATGAGACGTGCTTTATTACTGCGGTAATTATACATAGATTAGGAAAAGGTGCGAAATATTATTACAGGAAGCGAAAAGAGCGCAAAATGAGAAGTTTAAGGCAGCGCATATTTTTTGAAACTTCACTGAGCTTGGAAGTAGGTGGGATGGTTGCGAGATATCTTTCTCAAACGGGACGCGATGACTTGGAAGTGGAAATTCATATCGATATAGGGAAAAATGGAGAAACCAGAGACTTGATAAAAGAAGTTGTGGGAATGGTTAGAGGCAGTGGATTTGCAGCTAAAATCAAACCAGATGCTTATGGAGCAGCAAGTGTGGCTGACAAACATAGTAAATAAAATTACACATTTTATATGTGATTAGCATAACATGTTTTGTAAATAAATTATTGTAGGTGTTTAAGAAATGAAAGAGATAAAAAAGGAGATATTGTAACTCAAGATATTGTAACTCATAAGTTACATAAAAAAGAAGATTTGTTTAAAGTGGTTGATTTATCTAAAAGCAATAAACAGTCAGTATTGTTAAAAGGACTCAATGCAAGGCTTTATGTTACTGCGGTGGTTGATGAGTTAGAGTTAGCGGATTATTCAAAAATAAAAGTCAGATTGATGATAATATTATTGACAT
>JAJOKN010000046.1:0-1842 GCA_021129815.1 Desulfotomaculum sp. | reverse complement strand
AGCGCTCAAAGTGTTGGGGAAAAGAGAAGATGGCTATCACGAAGTTGAAATGGTGATGCAGAGTTTAGCTTTACACGATAAGATATTTTTAACGCTAATTAGAAGTGATATAGAGCTTTTAGTTGAAGGAGATGCGCCTTTAGATGAGAGCAATTTGGCGTATAAAGCAGCTAAAGCTATTTTAGAATACAGCAATTGTAAACAAGGTATCAGAATAAAGCTCGTTAAAAATATTCCTGCTGCTGCAGGATTAGCTGGAGGATCGAGCGATGCTGCTGCTGTGTTGCTTGGTATCAATAAGCTTTTAAAACTTGGACTTGATACAGAAGAGCTAATGGAGATAGGAAAAGGACTTGGATCTGATGTTCCGTTTTGCATAGTGGGTGGCACGGCTTTAGCACGTGGCAGAGGAGAGAAGATACAGCCCTTACCTAAAGCACCTAAAATGGGTGTGGTGCTTATAAAACCTGATTTTGGAGTTTCTACTGCACAGGTGTATAAAAGATTTTCTTTGGATTTAGTAGAGAAGAAAGCAGATGTAAATGCTGTGGTAGAGGCGATAAAAAAAGGTGATATTAAAGGCATAGCAACTGCGATTTTTAACGATTTAGAATATGTCACGATGGATATGCATCCATGTCTTGAAGGTATAAAAAGGCAGTTAGAAGATGCGGGAGCGCTTGGAGTGCTGATGTCTGGCAGCGGGCCCACAGTTTATGGATTGGCTTTTGATTTGGGACATGCAAATATGCTAGCTAAGCGGTTAGATATAGACAATGTTAGGGTTATAGTGACTTCTACTGCTTGAATATCTTTATTTGAGTGCCTTTTAGCACTTTTATAAACCCTTGAGAGAGATTTTTTGACTTTTAGATGCATACAAAATGCAGTTATATTAAATAAAAGGTATAATTAAACTGGAATAATAAATTCTCCAGGAGGGCATTTATAAACATGAGCAGTAATAGATCGTCGCCGATAAGGTTGGATAATTATAAGCCGCTTAGAGAGGCAGTATTTGAAGCAGTACGCGATGCTATTATTTCAGGAAAATTTAAGCCGGGCGAGAGGCTTATGGAAGTACAGCTGGCAGAGGAGATGGGTGTGAGCAGAACTCCTGTGCGGGAAGCTATACGCAAGCTTGAGCTAGAAGGGTTTGTGAAGATGATGCCGCACAAAGGAGCGTATGTTGCAAAGGTATCTATTAAAGATATAATAGACGTATTTGAAGTGCGTGCTGCATTAGAAGCGTTAGCTGCAAGGCTTGCTGCTAAGCGAATAACTGAGGATGAACTAAAACAGCTAAAGCGTGCTGCTATGTCGATAGCGGATTTAGCTGATGGACATGATATTGAAGAAGCAGTAAAGGTAGATACAGGATTTCATGATATTATTTATAAAGCTAGCCGAAATGAAAAGCTGGTGCAGTTCATTACACATCTTAGGGAGCAGATGAAGCGATTTCGTGCCACTTCGCTTGCATTGCCTGGACGCACGAAGATGGCATTAGAAGAACATGAGAAGATAGTGCAGGCATTGTGGGATAGAAATGAAGAGCTAGCGGCTGAACTATCTCGAAAACATATTGAAAATGCTGAAAGAAGCATTTTAGAAGTTTTTAAAAATGCAAGAGGAGATTTAGATGCAATTGATTGATGCAATTGTACTGGCTGGAGCTGTAAATAAAGGAAAATTGAGAGCATGCAGTAAGGCAGAATATGAAGCGATGATTGATATTAATAAAAAAATGCTAGTGGAATATGTTGTAGGTGCGTTAATAAAAGTTGATAGAATTAAAAAAGTTTTAGTGGTAGGACCTAGCATGTAGAAGAAAAATCCTTT
>JAJOKN010000126.1:3426-6167 GCA_021129815.1 Desulfotomaculum sp. | reverse complement strand
CTTCCTGTTGCTGTTCAGCTTGTTCCTGTCCATCTCTAGCTTGTTCTTCACATCCAGCTACCATTGCGCATGACAACACCAGCACCAATGCCAAAAGCAAAGACCAATATTTCTTTTTAAACATGCAACACCCCTCCTACAAAAATTTAGGTTGCTTTAATTATAAATTTAAAACTCTTATTTATTTATTTTTCACTCATTCATTCTGTTAATTTTATTTTCATCTGTCATCATGCTAATAAAATTCATCTGTCATCATGCTAATAAAATCCATTTAAAAACTTATCTTAAAAAATTGTTTCTACCACCCCCTAAGCTTGGCAACTTCTATTCACCCACATCACTAATATTACACTTCAAATGTTAAAATTTAATTAATTAATTGTTAATTTAATGTTAAAAATATGTTAAATTTTTGTTAAAATCATACCTAGTTTTTACCTAATACCTGATTTTTCTACAATCTCAGGCACCACTTCTTCCCAAGCAATAGCCATTATATGTATTCCTGCTATACCTTCAATTTGTCTTAAATGTTTTATTTGTTCTATACAGAGCCTTATTCCTTCTTTTTTTTGATTTTGCGCTTTTCTAATTCTATCAATAACTTCATCTGGCACTATCATACCTGCTACTTTTTTCTTCATAAATTCAGCTGCCCTAACAGATTTCAACGGATTTACTCCTGCCAAAATATAAGCTCTTTTATGAAGACCTCGCTGCCGCACCATTTGCATAAATCTCTCAAATCTATTCATATCGAATATACATTGTGTCTGTATAAAATCTGCTCCTGCATTTATTTTCTTTTCCAGACGCAGTACTCTATACTCAAATGGATCTGCAAACGGGTTAGCAACTGCTCCTATAAAAAATCTTGGCTCATTTTTTAAAATTTTCTCACCACATTGAAATTCTTTTTTATCCCTCATACTCCTAACCATATCAATTAATTGAATGGAATCAATATCATATACCCCTTTAGCTTGAGGATGATTTCCAAACTTCTGATGATCTCCAGAAAGACACAGCACATTTTTTATTCCCAAGCTATAAGCACCTAACAAGTCACTCTGCATTGCAATTCTATTTCGATCACGACATGTCATTTGAATTACTGGTTCTAACCCAGCATTATACAAATGAACCCCTGCTGCAATACTTGACATGCGCACGATAGCAGATTGATTGTCAGTGATATTCGCGGCATCAACGTAATCTTTTAACGTCTCAGCCTGCTTTATAATCCCATCTGCTGATGCATGCTTAGGTGGTCCAATCTCCACTGTTATTACAAACTTACCTTCTTTAAGCGCTCTCTCTAATTTACTACCGCTTTTTAACACTACTGCTTTGCTCCTTCTTTTATTCTTTATTGTTTTGAAAACTTCTTACGCGATCTTTTGACCAGTCTTTTGGCGGACGATATTTCATCATTAAGTCTAATCGTCCCGCTACAAGCAACCTCTCATAAATCAAATGCCATGCACAAGGAATATTAGGATCTATTTCACACTTGCCATTTTGTGAACCGCCGCATGGCCCGTTTTGAATGCTTTTAGCACACCTAGTGACAGGACAAACTCCTCCAGTCTGGTGCAGCATACATTTGCCACATAAACCACAGCGTTCCTCCCAAACACCCGGTTGAACTGTTCCACCAGCAGACAAAGTGTTAAGTCCCGGCAATACCAGTTTATCATTATATCGCTCTGCTAAAAATTGAACTCCTACACCACAACCAAGAGAAACTATAGCATCTGCTTTTTTTACTTGTGCATCAATTTCTTCAAGATATTTATGATCACACTGTCTTACCACTACTGAAGTAGTTATTACAACTGTTTTATTATGTTCTTCATATAGTTTTTGTAATTCTCTAGACAATTTTTCTACTTCTTTTTCCCCACCAGCAGAACAAACGCTAGCACATCCTCCACATCCTACTATCATCAACTTGTCAAACTTTTCTGTGAATTCAAAAATTTCTACTACAGGTTTAGGCTTAGTTATAATCACTCTACATTTTTTCCTCCTACTAGATCACAACTAAATAATTACAATAACATACAGTACACATTATAACATAATAAAAAATGTGATTGTACTTTCTTTAAGCTAAAATAAAAAATAAGACTCTTTAAAGAGTCTTATTTTTTTAAATTAAACAAATACTTAAATATCATGTGTCTTCCATCCTTCATTTTCAACACTCTGCCCTATATAACTTTGCTTAACATTCTGTTCCATTCATAGCATTTGTTCTATTTTGCTTAATCTAATTTCTAAATCCGTAATTTTTTCATTTATGTTATTAATGCCAAAGTTTTTTGAGCCCTACTCTGCATATCACTTTGCATGCCGATACTTTTACCAGCTGTTTTAATGCAATTTTTTCGTTCTTTTATTATCTCATCAAAAAACTGCTTTATTTCTTCTCCATCCATTTTACCCTGCTCAACCAACTCATCTATCAACTTCTCCACTTTTTTATGTGCCACAACTAAGGCTCCTAAACCGGCCATTGCGATCTTTTTCGGGCATGTTCTTCATCAATTTTAAAAAGCCTCCTCGAATCATTAATAATACTTTTACAAATTAGCATGCCCATAAAAACACAGAATTATAAAAAAAATAAAACCTTAAAAAATAAGATCATCAAGCAAAATTGGTGCGGTGGAGAGGACTTGAACCTCCACGGGCATAAGCCCACTAGAACCTGAATCTAGCGCGTCTGCCAA
>JAJOKN010000126.1:1529-3416 GCA_021129815.1 Desulfotomaculum sp. | reverse complement strand
TTCAAACTGGCTGGGGTGGTTGGATTCGAACCAACGCATGGCGGTTCCAAAGACCGCTGCCTTACCACTTGGCTACACCCCAGCAAAAATGGTCGGGATTGAGGGACTTGAACCCCCGGCCTCCTGCTCCCAAGGCAGGCGCGCTACCAAACTGCGCCAAATCCCGCTAACAGCGATATTTATTTTAACAAAAAGCTAATAAAATTTCAAGTATTTATTAGTTTTTTTTATGATTAATTTATGATAATATCACCTTAAAATAAAAATCTGCAAAAATCGCAATACTTAAACCCCCACGGATAAAGTTCTGTGGGGTTTTTATACTTAAAATTAAACAAAGAGCTTTTTATGCTTTTTAAAAGAAGCCCAATGCTTTTTTATCATATGAAATCAATATACTCTTAGTATGCCTGTAGCTGTTTAACATCATCTTATGAGTTTCTCTGCCTATTCCAGATTTCTTATAACCGCCGAATGATGCGTGTGCAGGATAAAGGTGATAGCAGTTAACCCATATTCTTCCTGCTTGGATAGCTCGGGACATCTTATGAGCTTGATGGACATCTCTTGTCCACACACCTGCTCCCAAGCCATAAATGGTATCGTTGGCTATGCTTATTGCATCATCCTCATCTTTAAATGTAGTCACAGACAACACCGGACCAAATATTTCCTCTTGGAATATGCGCATCTTATTGTGTCCTTTAAACACTGTCGGCTGAATATAAAATCCACCTTCCAACCCTTCCACTTTCCTTGGTCCTCCACCTATGAGCAGCTCCGCTCCTTCTTCTTTTCCAATTTCAATATATTTCATTATTTTATCAAACTGCTCTTTTAAAGTTTGTGCACCTATCATTGTTTCGGTATCTAGAGGATGACCGCTTTTAATCTTAGATACTCTATCCAAAACCCTTTCTATAAACTTGTCGTAAATGTTCTCTTGTATCAACAAACGCGAAGGGCAAGTGCATACCTCTCCTTGGTTAAACGCAAAGAGGACAGCTCCTTCAATAGCTTTATCCAAAAGATCATCTTCTTTTTCCATTATGTTGTCGAATATAATATTAGGCGACTTGCCGCCGCATTCTAAAGTTACAGGCACCACATTTTCACTTGCATATTTCATAATCAACTGCCCAGTTGTAGTCTCGCCTGTAAATGCAACTTTGCTTATTCTAGGAGAGCACGCGAGTGCCTTCCCTGCTTCCGGACCAAACCCGTTTACAACATTCAGCACTCCCTCTGGCAACGAATCTGCAAACAGCTCAAGTGCCACCATTATGGATACAGGTGTTTGCTCAGCTGGCTTTAACACAATGCAGTTCCCTGCTGCCAGTGCAGGTGCTATTTTCCAAGCAGCCATGAGCAGAGGGAAGTTCCACGGTATAATCTGACCTACCACTCCTAAAGGCTCATGCACTTCCATGGACACAGTGCTTGCATCTAAATCTGCTATGCTTCCTGCTTCACCTCTTATCACTCCAGCAAAGTACCTGAAATGATCGATTACAAGAGGTAAGTCAGCTGCCAGCGTTTCGCGAATTGGTTTACCGTTATCCCAGCTCTCAACGACTGCTAGCATTTCCTTATTTTCTTCCAGTATATCTGCAATTTTAAGAAGTATGTTGCTCCTCTCAGTAACTGATGTAGCTGCCCATTTGTCTTTGGCTTTGTGAGCTGCATCAAGCGCCAGCTCTATATCTTCTGCAGTAGAACGTGCAGCTTTAGAAAACGCTTTGCCATCAACTGGTGAAACAACATCGAAATACTCCCCTTTAACAGGTGGAACCCACTTTCCTCCTATGAAGTTGTCATATTTTTCTTTGAATTCTGGCTTATTATACAGCACAGATTAACACTCCTTTCTTAAATTTTTTATTTTTT
>JAJOKN010000126.1:0-1519 GCA_021129815.1 Desulfotomaculum sp. | reverse complement strand
TTTTATCGTGTAACTGTCACTCACATAGCATTTTTGAAAATCTGGACAATCTCTTCATGAGTAGCCAAACGTGGGTTAGTGAGTTGACAGGCATCTTTCTTAGCATTTTCAGCCATTACTGAGAAGTCTTCTTCTTTAACACCTAACTCAGCTAATCCAGAAGGTATACCTATTGAACTTGATAGCTTTTTAATAGCTTCAATAGCTTGTTGTGCTGCTTCATCTACAGGCATATTTTCTACATTTTGACCCATTGCAATAGCAACATCGCGCAAGCGTTCAGCACAGGAAATCAGGTTGAACTGTTCAACATGGGGTAATAAAATGGCATTGCATACACCGTGAGGTAAATCGTAAAAGCCACCGAGTTGATGAGCCATGGCATGTACATAACCCAGCCCTGCGTTACTGAATGCCATACCTGCCAGAAATTGAGCATAAGCCATTTTTTCACGGGCTTCCATGTTTTTTCCATTGGCAACTGCCATTGGTAAATACTTAGAGATCAATTTAATAGCCATAAGAGCAGCTGAATCAGTTAATGGAGTAGCAGCCGTAGATACATAAGCTTCTATTGCATGAGTTAGTGCATCCATACCTGTAGCAGCAGTCAATGCAGGTGGCATACCTACCATTAATTCCGGATCGTTTATTGACACAGCTGGTATAACGTGCCAGCCTACAATAGCCATTTTGACTTTACGACTAGTATCAGTTATAATGCAAAATCGACTCATTTCAGCAGCGGTACCGGCTGTTGTATTAATACATATTAAAGGGACCATTGGCTTGCTAGATTTATCTACGCCTTCGTAGTCATGAATTTTACCGCCATTAGCAGCTAATAAACCAATACCTTTGGCACAATCATGAGATGAACCACCGCCTAAAGATACCAAAGCATCGCACTTTTCAGTTTGTCATATTTTGAAGCCATCTTCTACATTTTTGTCGGTAGGGTTGGGTAATGCTTCATCAAAAATAACTACTTTTATCCCTGCATTTTTTAAAATTTTTTCTACTTTTTCTGCTATTCCTGCATTTATTAATCCTTCATTAGTTACAAGTAAAACTTTGCTGCCTCCTAAATCTTTCACACGATTACCTGCTTCATTTACACAGCCTGCACCTATCAAATTAACTGTAGGCATAAAATATAAACTCATACCCATAGGTTATTATCAGCTCCTTTATAGGCATAAGTAACTTTATAGGCATAAGTAATATATAATTGCATGCTATAATAGTAATGTAAACATTATTTGTTAACAACAAGAATTTCTTTAAAGGCAAAAAATATTACTTAAACTGTTATTTTGAAACATATAATTTTAATTTTAATGGATAGCTAATAGTAAATACTAGTTTATTGCAAGGTTAAATGTCATATTTTAAGTTTTATTGGTTGGTCTAGCAAGTTAAATTGTTTTGTAATATAATGTTACTTCTTAAAAATCATATTGACTGCTCATAAATATACATTAGCAATTTACAAATGTTTTTATAAAAAAACTAATAA
>JAJOKN010000044.1:2562-6263 GCA_021129815.1 Desulfotomaculum sp. | reverse complement strand
TTTAATATAATTATTTTTGGATTTTATAAGCGATAAAAGGAGAATGTTGTAATGGATAAAAATTTTTTTAATATCGCGCAAAGTGCTGTTGAGATTGCTGTAAAACATGGTATAGATATGGCAGAAGCTTATTGTGTTACTTCAAAAGAACTTTATATAGAAGTGAGAAACGGTGTTGTGGAAACGATGAAGTTAGCTGAAGATAAAGGTATAGGCTTGAGGTTGATTCATAATGAAAAGGTAGGGTTTGCTTTTAGCACGGAGTTGACCTTAGATGGGATAAAGAACTTAGTAATTGAAGCAAAGAGCAATGCAGATGGTGTACATAAAGACAATTATAATGACCTGCCTTTACCTTGTGATGATTATCCTTCACTAGAGCTGTTCGATGAAAATATTGGGAATACGTCGCTGGAAGAAAAGATTGGCATGGCTTTAACCATGGAAGAAGTAGCTAAAAAATATGATAAGAGAATAAAAATAATTGAAAATTCAATTTATCAGGATGGAGAATCAGAAGTTTTTATTGTTAATTCTAAAGGG
This sequence comes from Desulfotomaculum sp., assembly GCA_021129815.1. GTDB lineage: Bacteria > Bacillota > Desulfotomaculia > Desulfotomaculales > Desulfohalotomaculaceae > JAJOKN01. The sequence goes on along the minus strand of JAJOKN010000044.1, from coordinate 5,720 downwards.
ATTGCTGTAAATTATAAGGGGACATATTGTGGCTTGTATTTAGCTTTAGTTGCAAGTGAAGGAGAAGACAGTCAAACAGGATTCGCACTTGACTATAGTTTAAAATATAAAAAACTGGATCCTGTTAAAATCGGGCAGTTAGCTGCAAAAAGGGCTGTGCGTATGTTAGGAGCTAAAGCTATATCATCTAGGAATGTGCCTGTTGTTTTAGATTCATATGTTGCATCGAGTTTTTTAGGCATGCTGGGTGCTGCGCTGACGGCTGATGCTGTTCAAAAAGGCAGATCTTTATTTGTGAATAAAATAGGGTCTGATATAGCATCAGATTGCATTACGTTGATTGATGATGGGAGGTTACAAAACGGCATAGCATCGGCTCCTTTTGATGGGGAGGGAGTGCCTACCAAAAGAACAGTGCTGATAAGAAATGGGCGATTGGAGAGTTATTTGTATAATACTTATACTGCACTCAAAGATGGAGTTGACTCTACAGGCAATGGTGTTAGAGCTTCTTATAAATCAATTCCAGAGACTGGTCTTACTAATTTTTACATTGAATCTGGAAATATGAGCTTTGATGAGTTGATTAAAGATATTGAAAATGGTTTATACATAACTGAAGTTATGGGAATGCATACTGCAAATCCGATTTCAGGTGACTTTTCGCTTGGGGCAACGGGGATTTTGATTGAAAATGGAGAACTTACAAAACCTGTTAGAGGAATAGCTATTGCTGGCAATATTGTTGATATGTTAAAGTCAGTAGATGCTGTAGCTGATGATTTGATGTTCTATGGAAATAAAGGAGCACCTACTATTAGAATATCACAGATGTGTGTAAGCGGTACTTGATTTAGGTGGTGTTGGTTTTATGAAAATACTTATTATGCATGGGCCGAATTTGAATTTATTGGGTGAAAGAGAAAGAAGTATTTATGGAGAAGCTACGCTTGATGATATAAATGATCGATTGAGCAAATTGGCTAAAGAATTGGGTGTTGAAATAGAGTTTTTTCAGTCCAATCATGAAGGAGCCTTGATTGATAAGCTGCATCAAGCAAGGGATTTTGATGCAATTGTGTTTAATCCTGCGGCTTTTACGCATTACAGCATAGCGTTAAGAGATGCTGTTGCAGCTATTAAAACGCCAGTGATAGAAGTGCATCTTTCAAATATTCATGCAAGAGAAGAATTTCGAGCAAATTCGGTAATAGCACCTGTAGCGCGTGGCCAAATATCAGGATTTGGTATGCAGAGCTACTTGTTGGGGCTTCGTGCAGCAATTGAGGTTGGGAAAGAGATTAGAAGGACAAAAGAATAAAAGATATAGAGAGGGTTATATTTTGCTTAATAGAATAAAAAAAGTAATCGAAAGCTTTGAAAAATTTAAAATAGATGCTGTACTGATAAAAAACCTTGAGAACATCAGATATTTAAGCGGGTTTACTGGCTCATCAGCGATGTTGTTGATAACAAAAGGCAAAAACTTTTTGCTTACAGATTTTAGGTACATAGAACAAGCAAAACACGAAAGCTCTGGTTTTGATATAATTAAAGTTGATGATTATTATGATGCGCTTTTAACACTTGTTAAAAAATTCAATATTAAGAAATTAGGGTTTGAGTCGGCTTTTGTGTCTTATGAACAATATGAGAAAATAAAAAAAACAATTAAAGATATTGTTCTTATCCCGACAAAAGAGATTGTAGAGCAGTTTAGAATGATAAAAGATGATTCTGAAATAGAGATAATTAAACAAGCGGTTAGCATAGCTGACAAATCATGGAATGAAATCATAAAACGCATTGAAGCTGGAATGACGGAAGTGGAATTGGCAATTGAGCTTGAGTTTATTATGAGAAAATTTGGTGCAGAAAGTAAAGCTTTTGACATAATAGTAGCTTCTGGATTCAGGGGTGCGCTGCCTCATGGGGTTGCCTCAAATAAAATTATAGAACATGGAGACATGGTAACGATAGATTTCGGAGCAAAGTATAAAGGATATAATTCGGATATGACAAGGAACTTTATAATAGGCAAGCCGACGAAAAAACAGCTTGCAATATATGAAATAGTGTTGGAGGCACAGCTTGCAGGTATTGATAAAGCAAAGCCAGGGGTGTATGCTTTTGAGGTTGATAAAGCTTGTAGAGATATAATAAAGCGTTATGGGTATTCTGATTATTTTGGTCATGGAACTGGTCACGGCGTTGGGCTTAGCGTTCATGAAGCGCCTAGGGTATCGCAAAAAGAAAAAAGTACAGTGCTTGAACCAGGTATGATTATAACCATTGAACCAGGTATTTATCTTCCTGATTGGGGTGGTGTTAGGATTGAGGATATGATATTAATTACGTCAAGTGGTTGTGAAGTTTTGACAAAAGCTAAAAAAAATTTGGTACAAATTTAAGGCTAAAAAATTAATGCATAAAAGGAGAAGGAGGAACTTTTTTTATGATTTCAACTAATGATTTTAGAACAGGACTTACAATTGAATTGGACAATGAAGTTTATCAAGTGATTGAATTTCAACATGTGAAGCCCGGTAAAGGTGCTGCGTTTGTTCGTTCAAAACTGCGAAACTTACGCACTGGTGCAGTGATAGATAAGACTTTTAACGCCGGTGAAAAGGTGCCTACGGCTTATATCGAACGCAGAGAAGTGCAGTATTTATACAATGATGGCAAAGAGTATTATTTTATGGATATGGAAACATATGATCAATTCAGCATGCCTAAAGAACAGTTGCAAGATGCAGTTAAATACTTAAAAGAAAACATGACAATTACTAATTTGGTATTCAAGGGACAATCTATAGGAATAGAATTGCCAAACTATGTTGAGCTCAAAGTGGTTGAGACTTCTCCTGGAATTAAAGGAGATACTGCCGCTGGTGGTTCTAAACCTGCAACGTTAGAAACAGGTGCTGTAGTTAATGTGCCGCTTTTTATAAATGTAGGTGATGTGCTGCAAATTGACACTAGGACTGGTCATTATATAAAACGCGTATAAAAAATAAAATATTATGGTAATATTTAACAATGTGATATACTATACGTAGTGGACAATAAGTTTTAAGCAAAAGTTACAACTGTGGTGTTTATGTTTTTAGCAGTATTTTGAATTTAAGATGTGGAGGTGATAGAGTGGCAAATGA
>JAJOKN010000044.1:0-2462 GCA_021129815.1 Desulfotomaculum sp. | reverse complement strand
GGATTGGGGATTCCAAAAGACAGTAAGGAGAATAAGCTTATAAAAGAAATTATAGACATAATGCAGGACTTTGCTGAGGAAATAAGAGAATTACAGGAAACACAAGAGCAGCTTAAAGAATATATAGAAACATTGGATGATGCATTGTGTGATTTGGAAGATGAAGTAAGCGATTCATATGTGTATGACGATGAAGAATTTGTAGAAGTAGAGTGCCCAAATTGTGGTGAACTTGTGCTATTTGAACCGGAAATTTTGGAAGAGGATGCAGAAGTTGAAATAATATGCCCTGAATGTGATGAAGTAGTGTTTGTTACCGAAGGTGAAAGTGAACAGAGTGAAGATGACGAGTATGAAAATGAGCTGGATGCTGAAGAAAGCAATGAAGCAGAAGATAGCCAAAAAATAAAAGTTGATTGAAAATACAAGGCTAAAAACTTTAAGTTTTTAGCCTTTTTATGTTTTAGCATGTTAAGTGAACTTTAAATTGTTGTTTAAATTGTTAAAATATTATGAAATTTCCTCTTGGACTTTTATTTTGAAATTTTGTTTAAATTTTTAATAAATTTTAATCATTTTTCCTATAATTTTCTTGCGACATCTTGTTAATTAGCTACTTGAACATAAAACAATAATAACATAAAATAACAATAATATCATTTTTGACATTGTGAATTTTTTAATTTAAATAAATTTCTAGAAGAGAGGGATGTAAATGGGTGAGAAGCAAAGAATTGTAGTGATAGGAGGTGTAGCAGCAGGGCCAAAAGCTGCTGCACGTGCTAGACGGTGCAATCCTGATGCAGAGATTGTAATTTTAGAACGCGGCAAAATGACATCTTATGCAGGGTGTGGTTTGCCATTTTTTATATCTGGCATGATTCATGATTTTTCTGAATTGTATAAAACTTCTTATGGCATGCCGCGCGATGAGAATTACTTTGGCAAAGAAAAGAATATCAAGCTTTATACGCGTACTGAAGCGGTGTCGATTGATAGAAATGCAAAAGTAGTGAAAGCTGTCAATTTAGAAACAGGAGAAGAATTGAATTTTCCTTATGACAAGTTGGTATTAGCAACGGGGGCAGTACCTTTTATCCCACCCATCGAAGGCATTGATCTGGAAGGGGTATATCAATTAAATCATCCCGATGACGCTCTTAAAATTCAAAAAGCGCTGGATACAGGAGAAATTGAGCACGCTGTTATTGTAGGTGCAGGTCTTATAGGCATGGAAACAGCGGATGCGCTGTTTAACAGGATGGTTGAAGTTACGATAGTAGAATTTCAAAACCAAGTGTTGCCTGGTATGCTTGATCCTGATATTGCAGCGAAATTGCAGAGGCATATGTATGAAGAAGGAGCAACTATTTACACAGGTGATAAGGTTGTGCGCATCGAAGGTAAGGATGGTAAAGTAACGAGGGTAGTTACTGAAAAGCACGGTTTGATCGAGTGTCAGATGGTAATCACTGCTGTTGGAGTGCGTCCAAATGTAAAGCTGGCTAAAGAGGCAGGACTTGAAATTGGAGAAACCGGTGCTATTTCAGTAAATGAATACATGCAGACCAGCGATCCTGATATTTATGCCTGTGGGGATTGTGTAGAAAGCGTTCACATGATTACCGGCAAAAAAGTATATGCACCAATGGCTACTTATGCTAACCGTCATGGCCGTGTAGTTGGAGATAATGTTACAGGTGGTAAAAGCACTGTTAAAGGCATATTGGGCACAGGTGTAGCAGAGATATTTGAAATGAATATAGGGCGTACAGGACTTGGAGAAGTTCAAGCTAAAAACCTAGGGTATGATGTGATTACTGCGATTGTTTCTGATTTAGATCGCACGCATTATCATCCTGCGCATAAGCTGATTCAAATTAAACTCATTGTTGATGCTAACACCAAACGCATTTTAGGTGCACAAGCCATAGGACAAGGTGATGTTGTAAAACGCATAGATGTAGTTGCTTCTGCTATTTCTTTGGGTGCAAAGCTTGAAGATATGTTTAACATAGATTTAGGATATGCACCGCCATTCTCAACACCCATAGATCCAATCATAGGCGCTGCTAGCGTGATCAGCAACAAAGAAAAAGGATTAGCAGTTACTATTACAGCACAAGAACTCAAAGAAAAATTAGAACGCGGAGACGATATTGTGTTGCTCGATGTGCGCACGGCTGAACAATTTAAAACAAAACACATAAAAGATGAACGCGTTATACAGATAGCGCTGTCAGATTTGCGTGATCAAGTTGATAAAATACCGAAAGGAAAAGAAATAGTTACAATTTGCCCAATGGGCAAAAGAGCATATGAAGCATCTAGAATATTGCAAGGTGCAGGGTTTGAAGATGTGAAGTTTTTAGAAGGCGGCTTGAACATGTGGGCATATGATTTAGAAATAAAAAAGAAATAAAAATTAAGCATCTCTAGTGATACGTTTCTTAATAAGTTTT
>JAJOKN010000105.1 GCA_021129815.1 Desulfotomaculum sp. | reverse complement strand
TTTATGCTACTTATAGGACAGCGGCCTTTTGGCTGGAATACCTGCTTTTCGTGGGAATTTTTCAGGTGTTTTCTTTCCTTTTTTTATCTTTATTAATGTTCTATTGGCTGCTGTCAAAGGCAGTTTTATATTTTTAAACCCAACAATTTTTCCTCCTAACTCTTTTATAGCATGCTCAGCGTTTTTTATTTCATCTAACCCTTTTGAACCTTTTAAGGCTATAAAACAACCTCCTATTTTAACAAAAGGTAAGCAGTACTCAACCAACACTGGTAATTCTGCTACTGCTCTTGATACAGCAAAGTCATACATCTCTCTGTGTTTTTTATCTCTCCCCAAATTCTCTGCTCTGTCGTGTATTACTTCTACATCATTAGTTTCAATTTTACTTATCAAACTGTTTAAAAAAATTATTCTCTTGCGCAAGGAGTCCAATAAAGTGAGTTTGAAATCATCATTGTATATCTTCAAAACCATGCCGGGAAAGCCTGCGCCTGTGCCTATATCAATGATACTAACAGCGCGTTTACTCCCAATATCCATACAATACAAGCAAGTGAGTGAATCGATGAAGTGTTTAACTGCTGATTCCTCTGGTCTCGTTATGCTAGTTAAATTTACTTGTTTGTTAAACTCAACTAAATATTCATAGTAAGTGTTAAATTTGTTCAGTTGCTGCTGTGTAAACTCAAACCCCAGTTCTTTTCCAATAGAAATCAAAGTTTTTACAAATGATTCATTCATAAGTTTTTACAACATCCTCTTCTATTTGTTTGCAACATTGTTTTTTTTCTTCCTCTGTTCTAACCAAATCAACAAAACTGAAATATCCGCAGGATTGACTCCAGATATTCGCGAAGCTTGTCCTATGGACTCAGGTTTTATTTTGTTTAACTTTTGCTTTGCTTCAGTTCTAAGCCCTTTTATTTCGTTATAATCTATATCTGCATCAAGTTTTAAATTTTCAAGCCTTTTGAATTTTTCAATCAGGTTCTTCTGCTTCTCAATATATCCTTCGTATTTTACCTGTGCTGTAAGTTCTTCCAAAACATCTATGCTCTCTTCATCTATTTCAAAACCCAATTCCTTAAGCGTATCGAATGATACTTCCGGCCTTTTGAGCAAAGCATATAAGTTTATTTTTTGTTTTATAGGAGAAATTCCTATTTGTTTCATTTTCTCATTTATTTCTGTTTTTGGTAAAATATATGTTTTTTTAAGCCATTTTAGCTTTTTATCAATCAATTCTTTTTTCCTATTAAACAATTCCCATCTTTCATCATTTACAAGTCCAACAGCTCTTCCTTTTTCCGTAAGCCTTAAATCTGCATTGTCCTGTCTTAAGAACAATCTGTATTCTGCCCTAGAAGTCAAAAGTCTGTACGGTTCCTCTGTGCCTTTGGTTACAAGATCATCTATGATCACTCCTATGTAGCTTTCCGCACGGCTTAAGATAAGCGGAGGTCTATTTTGTATATACATAACAGCATTTATGCCAGCAATCAATCCCTGTGCAGCAGCTTCTTCATATCCTGAAGTGCCATTTATCTGTCCTGCAAAAAATAGTCCTTCAATTCCCTTTAATTCTAATGACAGTTTAAGCTGTGTAGGCTCTATGCAGTCATATTCAATTGCATAAGCAGGACGAATAATTTCTACATTTTCTAATCCTGGAATAGTTCTCAAAAATTTATACTGGACATATTCAGGCAAACTCGTTGACATTCCCTGCACATACAACTCATAAGTGTCCAACCCTTCAGGTTCTATAAACACTTGATGCCTATCTTTGTCCGCAAACCTGACCACCTTGTCTTCAATCGAAGGACAATATCGTGGTCCAACGCCTTCTATGACTCCGCTGTATAAAGGTGAAAGATGCAAGTGTTCCCTTATAATCTCATGGGTTTTTTCATTCGTATAAGTAAGCCAGCAGGAGACCTGTTTTCTCTCTCTTATGGGAGAAATAAAGGAGAAATTATACGGCTTTTCATCTCCTGGCTGCTCTATCATCTTAGTAAAATCTACCGTTCGCCTGTCAACGCGTGCAGGCGTCCCTGTTTTAAAGCGCATAAGCTTTATCCCGAGATCTTTTAAATTGTCGGATAAGTTTACAGCAGCATGCTGATAATTTGGACCTGTGTTAAAATATGCATTTCCAATGATAACCCTGCTCTTTAAGTACGTGCCAGAAGTTATTATCACTGCTTTGGATTTAAACTTCGCACCTGTATGAGTTATAACCCCAGTTACTCTCCCATTTTTAATCACAATTCGTTCTGCTATAAGCTGTTTTAAATTCAAATTTGGTTCTTTTTCCAATGCAATTTTCATATTCTTTTGATAAAGCCTTTTATCGCACTGAGCTCTGAGCGCACGCACAGCTGGCCCTTTTTTGGTATTCAACATTCTCATTTGAATGGCACTCTTATCAGTATTTAAAGCCATCTCTCCGCCTAAAGCATCTATTTCACGAACCAAGTGAGACTTAGCAGGTCCACCTATGGAAGGATTGCACGGCATAAGAGCTATATTTTCTAAATTAAGCGTAAGCGCCAATGTCCTAAAACCCATCCTAGCTGATGCTAAAGCAGCTTCACATCCAGAATGACCCAATCCAATAACTATCACATCATATTCTCCAGCACTGTAAATCACATTCAACACCTCATTTGCCAATACAAAAGTCCCTGAATATTGTATCTACCAAATCCTCTGTCACTGCGCTGCCTGTTATTTCACCCAACGCTTCCCATGCTCCTCGAATATTTATAGACAGCAAGTCAAGCGGAACATTTTTATCTGCATCCCTCAATGATTCCTCAATATACTTCCTCGCCTTTTCCAAAGCAAGCCTGTGCCTTTCTCTAGAAAACACCGCTAAGTCAGAAATGTTCACTTCTTTGTCTAACATAGCACTAGCTATCTTCTGTTTTAATTCTTCAAGTCCTGTTCCTTTTACCGCAGAAATTTTAACAATATCTTCACCTTTGAAATTTTTTTCTATTTCTTCAATCTGCACTTTTGCTCTTTCATCAGAAATATCAATTTTATTTATCAAAATTATCTTCTTTATATCTCTTATCATATCGAGTATTTCTCTATCTTCATCAGTAAATCCATATAATACATCTAAAACAAACAAAACTAAATTTGACCTTCTTATGACTTCTTTTGAACGTTCAACTCCAATTCTTTCTATTGCATCTTCTGCTTCTCTTAAGCCTGCTGTATCTACAATTCTAACTGGAATTCCTTCTATGTTTATAACTTCTTCTATTGTATCTCTAGTAGTTCCTGGTATCTCTGTAACAATAGCTCTGTTTTCATTTAACAACAAATTCATAAGCGAAGATTTTCCCACATTTGGCTTTCCGACTATCGAAACCAAAGCTCCTTCTGTGTATATTTTTCCTATTTTGTAATTATCTATAAATTTATTCAAATCTTTTAAAATCGATTCTAAACTCAACTTCAAATCATCACAACAAACTTCTTCGGCATCTTCTGGAAAATCAATGCTGGCTTCAATCTGTGCAAGCAGTTTCAAAAGTTCTCTTTGTATGTGATTTATCTTTTTAGATAATTCACCTTTTAATTGTAATGTCGAAATTTTTAGAGCAACGTCGGTTTTTGCACGTATAATATCTATTATCGATTCAGCCTGAATCAAATCTATTCTGCCGTTTAAAAACGCTCTTTTTGTGAACTCTCCCGGCTCTGCTAAAGATGCACCGTTATTCAAAACTAACTGCAATATCTTCTTAGTAACCAATATTCCTCCATGACAGTTAATTTCAACTACATCTTCACCAGTAAAACTCTTCGGTGAACGCATGAGCGAAAGCACTACCTCATCAATAACCTCATCTCTTTCTGGATCAACTACATGTCCGTAAACAATTCTAAATCCCGGACCATCATGCCAATTGTGATTGTATTTTGGTCTAAACACTTTTTTTGCTATATCAATTGATTTTGGCCCACTCATCCTAACAATTCCAATGCCGCCTTCACCTAAAGGAGTAGCAATAGCAGCTATAGTCTCATTCATAAAAACTAAACATCCCCTTTTCCAACACAAAACTAATTAAGCCCGCACTTTTCAAACTAAGTTCGGGCTTAAAATTTCAAAAACAAAAATTTTGCTTTAGGTATTAACACTATAAATTTTAACATCTATACTAATTCTTTGCACTATATTATTATACCCAACAAGCTACTTTTTAGGAGCAATTACAATTTTGCGATACGGCTCTTCACCTTCGCTAAAAGTGTAAATATCATCTCTTGACTGAAGTGTAGTATGAATAACCCTTCTTTCTTGTGCATTCATTGGTTCTAGCACTATGCTTTTACCTTGCTTTCTTACCTTATCAGCCAACCTCAAAGCGAGTTTTTGCAGCGTATTCTTTCTGCGATTGCGATAACCTTCAATATCAAGTATAATCTTTTGCTTTGCTTCGCTATTTTTGTTAACTACTAAATTAGACAAATATTGAAGAGCATCTAGAGTTTCGCCTCTTCTGCCAATTAAAACACCCAAATTTTCTCCCTTTATGTTTGCACTTATAGTCCCTTCCTTAACTGAAACTTCAACATCAATAAGCAATCCCATCGCAATAGTAACTTCTTTTAAAAATTTTACAAGCTTATCTACAGGATTTTGCTTTACAACAACTCTAATCTTAGCAGTCCTTGCACCAAATATTCCAAATAATCCTTTTGAACCTTCATCAATTACTTCATAATCTACCTCTTCTCTCGATACACCTAAACGCAAAAGAGCTGATCTAAGCGCATCTTCAACCGTCCTTCCTGAAACTTCTAATTCTTTCACTGCCGAGTTACTCCTTTCTCCGCAGCTTCTATATGTTTATTTATAAAATACTGCTGTATAATACCCATTATGTTAAATACCACCCAGTACAACACCAAACCTGAAGGCACAATAGAAGCAAACCAACCAATCAAAACAGGCATCATATATAACATTATTTTCTGAGTTTGATCTTCAACATTCATAGTGAGTCTAGACTGAAAATAAGTAGTAAGTGCTGCAAACAGCGGTAAAATATAAAAAGGATCTTTATCCTTTAATGTTTCAATCCAAAAAAAATGTGCGTGCTGAACGTTTGAAAATTCGTATGTCAAAAGTGCTTGATAAAGCCCAATCAATATAGGCATTTGAATTAAAATAGGCAGACAGCCTGCTAGTGGATTAACATTATTTTCCCTGTACAGGTCCATGAGCTTTTGCTGCATCTTTTGTGGGTTTTTATTCTTATATTTTTGTTGAATTTCTCTTATCTTTGGAGCAAGTTTTTGCATCATTTTCATAGATTGCATCTGCTTTTTAGTAAGCGGATACAAAATAAGTTTAATAGCTACAGTCAGTAATGTGATAGCCAATGCATAGCTCGGCAGACCTATTAAGCTTGTAAAATCGTACAGCAAATCAATCACTGACTTTATTCCATCAACAAATGCATTCCACAAATTTCACGCCTCCTAAAATATAAAAAAACTACACAGGGTCATAACCACCTGGATGAAAAGGATGACATTTAAGCAGCCTTTTCAAAGTGAGCCACAACCCTTTTATAACACCGTATTTCTTTACAGCCAGAATTGAATACTCAGAACACGTGGGAACAAACCTGCAAGTTGGCGGTTTAAAAGGAGAAATAAATTTGCGATAAAATAATAATAATAAAATTACTGCTCTCTTTACCAATTTTTCATCTCCTGATTTTTTTAAGCCTTTTTAATAAATTTAAAATACTCTTCTCAATCTGCCGGTAATCACACTGTACAATTGCCGGCCTAGGAATTATCACATAGTCACAGCCATCATCAAATTGATCGATATTAAGCCTACAAATTTCCCTTATAATTCTCTTAATCCTATTTCTCCTAACTGCTTTACCTATCTTTTTACTCACAGCTATTCCTATGCACACTTCACTAAGCCCTGACATAAGCTTATACATAATTAAATTTCTGTCGGCTGTTGAAATACCACACTTGTATACCCTTCTAAAGTCACGATCCTTCTTCAAGGAATTGAATTTTTTTTTGACTTTGCTATCAACATTACACATAAAAATATTTACCCTATGCGCAAATTAGTTATACACACAATCTCTTTCTACCTTTTAACCTTCTTCTCTTCAATACATTGCGCCCACCTTTTGTAGACATGCGCTTCAAAAAACCATGTACTCTAAGGCGCTTTCTCTTTTTTGGTTGATATGTACGCTTTGGCAAAATTACACCTCCCATTCATGCTAGAACATACAGTTAAATTATATAATA
>JAJOKN010000136.1:1907-6328 GCA_021129815.1 Desulfotomaculum sp. | reverse complement strand
TCTGAAAATTTTAAAAAATTTTTTAAGAAGGTGGATAAATGCCTGACTTAAAAAAGTTTTTCAACCCTAAATCCATTGCAATAGTAGGCGCTTCAACTGTTCCTGGAAAAATTGGCAATGCGGTTTTAAATAATATCATTTCAAGCGGCTTTAAAGGAGATATATATCCGATAAATCCAAAAGCTGATAAAATCGAAGGGATTAAGTGCTATGGGTCTTTAAAAAGCATTGGCAAACCTATAGATACAGCGATCATAGCTATTCCTGCAAAATACTGCTTGGATATAGTATCAGAAGCAGCTGAGTTGAACATCAAAAACTTAATAGTACTCACTGCTGGCTTTAAGGAAATCGGCAATAAAGGATTAGAACTGGAAAAGAAAATAACACAAGTGGCTAAAAAGCACAACATAAACATGCTGGGGCCTAACTGCGTAGGCATAATGGATACTGCAACTCCTATAAACGCTTCTTTTTCTGCAGTTTTCCCTGAAAGAGGGAACATAGCCTTTATTTCCCAAAGCGGTGCTATGCTGGTATCAATAGTAGATAAAGGCATAGACATAGGGTTGAAGTTTTCAAAAATAATAAGCTTAGGCAACAAAGCTCTTTTGAATGAAACCGATTTTATAAACGAGCTTACAGATGATCCCAATACTGATGTCATATTGATTTACATAGAAGATGTATCTGATGGAGCTGGATTCATAGAAGCAGCTAAAAAAGCCTGTAAATTAAAACCTGTTGTTGTATTGAAGTCAGGCACAAGCCAGGCAGGAGCACAAGCTGCATCTTCCCACACAGGAGCACTTGCTGGCAGCGACTTAGCTTATGAAATAGCATTTGAATATACAGGAATCATACGTGCCCGCACCATGAATGAACTGTTTGATTTGGCTTTAGCTTTTTCTAAAACAAGTACCTTTCCATCAGGAAATAAAGTGTCTATCGTTACAAATGCAGGCGGACCTGGCATCATAGCTGCAGATGCTATAGAAAAACATGATCTCGATATGGCACGCTTTACACAAAACACTATCGAATTCTTAAAAGAAAATTTGCCTTCTGAATCCAATATTTACAATCCTGTAGATGTACTAGGAGATGCAAACCATGAGAGATATCATCTTGCACTTGATAAGACCTTAGCCGATCCCAACACAGACTGCGCACTGGTTTTGATATGCCCTACTGCTGTTACCGATTCATCAAAAACAGCACAGGCAATTGAAGTTATAAAAGATAAGCATAAAAAACCAATATTTACATCGTTTATGGGAGGACAGGCCTTAAAAGGCGGCATTGAAATAATATCAAAGACAGATATCCCCAACTACACATTCCCTGAGGCTGCAATTCAAAGCCTAAGTAAAGTAATAAAATATGCTGAATTTAAGAAAAATGCAAAAACTTCAAGCCTTTTAGAATATAAAGATGTAGACAAAGCTAAAGCAGCATCTATACTTGAAACTGTGCTCTCGGAAAAACGCCATGTGCTGCTAGGGAGCGAAACATACGAAGTGGCAAAGGCTTATAGGATACCTGCAGCACCTGTAAAACTAGCCACAACAACTCGTGAAGCTGTAAGGCTAGCAGATGAAATAGGGTATCCTGTAGTACTAAAAGTAGCATCCCCTAAAATCATGCATAAAACTGACGTAGGTGGCATTCTGTTGAATTTAAACTCAGCAGATGAAGTTCGTGAAGGATTTATACGCATAATGGAAAGTGTCTCGCGTTATATGCCCAATGTAATACCGTACGGAATAGAAGTTCAGAAAATGGAAAGAAAAGGAACAGAATTCATAATAGGTGTAAAAAAGGATATACAGTTTGGAGCGTTAATAGGGTTTGGTTTAGGCGGTATTTATGTCAATTTGATACAGGACGTATCGTTCTGTCTTGCAAATTATATAACTCATGACATGATAGAAGATCTAATCTCCAACACAAAAGCATATAAGCTGCTAAAGGGTTATAGGGGAGCAAAGCCGCTTGATCTCAAAACAGTAATAGAAACAATCGGCCGCACTGCACAGTTAGCAAGAGACTTTCCTGAAATAGCCGAAATGGATATAAATCCTGTTTTCGTTTATGAAAACGGTGTAACTGCTGTAGATATAAAAATAACAATATCTCGAGGTGATAATTGATGAAAAATCTGTACATCACTGGCACAGCTGGAAGCGCTAAGACTATCATGGCACTAGGTCTTGCACTTAAATTCAAAGAAGAAGGGATGCGCGTAAGCTATTTTAAGCCTGTAGGAATAACTACTTCAACAAGTGTTACCGAAGATGATGATGGTATTTTGATGAAAGAAGTTTTAGGAATGAAACAGCCCTTAGATACTATTGTGCCATTTATTACAAGCCCATTTTATTTGACAAAATTCAGGCAGTTTGGAAACCCTGAGGACAGAATAGTGAGCGCATTTGAAGATGTATCAAAAGATGCTGACCTGGTTCTAATAGATGGAGCTATATTCCCGCATGCCATGGCAAGCAAAAACTTAGATGTAATTTCATTGTCCAAGCAGTTCAATGCTTCTATACTGTATATGGTCAAATCAGAAAACGATTTCAATCTAGACCAAGCCATATTCTTTAACCGCCATTTTAAATGTCAAGGCATCGACTTAATTGGAAATGTATTTTACAATGTGCCTCGCCAAGTGCTTGGCAAAGTAGAGGGTATTTACAAAAAAATATTGAAACACAATGGCTTTCAAGTGTTGGGCGTTGTGCCGCAACAAACAGAACTCACTGTTCCCACAGCAGAGGAGTTCTACCAAAAGCTTGGGGGAGAAATCCTCACAGGTGAAGGGAAATTAAACAAACCCATTGAAGATGTCATTGTGGGAGCCATGAGTGTGGAAAGCGCTCTGAGTTACTTGCACAGATCCAGCAATACAGCCGTTGTAATTGGAGGTGATCGTGCTGATCTCGCCTTAGCAGCGCTGGAAATAAATGTAAACCTACTGATTTTAACAGGAGGGCTTTATCCAAATATAAAAGTGCTTGCACGTGCAGAAGAAAAAGGCATTCCTGTAATTTTAGTGCACTACGATACATTCACAACTGTTGAACGTATGACTACAGTATCCAACAGAATAAAACCAGAAAATAAAAGCGCTATCAAAGCTGCTCTTGAAAGTATAAACGAATATGTGGATTGGAAGTACATCATTGAAAAGTTAGACCAAAAACAGGTGGTAAAAAATGAAAATACTGATAGTCAACGATAAGTATGGAGAATTCGGCGGTACAGAAGAATATATAAACAGTTTTGCCAATTCATTTGCAAAGTTTGGACATGAAATTGCTGTAATATATGGCAAAAAATATCCAAAAGACTTTACTAACAACAGCATAGTTTCAGAGCTCTGCTTGCCAATCCTACATGCCAGAAATATCGCAAATGCTCATAACTTGACAAACGAACTTCGTGAAATCAAAAATTTCATAGAATCATTTAAGCCAGATATCATATACGTACACAACATTTTGGATCACAGAATTATCAGCTCCATCAAAGAGGCAAAACGCGGAAAAGTGATATGGTACTGTCACGATCACTATTTTTACTGCTTAACAGAGCTAAAGATAATCGATGACAAACCCTGTAACTTTGTATTCAGCGATACCTGCATTAAAAATATATCAGATGGCAGATGCCTAAAAAGGTATGGTTTGCCCGATGACATTCACTCGCTGTTTGAAGAGAGAAAAAAACTCCTTGAGTCTGCTAGTTTATTCGATCATACAATAGTGATCAGCGAATACATGAAGCAAACTCTGTTAAAAAACATGCCTTTTTTAACCAAAATCTCTTTAGTCCCAAGACAAGTAAAAATACCAGAGAAAGTTAGCAGAGCATATGATTATGTGTTGTTTGCTGGAAGATTTGTAAAAGAAAAAGGCGTTCACCATGCAATAGAAGCAATGAACTTTGTTACAAGCAAGAACATAAAATTAGTAATAGTAGGCAGCGGCGACGAATCTTATATGAAACGATGTGCTCAGCTTGCACTTGAGCTAAAAAAAGCAAGCAATGTAAACATAGAATTTGTCGGCAGCGTCCCACATGAAAAAATGACGCATTTCTACAGCAAAGCAAACGTAGTTGTAATGCCAAGTATTTTCCCAGAACCTTTTGGCATGGTTGCAGCTGAAAGCTTAGCTCATGCTGTGCCAGTTGTAGCCTATGATTCTGGTGGCATAAGCAGCACTGTCATAAATAATAAAACAGGCTTTTTAGTAGAATACGGAAAGATAGAGCAACTTGGGCAAAAAATATGCTTTTTATGTAATAATATCCATGAAAATAAGCTTATGGGTGAAAACGGCAGAAAACTGATACAAGCAAACTTCACTGCACAAAAACACATCGATAAATTGATTGATATATTTGAAAGTTAA